>JAYSVF010000209.1:0-3617 GCA_043718695.1 Acidimicrobiia bacterium | reverse complement strand
TGTGCACTAAATTCTCTGTTTTGATTCAACGTTTTGCTCTACCTGTAACCACTAAGAACATGTTGTTCTTCTGAAAGGACCCCTAAATGACTCGTGACGAAGCCTTCGACACCTTCAAAAAAGCCGCTGTCGATGTGTTGTCGGTTGATGCCGATAAGGTCGTAATTGAGGCCAGCTTCGCCGACGACCTCGACGCCGATTCACTCGACCTTGTGGAGTTCGTTATGGCCCTCGAAGAGAACTTCGATGTAGAGATTCCCGAATCCGATCTGGCCGACGTAAAGACCGTTGGACAGGCCTTCGAACTCGTCTGCGCCAAGCTCAGCATTTAGTACAGGGATGCGCAATTATTGCGCAATGGTTTCCTCAGTTTCCAGCGACAACACCGAAACTGCACCGAACTTAACGTCAACTTCTTTGCGTTAACACACACTAAAATGCGTTGTTACTTGGGTTCGCGTTCGAAGAGCGCGAACCCACTTCCTTAGCGCAATTCCTCGCGAACCAAGGTTCGTTGAGCTTTTTGCAAAACACACACCGACACACAGGAGCGGCAGCCATGGCCGAACGAAACTATCCAAAACGAGTTGCAATAACTGGCCTTGGAGTTGTCGCGCACGCCGGTACCACCGTCGAAGCTTTTTGGAATGCCCTGCTCACGAGTAACCCGGGGACTGCGGAACGACGCATCGAGAACTTCGATCCGCTCCCGTTCTTTGAGGGACCAAAAGAAGCCCGGCGATCCGATCGGTTTAGCCAGTTAGCCCTAGCTGCGGCATCACAAGCGCTGAGCGATGCTGGTGAGCTCAATGCTGATCCGGCTCGAATTGGTACCTTGATCGGTACTGGCGTTGGTGGGCTCGAAACGCTTGAAGAGCAAATTGTGATTCATCACGAAAAGGGTGCTCGCAGAGTTTCTCCGTTTCTCGTTCCCATGATGATGCCCAATGCTGCTGCTGCTTCCGTGTCGATGAAATACGGCTTCCAGGGGCCCTGCGAGGCGGTTACGACGGCTTGCGCCGCTGGAACCCATTCCATTGGAAATGCGGCCCGGTTGATTGCTACTGGCGCTTGCGACGTGGTTGTTGCCGGTGGTTCCGAAGCCGCGATGACGCCGACCGCCATGGCGGGATTTGGCAACATGACGGCGTTGTCCACCAGCGGCTGGTCACGCCCCTTTGATGTCCGGCGTGACGGGTTCGTGATGGCCGAAGCTGCTGGGGTCGTGATCCTCGAAGAGTGGGATCGTGCCGTAGCCCGCGGAGCCACCATTTATGCCGAAGTGCTCGGTTCGGCTTCCACCGCCGACGCCCATCACATCACCGCACCTGCCCCCGGTGGTTCCGGTGCGGTTCGGTGCATGGAGTTAGCGATGGCCGATGCCGGAATCTCTCCTTCCGACGTTGGGCACATCAACGCCCACGGCACCTCCACCCCGCTCAACGATGCCGCCGAGGCTGGCGCCATCGCCAAGGTGTTTGGCAGTCCCGGCCCAATCGTGACGTCAACCAAAGGCGTTACCGGTCACGCTCTCGGTGGCGCTGGTGCGATCGAAGCTGTTGCACTCGCCCTATCAATCCACCACGCTTTGATTCCACCAACCCGGGGTACCTCTGCGGAATCGGTGGACCCAGAAGTTGGTTTGGATCTCGTACTCGACACCCCCCGCGCCTGGACCCCAGCCCCCGCTCTCTCCAATTCCTTCGGCTTCGGCGGCCACAACGGCACCATCATCTTCGGCCCCGCCAACCGGTAGTGCGCCGACCCTAACTACGTCAGGAAGAGGCGGTAGGCGGGGTTGTTGCCTTCGTCGACGTGGGGGTAACCAAGTTGGTCGAGTGATTGTTTGAAGCGAGCCAAATCGCCGTCGGGAACTTGAACACCGGCGAGGACACGGCCATCGGCGCTGGCGTGGTTGCGGTAGTGGAACAGCGACAGGCTCCACTCGGGATCAAGCGCATCAAGAAAGCCCATCAGTGCGCCAGGGCGTTCGGGGAAATCGAAACGGTACAGCCGCTCGTCTTGCAAGCCCGGCGCCCGTCCGCCGACCATGTGCCGGGCGTGCACGAGCGACACTTCATCGTGACTGAGATCCAACACCGCATACCCTGCAGCTTCGAGCATCTCGACGAACACTTCCCGTTCGTTGGCGTCGCTCAGCTGCACCCCAACCAGTACGTGTGCTTCTGCTCCCGCTGCGCGGCGGTAGTTGAACTCCGTCACCGAACGCGCACCGATTACCCCGATAAGGGCCTTGAATGAGCCGGGTCGCTCGGGCACGGTAATAGCCAAAAGCAGTTCGGTTCGTTCCGAATAGTTGACTCGTTCAGCAACGTGGCGCAGGCGATCAAAGTTCACGTTCGCCCCGCACGTAAGGGCAATGAGGGTTTCACCGTGCAGGTTTCGTTCGCGTGCATAGCGTTTTAATCCAGCGACGGCTAAGGCACCGGCTGGCTCCTGAATTGAACGGGTATCTTCGAACACGTCCTTAATAGCCGCGCATACTTCATCGGTGCTCACCGTGATGACTTCGTCAACATAGCGTTGCACCAGATCAAAGGTATGCACACCTACTTGCTTGACGGCAACCCCGTCGACGAAGAGGCCCACGGTATCTAATCGCACTCGTTGGTTGGCCGCCAAACTTTGGGCCATGGCGTCGGCATCATCGGGCTCTACGCCGATCACTCGGACCTTTGGCATGATGCTTTTGAGGTAGACAGCGATCCCAGCAGCCAGACCCCCGCCGCCGATGGGTACAAAGATCGTGAAGTCATCCACATGAGCCTGTTGGGAGATCTCTAAGCCAATCGTCCCCTGTCCCGCAATTACCAGCGGGTCATCGTAGGGATGAACAAATGTCATACCCGTATTGGCTTCTAGTTTGCGCGCATAGCTTTCTGCGTCGGAGTAGCTGTCACCGTGCAGCACCACCGTTGCACCACGGGCCCGGCACGCACGGACTTTGATATCGGGCGTGGTTACGGGCATCACGATCGTTGCTTGCATGTCAAGGTGCTGCGCTGAATAAGCAACCCCCTGAGCGTGATTTCCAGCCGATGCGGTGATAACCCCTGCGGCTCGCTCCTCAGCACTGAGCGACGCCATCTTGTTGTACGCACCACGGATCTTGAACGAGTAAATCGGCTGTTGATCCTCCCGCTTAAACCAAACGTCATTCCCCAGCCGCTCCGATAGACCAACCGCTTGTTGTAGATCGGTCCGCTCGGCCACGTCGTAGACATGACTGGTGAGAATTCGGGTTAAGTAATCAAGATCCATGACCCCGCCAGGCTACGGGCGAATCGACCGGCAATGGGTGAGCCCCACCGGGGTTTCGGTGAATCAAACCGCACCGCATGAACTGCTCCAAGCAGCCAATCAGGTTCTGTTTCAGGTAACAGGCACTGGGGTGACAGCCAAGAACAGGCCTAACCCGAGCAGCCGTTGCGGTGACCTGACTGGAAGCAATCAGCCGAGGGCCCGAAGGGCTAAACGTCGACTAGTACGAAGAGCAGTTCGGCTTCGCATGCTTTTTGACCGTTTACGCTGGCCACACCGGTGCCCTTACCTGCTCGTGAAGACATGCGGCCAATGGCGACGTGAAGATCCAGCAC
>JAYSVF010000208.1:0-1541 GCA_043718695.1 Acidimicrobiia bacterium | reverse complement strand
GATGTTGATGCACACATGTCGCAATGTCCAGCGTGTGTTGCGGTGAGCGAGTCCACAGCGCGTTTCCGACGTTTGCGCTTACGGCCGGCCACCTCGTTCGATGTTGATCTTCGCCCAGCCATTCGGGTAGCGATTGACCGTGATTCGACTGGCCCTGCAAGGGCGCCGAGGGCGATGCAAAGTCGCCGATTTGCCATGGCCCCGTCGGTCTTGATGGCGCTGACGGTGACTGGAGCCGCGCAGGCACTTGGGGCGCTTCCCGATTTGTTGGGATCAACAGGTGGCGGAGCGTTTGCGATGAACTCAGGTGCGGAACATCTCACTCGGGAAGCCGCTGCTTCGGAGATCGCACTCGCCGCAGGATTCATCTACGTCGCCCTAAAACCGTTTTCGGCTGCCGCGGTTCGGGTAGTCGCCAGCGTTCTTACCGCACTGGTTATCATCGGCACCTTTACCCGCACCGGGGCACTCGCGACCGATGTGTTCACAAACATTCGTGACTCAGCCAACAGCGGCCTCTCCCTGGAAACACATCACATCATTGCGCTGTTCGGCACCGCATTATTGTGGCTGTTGCCCTCGTCCTCAGCATCTCTGCGTTCACCGTTCTTGAACGCAAAGCTAGCAAGCCGATTTTCAGCTCCTTTTTCTCGATGAACTATCGGAAGTCGAGTGCCCAACCAGTAACACCAACTCGCGGATTCACGTTTTTCGTCACCAGCTGGCGACTAAAGAGTCCACGGTACTGCCGATCCACAGCCTTCTTAACCAAACTGTTTGGCTTCATCGCCGTGGTAGTCCTCCTAGGCGTTGCTGCCTTTCCGTCGACCGCTTTGGCTCATTCCTCAGTAGAATCAACTTCACCTGAAGCTGGCTCGGTGGTGACCAAATCACCCCGGCAAGTGAGCATCACCTTCGATCAGGGAGTTACGGTTCCCAACGGCGGTGTGCGTGTTCTCAACGAGAGAGCGGAGCGAATCGGCACCGAAAAGCCTCGAACCAATGCCTCACCAAACCAGATCAACACCATTTCGGTTGCCGTTCCGATCTTGGCCGATGGCGCTTATGTGGTTTCGTGGCGAGCCGTTTCCGAGGACGGACATCCCATACGCGGAGCGTTTACGTTCCGAGTTGGCGCTGCTGGAGATCAAACTGCTGTGGCCAAACTGGCACGGGACCTCCTCACCAATGGCAAGACTGATACCGCCTTGAGCGCAGGTTCGGCTCTAGTACGCACGCTTAGTTTTGGTTGCATTCTGATTTTGCTGGGCGGCGCTGCTTATGTACTTGGGTTCCGCTGGCATTTGTCGCCAAACCTCCATCGGCTTCGTTCCCTGCTACTCGGAGCTACGGCGGTTGCGGGTGTTTCTGGTTTGGCCGCAGTTGCTTTTTTTGGGCCGTACGTTGCGGGCGAAGGATTTGACGCCCTCAGTGATGGCACGCTGCTCGATGACACGCTTTCCAGCAGTGTCGGTCGTGCGCTTCTGTTCCGAACTGTTGCACTGGTCGCGCTTGGGTTGCTGGTGATGCGGAACCTATCT
>JAYSVF010000207.1:0-21594 GCA_043718695.1 Acidimicrobiia bacterium | reverse complement strand
TGATTCGCCGGCACGGAGCCAAACACGGGGGTCGTAGTGCTTCTTGTTGGGTGAATCTGGGCCGGATGGGTTTCCGAGCTGGCCCTGGAGGAAGTCACGCTTATCGGCCTCGTAGCCGCGAATGCCATCCCAAAGCGCCCACTGAAGATCGGTGTCGATATTCATTTTCACTACTCCGTAGCTCAGTGCTTCGGAAATTTCTGCGGCCGATGAGCCAGATCCACCGTGAAACACAAAGTTCACCGGGTTCGCGCCGGTCGACTTTGACGCAGAGATGTGGGCTTGTGAATCTCGAAGAATCGATGGCTTGAGGTGCACGTTGCCTGGCTTATAGACGCCATGGACGTTGCCGAAGGCCGCAGCGATGGTGAAGCGGTCGCTCACTTCCATGAGCCGTTCGTAGGCGTACAGAACTTCGGCAGGCTTGGAGTAAAGGTCATCTTGATCGGCGTCGGAGTTATCAACGCCGTCCTCTTCGCCACCAGTGATCCCCAGCTCAATCTCGAGGGTCATGCCCATTTTTGACATGCGCTGGAGGTATTTCACGCAGGTATCGAGATTGTGCTCAATGGGTTCTTCGGAAAGATCGAGCATGTGTGAGCTGAACAGTGGTTTGCCCGTGGCGGCGAAATGGGCCTCGCCCGCATCAAGGAGACCATCCACCCAACCAAGCTTGTCGGCGGCACAGTGATCGGTATGGAGGATCACCCGAGCGTCATAGGCGGCAGCGAGGGTGTGAACGTGGTGGGCGCCAGCGAGTGATCCAGCGATTGAGGCAGCATCGCCTTTGACCTTGATCCCTTTACCGGCCACGAAGGCGCCGCCGCTGTGAGAGAACTGGATGATGACTGGCGAGTTGACTTTCGCGGCGGTCTCCATCACGGCGTTCATAGTGTTGGATCCGGTGCAGTTTGCAGCGGGTAGGGCGAATTGCTTCGACTTCGCGAGGGCAAAAATTTCGGATACGGCGTCACCGACGAGAACGCCGGCTGGAAATGCTTCAGATGCGGACATGGCAAACACGATAGAGCGGCCAACCTTTACGTGCTGCACATTCAGCCCGAAGTAGTCAAATCGTGTTCAATTTGGACAAACGTGCGGGGGTCCGTCGTCCGTTAGGCGGGGAACTACGAAAGCCGCAGCACCCGATTGGGACTCGAACTGGTAGCCAATCTGACGACATGTTGGCCGGACTACATCCACGCTTGCCCAATCTTGTATTCGACGATTCGACTATTCGACCGAACGGAAAACCATGCCGGTACGGGGTTTTGGCCAGAAGAACGTGGTTTTGGCGGGCATTCTGGTTCGCTTGTCAGCCACTGCGTGAATTTGTTCGACGGTTGCTGGCCGAAGCAGGATGCCAGCAGCGGCCCTACCGGCCAGAACCTCGTTGTAAATGTGGGTGGCATCATGGTGGAACCGCAGCGCAGCATTCGGCGCACTATCGGTCACGGATTTTCGGACTCGCTCTGAATCAAGGGTGAGCGTTGGGCCGAAGGCGTCGTCGATCGGGGAAAGAAACGAACATCCCGTCGCCGTGATGAGCAGGAGCGCATTTTCGGACGGAAGACTGTTCACAGCCAACGCTGACGGGGCGCCTCCCTGGGCAAGCGCAGACGCTAACGACGCTGGGGCGGGTTCGGCACGAAACCACTGGCTGAGGGCTCCAAGCAGCGAATCCCCTGAAACACCTTCGGGCAGATCAACAAGACGATGGATTGGACGAACCTCCAACTCGGTGGGCGCAAGCTCCACAATCATGGTCATAATTGCGTCGGAACCCGTCGGCTGCGAAGAATCGTTGGAGGCAGGCTGCTCGGCTTGGTAGGCCAGGGCCGTTTCAAAACGATGATGGCCATCGGCAAGAACTACGGGTGTGGTGTCTACCGCGGCTTCGATTGCTCGCACAGCTTCGGCATCGTCGAGTATCCAGAGTTCGTGGAGGACCCCGTCGTTATCGGTTCCGTGCGCTTGCGAAGACTTTCCCGCGATCGCATTCGATAGCAACGCACCAAGTCCGCTGGTCATCGATAACCCCCAGATGGGCGACGTATTAATTTTCGCAGCCCGAATCAGGGTGAGCCGATCGGCTTTGTCCTTTGAGGTGGTTTCCTCGTGGGGAAGAATGTCGCCAGTTCCTGGGTCGCTCAAGGTGAGGGCCCCAATGACCCCTGTTGTTGTTCGGCCAGCGATATCGCCAATCGTGGGAGCGGTCATGCGCACAATGCTGAACGAGTCCTTTGTGGCCCAGGCCAGCGTTCCATCGGCGATCCAATCCGTCAGCAAATCGGCAACGGCTGCGTAGGCGGTTGGATCTTCGCGTCCGGGCGGAAAATCGATGGCAACACTGTTGTGGGGATCAGCTTCCAACATGGCCATGCGGTCGGCGGCGGAGAGCACATCGTAGGGAGGAGCGAACACACCAGAAAGATCCGGTTGTGTGTAGCGAAGGGGCTTGAACGGGCGGAACTGGGTCACGGAAAATTCATAGCACGCCGTTTGACCGTTCGTTGGTAGCGATCGATTCAGGCGTAGTTGAGCCTGCGGCTTGAAGGCCGTGCTAACAAGGAGACATGCCTTGGGTACTTGATCTTGACGGAGTTGTTTGGCTTGGCGACGAGCCGATTGCGGGTTCGGCGAAAGCTATAGAAAAGCTGCGGGCCAAAGGGGAACGGGTGTTATTTCTCACGAACAATTCCTCGCAAACCGTCGATAGTTACGTGGAGAAGATGGCTCGCATGGGTTTCGAGTGCCCCGTTGAGGACCTCTGCACCAGCGCGCAAGCCGCGGCGCTTTTGGTGAATCCGGGTGAAACTGCGCTGGTGATTGGGGGAAAGGGCATCGAGGAAGCGTTGTTAGCCAGTGGGGCTATTCCCGTTCGTGGCCAAACCGACGGCGTACATGCCGTAGTAGTTGGCTGGCATCGTGATTTTGACTATGACCGTCTCACACTGGCCTTTCGGGCAATTCGGAATGGGGCGCGGCTCATTGGCACCAATGACGATCCAACCTATCCAACCTCGCAGGGGGAACTCCCGGGTGGGGGCTCGATCGTGGCAGCGGTGTCGTATGCATCCGGGGTGCTGCCGACGTTTGCTGGGAAGCCCAATTGGCCTGCGGCCCAGTTGGTTTATGAGCGGCTTGGGTGGGGTGCTGAGCCAACGGCTGCGCAACGGGCAACATTGTGGATGGTTGGTGATCGTCCCTCTACCGACGGTGGGATGGCACGCCGATTGGGTGGTCGATTTGGGTTGGTGCTCAGCGGTGTGACGGCGCGTGCCGACCTCCCGGTTGATCCCGAGCCCAATGCGGTTGCTGAAGATCTTGCCGAGTTGGTGAAGCGGTTTACTAGCTGATCTAGGTGGAATCTCAGGTGCCGCTGGATTTGGTGGTGTCCTCCTAGGATGAAGCGATGCGCCGCCGATTGGATGCCGAGCTTGTTCGGCGGGGGCTTTGTCCTTCGAGGGAAGCGGCGCAAAGGGCAATCCGTGAGTCGCAGGTGTTGGTTGGTGGCGCGGTTGCCGAAAAGGCTTCGCGCTTGGTGGGACCGGGTGAGCCACTGCGTCTCGTAGGACCCCGCCCGCGGTATGTGAGTCGCGGTGGCGAAAAGCTGCACGGCGCGTTGGAATATTTTGGGATCGACGCAGCTGGGTTGTTGGCCTTCGATGCGGGCGCTTCTACGGGGGGTTTTACCGACTGTCTGCTGCAGCGTGGCGCTCTGGGTGTGGTGGCGGCCGACGTGGGGTTTGGTCAACTGCACGAGAAAATTCGTGCTGATGTGCGGGTTGAAGTGCATGAGCATGTAAATCTTCGGACGGTTGACGTGCCGAGGTTCTTTGGTGGCCGAAAGTTTGCCTTGATCGTTGGGGATTTGTCGTTCATTTCGCTGCGTTCGTTGGTACCGAATTTGATGGCGCTTAGTGCGTCGGAGGCTTCCTTGCTGTTGCTCGTCAAGCCGCAGTTTGAAGCAGGGCGTGCCGAGGTGGCAAAGGGAAAAGGGGTCATTCGGGAACCGGGCGTGTGGTTGCGAGCGTTAAAAAACGTGATGGAAACGTTTTTGTCACAGGGTGCGGTCATGATGGGAGCTATGACTTCACCAATAACGGGAACCGACGGGAATGTGGAGTTTCTTGTGCATCTTCGGGCGCCGGTGCTGGCTGGCGGGAATTCGGTCGGTGTCGCAGGGCTTCTCGGGGTCGCCGGGGTTTGCGGTTTGAGGGAGCGAGACCATGAGATCTTGCAGGCCGTCGTGGAGCAGGCCGCTGAACGCGAAGGGTTAGCGATGGCTGGTTCGGATATTTTGGCACCGGGTGCGGGGGAGTCCGATGTTTTGGATGCCGAGATGGTGGCTGATGCTGCGAACCGTGGTGGCGTAGCGGAAACGCACCTTGGTGGGGTAGCGGAAACGTTTCGCGAGCTTATGAATGAAGAGGTTTTCCGTGGCTGAACTGTTTCGTGACGGAGCCGACCACACGGCTTTGGATCTGGGTCAACGACCGCAGATTGTTGGCCAGATTTTTGGGGTGATCCCGCATCTTGCTCGTGAGCAGGCCGTTATTTACAGCCGTGAGTTGATCACCGAAATTGAATCGTTGGGTGGAACGGTTCGTGTGCCAGCAACCTATGCCCGTCGGGTGGGCCTTGATGCCTGGGCTTATGATGACGCCACGTTTGCCGAAGGACTCACCCTGGCATTCTCGATGGGCGGCGACGGCACAATGCTCCACACCGTGGATATGGTGGCTCGTTTCTCGGTGCCGGTTCTTGGTGTCAACGTTGGTCACCTTGGGTATCTCACGGCGCTGCAACCCAATGAGCTTCCCGGCTTGCTGCATGCGGTGTTGGCCGGGTGCTACACCGTTGAAGAAAGAATGCTGCTGAACATCACGGTCGAAAATTCCTCCACCTCCACCTCCACCTCCGATCTCGCAGCACCATCCTCGAAAGGAGCGGGGGGAGAGGCGGTAACTCGGGGCATCGACGGTTCGGATCTTGTTCGGTTGACCGATCCTGCTTCTGGTTCGTTTATTGCTTTGAACGATGCAGTCCTGGAGAAGTCTTCTGCGGGGAACACCGTTCGCTTGGCGGTGGCGTTCAACGACGAGCCGTTCATGGATTATTCGGCTGACGGTCTGATCATTGCCACGCCGACTGGGTCAACCGCTTATGCCTTTAGCGCCCGTGGGCCCATCGTTTCGCCGCGTATGGACGCTTTGGTGATCGTCCCAGTTTCGCCGCACATGTTGTTCGATCGCAGCTTGGTGTTACACGGTGACGAATCGGTGCGGGCCACAGTGCAAGAGGGTCGAACAGCCACGTTGTTTGTCGACGGGCGTTTCGCTGGGCAGCTTGCGGAAGGAGCTTCGGTGGTGATCCGGCGAAGTCCTTACCGTGCCCGTTTGGTAACGCTTTTTGATCGCCGTTTTCACTCGATTTTGAAGCGAAAGTTTGGACTTTCCTCCGCCGTGCTTGGCGAGGCGCCAGAGGTTTCCGGTATCGGGCAGACCGGTGAGTCGGTGACATCAGGGGCAATTGTGGAACAGAGCGGACTTGGACTTCCTGGACGATTGGGGTCCGTCGATGCTGATTGAGCTTCTGGTTCGCAATCTTGGGGTTATCCCGGATTTGGCGCTCACGTTTGGTGAGGGAATGACAGCGGTTACGGGTGAAACTGGTGCCGGGAAAACTTTGGTGGTTGAAGCTATTGATCTGCTGTTGGGTGGGCGTGCCGAAGCTTCGCTGGTTGCTGCTGGGGCATTGGAAGCCCGGGTTGATGGACGCTTCGTTCTTGGGAAAGGTGACGCCGCGGTTGAGGTGGTACTGACTAGGGTGATTCCTCGTGATGGCCGTTCTCGTGCCTACATCAACGGGCATCCGGTGCCGGTTACGCAGTTGGTGGAGGAGGGTTCGCGATTTGTGGATCTTCATGGTCAACATGGTCACCAATCCTTGCTTCGCGTCGGCGAACAACGGGCCGCACTTGATGCCTTTGGGGGCGTGTCCCTCGTAGCACTCCATGAAGCTCGTGAAACACTTCGTGCGCTTATTACAGAACGCACTTTGCTTGGCGGCGATGAGCGCGCTCGAGTACGCGAAATTGACTTGCTCCGTTTTCAAGTTGATGAACTAGCAGCCGCCGATGTGCAAGATCCAAGTGAGGACAAAACCCTTGAGCATGAAGAGGATCTGCTAGCCGACGCCCTGGCGCATCGAAGTGCAGCAGCCACAGCGGTCGAGGCGCTCAGCGAGGATGGTGGTGCTCGAGACGTGGTCGCTGCTGCTTTGGCTGCCATCGCGAACCGGTCACCATATGCCGCTTTGGCGGCACGGCTTCGCGCCTTAAGTGCAGAACTTGGCGATGTCGCAGGCGAGTTGCGCGAAGCAGGTGAATCGATTGATGACGATCCAACTCGTTTAGGTGTCGTTCGTTCCCGTCGGCAACGGTTGCAGGAACTTCGCAGGAAGTACGGTGAAGACCTTGCTGCGGTCATGGCGTATTCGATTGAAGTTTCGCAGCGTCTTGATGACTTGGTTCGTCACGATCATCGTGCAGGGGCTATCGATGCTCAGATCGATGAAGCTCGAGCGAAGGTTCTCGCTGCAGGAGCAAACGTTGTAGCGGCAAGGGTAGCGGTCGCACCAGGGCTGTCGAAGGCCATCATGAAACGCCTTGGGGATTTGGCAATGCCTAAAGCGCTGTTCGCTATTGCTGCGTCACCAATTGGTGAGGATGGCGACGGAGAGGTGCAGTTTTTATTGGCGGCAAACCCGGGAGCGCCCGAGAACCCTTTGGCGAAAGTGGCTTCCGGCGGTGAATTGGCCCGGGTGATGCTGGCCTTGCGGTTGGCGTTGCTGGAGGGGCGTGAGCTCGTTGACGGAGATCCACCTGACACCCTGGTCTTCGACGAGGTCGATGCTGGAATTGGTGGGCAGGCTGCTTCAGCGGTCGGCCTGGCCTTAGCCGAGTTGGCTCAAGGACGACAAGTTATGGTGGTTACCCATCTTCCACAGGTTGCCGCATTTGCCGATCAGCAAGCGGTTGTTGCAAAGGATCAGCAGCGGTCGCGCACCGTAACCACGGTCACAGTGGTTGATGAGGACTCACGGATTCGCGAGCTGGCACGGATGTTGAGCGGGTCTCCAGATTCTCAGACCGCACGCGAACATGCGAAAGAGTTGCTGCGCAGCTCGGCACGGCGTGGTGGAGCGAAGGCAAGATCGGCTCCGAAACGATCCGACCTGGAAGCAAAGGTCGTTGCGTTGACCTCGTCAACCGAGCCGATGGGGCGCGCAGGTAACCAGCAGACCGCGACGAGGCCAGATGTTGCGTCGGCAGCAAAATCAGCTAAATCAGCTAAATCAGCCATCTCAAAAACATCTGCGATGATTTCTTCGAGATCATCAAAGGCGGCATTGTTGGCTGTGGCGAAACCGGCGAAACCGGCGAAACCTGTAAACCCTAAAAACGCGAAGAAGCGATGAACTCAGGGCTAACGCTTTCGGCTGCAGCACTGCTCGATATTGTCGGCGTGGCCCGCGTTGGTATGCGTACGAAGGAACTAACAAAACTCTTGGCGCCTGGTGATTTTGCCGTTATCAATCACGCCGATCTTGACCGAGTGGCCGCTGAAGGACTAGCTGAAGCAAAGGTTGGCGCAGTGATCAACTGCGCAGCTTCGATCACTGGGCGCTACCCCAACGTTGGTCCCATGATGCTAGCCAATGCCGGTATTGCCGTACTCGACGGATGCGGACCCGAAGCATTTGAACGCATTATCGAGGGGGCCCGGGTCACGCTTCGGGGGAACGACGTTGTGGTGAACGGTTCCGTTGTGTGTAGCGGGGTCCGCCAAGACGCAGCTTCGTTTGAAGCGATTATTGAAAAGTCGAAAGAACGCATCGGCGTCGAACTGGCTCTCTTCGCCGAGAACACCCTCGAATATATGCGTGCTGAGCAATTCTTGTTGCTAGACAAACCTGAGGTCCCAGAACTTGTCGTGCGGGTAAAGGGCCGGCATGTGTTGATCGTTGTACGAGGCGACCAATTTAAAGAAGATTTACGCGCCCTTAAGGGTTACATCGACGACGTGTCACCCGTAATCTTTGCCGTTGATGGAGGAGCCGATGCCGTACTCGCCGCTGGTCATAAGCCTGATGTGATCATCGGCGATTTCGATTCGGTTTCAACGGGAACGCTGAGTTGCGGCGCACAACTGATCGTGCACGCCTATCCGAATGGCAAAGCGCCTGGAGCCGATCGGCTTCGCGAAGTTGGTGTGGAATTTTCAACGTTCGCGTTAGCGGGAACTAGCGAAGATATTGCCATGCTGCTCGCTTACGAGGAAGGCGCCGAGTTGATTGTTGCCGTAGGAACGCACGTCTCTCTGGTTGATTTCATGGACAAGGGCCGCCCTGGTATGGCTTCAACATTTTTGACTCGTCTCAAGGTAGGCCCGATTTTGGTGGATGCCAAGGGTGTGAACCGGCTTTACCGTCCAACAGTGCGTAAACGCGATCTCACGCTTTTGATTTTGGTGGCTCTCGCGACACTGGTGATGGTCTTGGCCGTGCTTCCGCCGTTTCAGTTGTTTTGGCGCAGTCTGTGGATTTCTTTTCGGGAGTGGCGTCGATGATCAATTTGCGGTTTCATATGGTCTCTTTGGTGGCGGTGTTTTTTGCCTTAGCTATCGGCATCGCCATTGGGGCAACGGTGGTTGATCAGGGTGTGTTGAACCAAACCGAACGCCGTTTGTCAAGCTTCGACACCAGGTTGCAGCAACGTGACCGATCACTCAGCGCACTTCGTAAAGAACTTCGAGCGCAGAAAATCCTGGTCGATCAACTGGGGCCCAAAGCCAACATCGGCCGCTTGGTGGACCGCACCTTTGTGGTGGTTGCTGCGAATGACGTTGCGATAGAACTAATCCGAGCTACCTCCCGAACGCTTAGTGCCGCAGGCGCTGATCTTGCAGGTACCTACAAACTTGATCGTTCATTGGAGTTACGTTCGCCAGATTCTCAGCGCAAAGCTCGGACCCTCCTATCACTTCCTGTCGTGGAGGGCGAGGGCGCAATGGACGGTCTTCGCGACGCCCTGGATGCCCGGTTGGCCCAGACCTTCGCGGCCCCGCTTCTAGCGCCTGCGATGAATTCGCTCGTTGACGCTGGGTTTGTTGATTTGATTGGTTCAACCAAACCCGTGACGCTTCCCTCGAAGGTCGAAATCGTTGTGCTTGAGCGTTCCGTTGGCCCCGCGGAACCTGCCATCAATGGGGAGCTCGATGTCACTGGCGTGTCCGATTCGGTTTCGAGCGTTTCGGCCCCAGCCGTGCTGACTGCGACTGCGGTTCCAACCGTGAGTGCCCCGGAAGAAATTCTGCCCGCTCGGTCTGAGTCGAAGATTGCTCTGCGTTTTGTCTTTGCTGTCCGAGCCATTGATGCGCATCGAGTCACTGTTGCGCTTCATGGGGCTTCGCTGGTGGACACGATGAGTGGCGCTATACGGGCCGGCGAGTTACGTGATGCGGTCAGCACGATCGACGGGATCGACACGGTCGCTGGAGCCAGTTCGCTCGTGTTTGCGCTAGCAGAACGCGTCGATGCCGATGCGTCGCATTTTGGCGTTTTACGCGGCGCACGCAGACGGATTGCCCGATGAATGCTTCATCGCCGAATGACGCGGTGGTAACCCCAGCTTTCGTTCCTCATTCAGCCGGATCTGCCACCCTGGCCGGGTCAGGCGGGTCTGGCGGCTCTGGGATTGCTTCTGATGGAATCGGCGAATTTTCTGCGGACTATGTCGTTGCCCTTGTGCCGGTGAAGAACGGAGCCGATGCGATTATCGCAACTATCGATGCGCTCCGGAGCGTGAGTCAGATCAATCGCATCCTCGTGATTGATGACGGTTCTACCGACGACACGGCTGAGATCGTGCGGGCGCATGAAGCGTTCGAACCCGCTGATCAGTGGGTCAATCCTGATTCACAACCCAACCTGGCGTTCGATGTGCAGACTGACTTGGGATCTGACTCTGGACCTTCTCCATTGGATTCCAAAAGCGCGAGTAAAGGGCGACCCGGGCCAACCGTGGAGCTAGTTTGCCTTGAACGCAATGTTGGGAAAGGGGGAGCGGTTTCTGCGGGAATCATTGCCACACCCGAAGCTGGCGTGTACGTGTTGATCGATGCCGATTTGGCCTCAACGGCCACGATTGCCTCAGCGCTGTTGGCACCAGTTTTAGCTGGGGTCGCGGCTATGACCATTGCCGTGCCTACACAAGCAGTTGGTAAGCGCGCAGGTTTTGGTGTGGTCAAGCGGTTAGCGGCATGGGGAATTGAGGGCGCAAGCGGTTTCGTTGCGTCGGCGCCCCTTTCCGGCCAGAGGGCTATCCGGGCCGAGGTACTCCGAAGCGTTCGATTGGCCGATCGATTTGGTTTAGAGACCGGGCTCACTCTCGACGTGGCCAAGGCTGGGCATCGTGTGCTTGAAGTCGTCACCGATTTTGATCACCGACATACCGGACGTACTTTGGCTGGATTTCGTCACCGTGGACGCCAAGGAATCGATATCGTTCGGGCGCTTTGGGAACGTAAAACATCGGCTCGCCAACGCATTGCCCTGATCGTGTTGAGCGCAGTGTTGTTGACCACCGCAGCCATAGCAACGAGCGGTCGTTGGGAGCCATCGAACGTTGCCGGTGTCGCGAAGGCCTCGCGTGTGGTCATTCTCGGCGTTCCCCGCTTGAGCCTTGATGATCTTGGGTCTGGTCTCGTACCGGAGATCGATCAGCTGATCAGCATCGGAGCTGTGGGAGCGACCAGTGTGCGCACCCTCGGAGGGAGGCCATCAACCGTTGAAGGGTATGCGACCCTGGGCGCTGGTGCCCGAGTTCGCGCCAATGATGCAGGAGCAGATGCTTTTGCCGCGGATGCACCCGTTGGTTTATTGAGCGCTTCTGAAACGGCTGCCGTCCGCACCGGCTCGAAACCTGCTGGCGATGTAGTTGTGGTGAGCATGGCCCAAATGATTGCGTTGAACCAGAAGCGGTTTCTGTCGAGCTTCCCCGGAGCACTCGGTGACGCACTGGCAAAAGCGAACCTGTCAACCGCAGTGGTCAATGTTTCCGATACAGGCTTGGTAGCAAAGGATCCGGCTGCTGGACTATCAAGGCCAGCGGCGATCAGCGTGGCCGACTCAGCGGGTTCGGTAGGTAGCGGTGCGGTTGATTCGTTGGTGAAGGTCAACGTGGCGGCTCCCTTTGGCGTGAGTGTAGACCGCTCTGCTTTTGTAGCGGCTGTGGCCGAGGCTACGAGCCGTTCCGCCGTTACCGTTGTTGATACCGGTGAGCTTGATCGGGCGTTCGCTATGAAAGCGGAAACTGATCCGGAGCAGTTTGAACGTTTGCGTCGTCGTGCGCTTGGAGAGACCGATTCCATCATCGGCGAAGTGGTGCGAACGCTGCCAACCGATGCACTGATCGTGGTGGTAAGTGTTCGTCCGCCAACGGGAACCTGGGAACTCACCCCTACCATCCTCGCCGGTGCTGGGGTGCCACACGGATACTTGCACTCGCCGTCAACTCGTCGGCCGTCGCTTATCACTCTGACCGATTTGGCGCCCACCGTGCTCGATGCGTTAGGTCAGAAGGCTGCTGTAGGTATGATCGGGCATGTGTTACGTGTACATAGGGTGTCCGGTGCGGTTGACCTAGGCAGCCTTCGTGACATGAATTCCCTCGCCGGGTATCGGGAACGGATCTACTTGCCGCTCACCAAGGGGTATGTGATCTTTCAAACAATCATTTACCTCCTCACGATTTTGTTGTTTAGTTCCCGAGGGGGAGTGGGCCGAGCCGCTACACCGCTGGCTTGGATTGTTTTGGCCGTAGCCACATGGCCGCTGGCAACGTTCATGTTTCGGGCCATTCCCTACGCTTGGTCGCTAGGGCCCTTTGGAGGCGTGGTGATCCTCGCCATCGACATAGTGGTGGTTTGGTTAGCCCGCCGACGCAAGGGGCATCCTCTCGCCGCCCTTTCTGTGGTGTTATTCGCAACTGCGGCGATCAACGTGGTGGATTTGTGGACGGGGGCGCATTTACAGCACTCTTCAATCCTTGGTTACTCACCCCATACCGCCGCCCGCTTTACCGGTATCGGCAACGCCGCGTTCGCAGCACTTGCCTCCACCACGGTCCTCTGGGCGGCCATCCACGTGCACTATGCGCGCCGACGAACTGAGGCAATCATTGGCGCAGCAGCGTTTTGCGCAATCGTGTTTGTGGCCGATGGTGCGCCAATGTTGGGTTCTGATGTCGGCGGAATCCTCACGCTCGTTCCCGTGTTTGGACTACTGATTTTTGTTTTCAGCGGGCGAAAGCTTCGCTGGCCAACGCTGCTGTATGCCGGTGGTGCAACCCTGGCTTTAATCGTTGTGGCCACTGGGATTGATCTCCTTCGACCAGCCGATCAACGCAGCCACCTGGGCCGGTTCGCCGGTGATATTGCTGGTTCCGGCGAGAACACGTTTATGACCACTATTGGCCGGAAGCTGACTACAAACATTCGGGTCTTTACCGGTTCGTTTTGGACGTGGATTGTGCCGGTTATTGCTTTGGTGTTGCTGTTTTTTCTTGTAGTGCAACGAGGTTGGGAGCGAGACATGCCCAAGGGCTCAGCGCTACGAGCCGGTGTTGCTGCGGCGTTGCTGTGTGGGCTTCTGGGGTTTGCGGTCAATGATTCGGGAACCGTCGTCACTGCGCTCGTGTTTGTCTACCTCGGGCCGTTTATCACCTTGTTGGCTCTTGACCGAAGCCGCCGTGAAGGACTCAATGTCGATGACGGCCATCTTGGCTCGTCCGCCAGGCCAGCGGTTGGGAAGGAAACTGCTGGATTCCTTGGCCCGAATCGGGTTCTCGGTGGCCCCGTCCTCTCGCAGTCCCTAGCGTC
This sequence comes from Acidimicrobiia bacterium, assembly GCA_043718695.1. Lineage (GTDB taxonomy): Bacteria > Actinomycetota > Acidimicrobiia > Acidimicrobiales > JANYDT01 > JANMZO01. The sequence continues at coordinate 8,647 of JAYSVF010000207.1, read as the reverse complement.
AGCTCGGTTTGGAGTGCATTCAGCTGGCCCAAGCCAGCCCGGGGGAACGGTTCGGTGAGGGGGTCGCAGTTCGAAGGGATCGCTGGTGGCCTTGGTACAGGGTTCGTGGCCGCCCGATTGCTGTGGGTGTTGATGCGCCCCATGCTCGCTGCTCCAGTGTTTCGTAGAGTGAACTATCGAGATCACGAACTTTCAACATCGGGTGGCCTGGTAGTTGTTTGTGCTGCCCTGCTCATTGAGACGGTCCGAGCGGTGCTTGGGGTGATTGGGGTCGGTGAGGAGATGGCGCTCGGTGGTCTTCGGCTGCCAACCTTGTTTGGGGTTTTAGGGTTTGGTTTGCTCGGGCTGCTGGATGATCTCGCCGCTACGGGCACTTCACGAGGCTTTAAGGGCCATGTTCGATCGATCTTGCGAGGTCGGCTTTCTACGGGCGCGGTAAAGCTTCTTGGTGGCGCCATGGTTGCCGTGGTTGTGGCTTCGCAGCTCTCTTCGAACCAACTTTCTGGTTCGAACGTCTCGACTCTTTCTGCAAAAGCCGCGAACGTAGGCTGGTTGTTGCTTGATGCTGCCCTGATTGCGCTTAGTGCCAACGTGGGAAACCTGTTTGACCGGGCGCCGGGCCGAACAATTAAAGTAAGTACACTTTGCTTTGCCGGTGTGGTTGTTGGTGCGGTGTTGGCTGGGGACTGGTTGTCGTTGGCTCCGGTGGCTGTCGTGATTGGTGCCGGAATGGGTTTGTTGATTGATGATCTTCGTGAGCACACAATGCTTGGTGATACGGGGTCCAACGTGCTTGGTGCCGTTGTGGCAATCGCTGTGGTTGCCGGGGCCTCGACGACGATTCGTTTTGTTGTTTTCGTTGTTGTGTTGGCGTTGAATGTGGCGGCTGAGTGGGTGTCTTTTAGCCGCGTCATCGAACGGACCCGGCCACTTCGGGCAGCGGATGGGGCCGGCGCGCCACACCGCAGGGCTCGCCACTAGGGCTAGGGGAAACGTGAGGAACAAGTCACTGAGGAAGTTGCGCTTGCCTGCACTGGGGGAAACGTGCCTGGTGGGAGCAGTGTTGAAACGGAAACGGATCACAAACTTGTAATTTAGGCGGGCGGAAAGATGGTTTTTCTGAGCGGGGGAGGCGCCTGTGCCCTATGGTATTGACCCGTGGCTAAACACATTTTTGTAACGGGTGGTGTAGCGAGTTCCCTGGGTAAAGGCATCACTGCCGCCTCACTAGGTCGACTCCTCAAGCAACGGGGCCTTCGGGTCACCATGCAGAAACTTGATCCCTACATCAACGTTGATCCGGGCACCATGAACCCGTTCGAGCACGGCGAGGTTTTTGTAACCTACGATGGCGGCGAAACCGACCTTGATCTTGGCCACTACGAACGGTTTATTGACGAGAACATCCCGCGCGGCGGTAACGCTACAACCGGTTCGGTTTACCAGGCTGTGTTGGCCAAAGAACGTCGTGGGGATTTTCTCGGCAAGACCGTTCAGGTCATCCCTCACATCACCGACGAGATCAAGCGGCGAATTCTTGCCGTGGGAACCGATGAGATTGACGTCGTCATCACCGAAGTGGGTGGCACCGTTGGAGACATTGAGATCCTGCCGTTTCTTGAAGCCATTCGACAGTTCCGCAAACAGGTAGGCCGCGAAAACGTTTGCTACCTGCACGTAACGCTGTTGCCTTTCATAGGCCCTTCGGGTGAACAGAAGACCAAACCCACGCAGCACTCGGTAACAGAGCTTCGCAGCCGAGGTATTCAACCTGATGTGATTGTGTGCCGAAGCGATCGGCCAATCCCAACGAACCTGAAGCGCAAAATCAGCCACCTATGCGATGTGCCACCAGAAGCAGTAATAAGCGCGCTTGATGCTGGGAACCTGTACGAGATCCCGCTGGTACTCCATGATGAGGGCCTCGATACCTATGTATGTGACATTCTGAAAATCGATCTGCAGAAGTACCCAATTGATTTGACATCTTGGGAAGCTCTTGTCGAGCGAGTTCGCACCCTCGATGGTGAGGTGAAGATTGGCCTGATTGGTAAGTACGTGAACCTTCCCGACGCCTATCTGTCAGTCGTGGAATCGTTGCGTCATGCTGGGTTTCATCATGGCTGCAAGGTGAGTATTGAGTGGTTTCAGGCCGAGATGGTTCCTGATTTGTTGGCGGCAGGAAAGCTCAATGATCTCGATGGCATTGTGATTCCTGGTGGATTTGGCGAACGTGGCATTGAGGGCAAAGTTGCTGCGGCAACGTGGGCACGTGAGAACAAGATCCCTTGCCTGGGCATCTGTTTGGGCTTGCAAGTCATGGTGATTGATTACGCCAGAAATGTGGCGGGATTGACCGGTGCGAATTCTTCAGAATTTGATGCCGCCGCCCCGCATCGGGTGATTGATTTGCTTGATGAGCAGCGTGACGTGGTGGAAAAGGGCGGCACGATGCGCCTTGGCCTTTATCCTGCACGCTTAGTTCCTGGTAGCCAGGTGGCTGAGGCGTATGGCAAGGAAGTTGTCTATGAGCGCCATCGTCACCGTTATGAAGTGAACCCTCGCTATCGTCGTCGCTTGGAGGAATCGGGCCTGGTGTTTAGCGGAACGTCGCCCGATGACACGCTGTGTGAATTCATTGAGTTGCCAGATCATCCTTGGTGGGTGGCAACGCAGGCTCACCCTGAATTCCTGAGCCGTCCACAGCGGCCGCATCCCTTGTTTCGTGGCCTAGTGGGTGCAGCTCTGAGCCGATCTGAGGGACGTGCTCCACGGTTGATTGATCTTGGTCCACTTAGCGCTGCTGGCGCTACAGGGTTCAAGGGTTAGCGATGTTTGTTGTTCCTGAGGGCGCACGTGCGGATTTTGTTTTGAAGGAGACTTCAACTCTTTTTGCGGGACGGGTCTTTACCTTGTTTGATGAGGTGTACGAATCGCCGACCGGGGAACGGTTTGATCGCCAAATCGTGCGGAATAATGGAGCCGTGGCTGTGGTGGCGTTACATGAGGACAGCACCATCACGTTGATTCGCCAATTCCGTCCGGCGTTGCGTGAACGAATTTTGGAAATTCCTGCGGGACTGTTGGATAAGCCGGGCGAAGCCATGGCCGACGGGGCTGCTCGAGAATTGCGTGAGGAAGTTGGTTTGATGGCCGGGCGGATGGAACTCTTGGGTGCCTGTGCCCCAGCTCCCGGTATGACCGATGAGCGCATCACGATTTTCTTGGCGCAGGATCTCACGTTTGTGGGCACTGAAGTTGATGGTCCTGAGGAGGAGGATCTTGAGATACTTCGTCTTCCCTTTGCCGAGGCATTGGCTATGGCCACCAACGGGGACATTCTGGATGGTAAAACGCAACTCGGTTTGCATTTAACTGCCCGCCGTTTTGGCTGGTAAGGGATTTGCGGTTGCGGGCCGAACTTCGCTTGCCGGTTGAGGCTGAGGATTTTCTCACTTGGTTAACGGTCGAGCGTGGCCGTTCGGCAAATACATTAAGTGCTTATCGAAGAGATCTGTGCGCTTATGTTCTGCTGTTGAACGAATCGGGGGTAACCGTAAGTACGGCAACGGAATCTGATTTGCTGGGTTTTATTGAACGGCTTCGAGCTTTGGGCCAAGCGCCCGCATCGGTTCGCAGGGCTACGGTAACCGTTCGTTCTTGGCATCGGTTTCTGGCCGATGAGGGGATCGTAACTTCGGACCCATCCGCAGATGTGATGCCTCCCAGGATTCCAAGCGCGGTTCCTAAGGCTCTGACCGAGGAGCAAATTGTTCGGTTGCTGGATGTGGCAATCGGCGTTGATCCAGCAGGTTTTCGTGATCGAGCTATTCTCGAAACGTTGTACGGCACCGGGATGCGTATTAGCGAGATGTGCGGTTTGTCTCTATCTGATCTTGATCTTGGAGATCGCTTAGTACGCGTGCTTGGTAAAGGTTCGAAGGAACGTGTGTTACCCATCGGGCGCATTGCGGCGGCGGCCTTGAACGAATGGTTGTCACCTCACGGCCGCAAACTTATGGAACCAAAACGGTGGGCTCGACGCGGTGATGCCGAAGCGGTGTTCCTGAATCAAAGAGGGGGGCGACTAACTCGCCAGGGTGCGTGGGGTGTGGTGAACAAACATGCGGTTACCGCACAACTTGGCGATGTGGTACACCCTCACGTGCTTCGCCACTCCTGCGCCACACACCTGCTTGAACATGGTGCCGACATCCGCTCCGTTCAGGAACTCCTCGGACACGCATCGCTTACGACCACGCAGCGTTATACAAAGGTGACTACCGACCGATTGCGTTCCGTTTTCGAATCAGCTCACCCGAGGGCATTGCTTGTCAAACCTTCAAATTTTGATAGTACGTGAGCATAGTTGTGTTGCTGGGCCTTCCCTTGCGGAGTCTCATGTCTTTTGAGAATTGCAAGGATTTTCGCGTAAAAATTTCCACGTCCGGGATGATCAGCAGTTGGTTTTGGAATGCAGCTCGTACTGATCGTTGTTACGAGCAAAAACGAAAAATTGTTTAGGGGTTTTTAGCAGGGAAGACGCAGAAAACGCATGCGAAGTTGGTTGGGAGGTGTAATGGTTACCGCTTCCAAGTTTCCTAACAAGGAGTCACTATGACGAAGAAACCTTCGCGTCGGATGATCGTTGCGCTCACTTCTAGCGCAGCACTATTGGCCCTAACTATCGATCAAGCAGCGCAGGCACAAAGCATTGATGTGGCGCAAACACCGCAATTGAAGGACATTGAGCAATATTGCGCAGCGGTTCAAGCCGAGTTTGCGAAACGATCGCCAGTACTAAAATTGAACCCTCGGTCAACATCGTTCACTACGGGGGTTGAAGTTATCAACGACCTTCGGGTCAGCTTGAAGCGAGTTGGAGCAAGTGCCCCTGCGAGTATTGCGCCGGTTTATCGCTCGAGTGTCGGCACATTGACTTCTCTTCGTTCGGCGTGGAAACCAATGAAGACCTCCCCAAGCAAAGCCCGTCGATCAATTGCGCGCATATCATTTGCTCGATCGAGCACGAACTACGCCTCATTGATTGACGAGCTGTCTTCTCATATGTCGGGGACCTGTCGTGCGTCGATTGCATCGACCGTTACTCCATCGAACGTTGTACCTTCCACCGTTGCTCCCGCTAGAGCAACAACTCCAACGACTTCTCCTCCGGCCCCGGGAGGCGGCGCCGTTAGCATCCCTGCCGCCACCGTTCCTCCATCCTTTGCGCCCTTAGCAGTGGCTGCTCCGCCCGCAGCTTCGTCAACGATCCCCACGGTCCAGTCGGTAAACGCAACGGCGTCAACTGCTTCTCTGTCAACTGCTTCTCAGTCAAGTTCTCTTTCGACTTCCTCACCGATTCCTGCTGTTTCGTCATCAACGAAGTCCACCGTTTCGGTCACAACGAAAGCGCCGATTGCCGCAGCGCCCACAACAAAGCCGGTTGTTTCTGTTGCGGTGACCGTTGCGAGTTCCACTACACGCCCGACCATAGTGGCCATCGTGCCGACTACCCCGGCGCCAACCACGACACGGCAGGCCCCCGTAACGCCTGTAACCGTCGTAACCACCCCTCCAACGATCTTTCCAACGATCGCTCCGACAGTCCCTCCAACAATCTCTCCGACGGTCCCTTCAACGGTCCCTCCAACGATCTCTCCAACGATTTCTCCAACGATTTCGCCGACCATACCCGCTACGGTGGCAACCATCGCACCAACAACGATTGCCACCGTTCCCGTCACGCAGCCACCGGTCGCTAGTGGCAACGCACAAGCCTGGTTGGCGATGGTAAATCAGGTTCGGAGTCAGGGTCGCTCGTGTGGAAGTACGCAGTTTGCCGCTGCGCCGGCTTTGATGTGGGACGTGCGGTTGGAGGAGGCAGCACGGCTGCACTCGGCCTACCAGTCACAAATAAACACCATGACCCATGTAGGGGCCGGTGGTTCCGATGCATCACAGCGCATGGCCCAAGCGGGATTCGCTTGGAGTGGTTGGGGCGAAAACGTAGGGTGGAAGTATCCCGGAGCGGCAGCCATGCTTCAGGGCTGGGTCACCTCCCCCGGGCATTGCCAGAACCTCATGAACCCTATTTTCACCCACATAGGCTGGGCACGCGTGGGGGCCTACGACACAATGGACCTCGCTCGCGCTCGCTAATGTTTCAACATTGACGGTCGACGGTAGGGGCTGCTCCGACGCAGCCAGGTAGAAGGCTGCTGAAAGTTCGCGACCCGTCCAGGCCGCATTGTTCAGCACTCTCTCAAGCGCACTAGCTACCGAAGTCCAATGGCTTTGTAAGCACGCTCTAGGGTGACCGTGGCGATCGCTCCGGCTCGTTCGGCGCCCACCTTGAGAATCCTGGTTACCTCGCCAGGATCGGCTGCAAGTTCAGCAAATCGTTCTTGCGTGGGGCGCAGATATTCGATCAGCGCAGCTGCAGTATCGGCTTTCAATGGACCGTATTGGGTGTACTTGTCAGCAAGTACCGCCGGATCAGCTTCACCGGTAGCAGCAGCCAAGATCGACAGCAGGTTAGAAATACCCGGCTTGTTCTCGATGTCGTAACGAACCTCGCCATCGAGATCGGTCATGGCTCGTTTGACCTTCTTCTCCAACTCCTTGGGGGTATCTAAAACGTTGATGGTTCCTGCGGGCGAGGCGGCCGACGTCGACATTTTTGACGTTGGGTCCTGCAGGTCCATCACCCGGGCGCCGACTTTGGGCATAGTTCCCTTTGGAACAATGAACGTAGTTCCATAGCGCTGGTTAAAGCGTTGTGCGGCGTCACGGGTGAGTTCCAAATGCTGCCTCTGGTCTTCGCCTACGGGTACTTCTGTAGCGTCGTACAAAAGGATGTCGGCAGCCATAAGGGCCGGGTAGGTGAACAGGCCAGCGAGCACGTTGTCGTCGGTTTGTTTGGAGGCCTTGTCTTTGAACTGCGTCATCCGGTTCAACTCGCCGTAACCAATGGTGCATTCCATGATCCAGCTCAGCTGGGCGTGCTCTGGCACATGGCTTTGAATAAACACCGTTGCCACATTGGGATCGAGGCCAGCAGCGAATAACAACATGGCCGTCTCAAGGGTCTTTTCACGTAGAACAGCCGGATCACGTCGAACGGTGAGTGCATGCAGGTCAACTACGCCATGGAAACTCTCAGCAGACTGATCGGTCACCCAACGCATCACCGCGCCAACGAAGTTACCGAGATGCTTCTCGCCAGTTGGTTGGATACAGGATAAGACGCGGGTCATGGCTAAAACGGTAGCCGGAGAGGCGGTGCGCGCCTGTGTACTTTCGTAACTGCGTGTTCGCGCAAATAATTACCCAGTCGTTTGGGGTCTGATTTCAGTAATTGTGGCGGGAAGAGGGTGGAAAACGCCGACCAATGAATGGTGTGTCACGGCACTCGGTTGTCATTTCATCGTTGCATTAGGGGTCATGGGGTTGTACGGTCGGCTCATGGTTTCAACGAAGGGCGGCGGCGGGTCGCGCTCTAAGCCGCCAAAAACATCCTCCGGCAGCAATTCGGGTGTGGCTGTAGCGACCGCGCCACCACCAATCCCTTCCGGCCCAGCCTCGCCAGGCAGCGCCACCGGGGTTCAAAGCTCTCAAGCCTCCGGTGCTTCTGGAGGCGGATCGGGATCCGGGAAGCGTTCGGCGAATCGCTCAGCTTCGGGCTTGGGAACGTCGTTTCTCGCCGGTGGGTCAAATGTTGATCCTGGCAAAGATTCAACTATCGAGGCGGGAGTTCACGCAGCGGGCTTTGGTCGCCGGGCATTAGCCAATGCGAAGACAACTCCAGGTCGTCTTTCGATTGCACTCGCTGGGGTGGTGATCAGCGCACTGCTGCTTTCGCTTTTGGCCGGAACTGCAACTATTCGCCGCTCGGCGGTAGCCCAAGACCTGCGTGACAACAAAGCTGCTGTCGTGCTTGATTTGTTGTCATTTGACGCATCGATTCGCGAAGCGGATGCGGCGGCCACGACGGGGTTCCTAGCTGGGGGAGTAGAGCCCCCCGAGCAACGCAAACGCTATGACGATGCAATCGCGAAAGCCACGAAAAGTTTGGCTGAAGTGAGCGCCGCAATTGAGCCGAAGAACCGCCAGGCGGTCGCTACTATCGCCGCGAAAATCCCGGAATACACTGCACTGGTCGCCACCGCTCGAGCCAACAACCGTCAAGGGTTTCCTTCGGGTTCTGCCTATATTCGAGCCTCGTCAACGTTGCTGCGTGAACAAGTGCTTCCTTCCACGGGTTCGCTGGAGCAAGGTGCGCTTCGTGATTTCAAAACCCGCTACGCCGACCTCGGAATCGGAGGTTTTCTTGGCGTGTTTTTGAGTTTGGGTTTTGTTGCGCTGCTCGCTCTGTTGTTGTTGCAAAGGTGGATGGCCCAAAAGTTTCATCGAAACATCAACCTTGGCTTGGTTGGGGCCACGGCTGCGTTGTTGATCTCCTTAGGTGTTTCCTTGGTGACGGCGACAGGTCAAATGAGCCGTGCTTCGGGCGCAGTGTATGACGGTTTGCGTCCATCGCTTGATATTGCTGGGACCCGTGTTCGGGTCTTTTCTGCCAAAGCTGATGATGCTCTTGGACTCATTGGGCGAGGCAATACGGAATCGTCATTTGCTTCGGCTCAAG
>JAYSVF010000206.1:0-8633 GCA_043718695.1 Acidimicrobiia bacterium | reverse complement strand
ACATCAATCGGCATCGGATCTCAAAGATCGACCAGAAGCTCAATCTTCGCCGCAAGGGGGCTGCGGTTGAGGAGATGGTCGGGAAACGCCATCTTTCCATTTCTTGGATTGACGCATGGATCGCCCAAGGAACACAGGTTCGGCTGGTATTTGGGCCCGATGATCGCGGTTTGCGGTTCCTGCAGTGGCGAACCCCCCGCTCGCTAAAACGGCTGGCGAAAAGTGGTAAGTTCGCGTTGCAAATCCACCCGGGCCTCGATCATGCTATGCACGCAGCCGAAGCCAGAGTGGATGTCTTTCACGATCTCTGCGAACTGCTGAAGTCTTTCTAAACCAACCGGCAAGTGCGGATTGGGACTTAGCTTCACCGTTGGCAGACACGGCACCAGTAGGCGCTGCGTTGCGCCACAATCCCCGTAGAAATTTCGCTCCCACAGGAGGCACAGCCAAGCTTCACCCGTGCATGCACCCGATGGGCCGCAGCAAAGGTGCCTGCCGTTCCGTCGAGACCTACGTATTGACCATCGCCCAGCGTTGATCCCCGCGCCGCAATAGCTTCGCCAAGCACTTCCTCGATGGCACCGCAGATCCGGTCAAAGTCCTTACCCGTAAGGCGCGCCACGCTTCGGGTGGGGCGAATGGCCGCACGATGAGCAATCTCGTCGGCGTAAATGGAACCAATGCCCGCGGTGACGGTTTGATCAAGCAGGGCAGCTTTCAAGGCGACCCTTCGCCCTTTCATACGTGCACGAAGTTCTTTCGGTGTGGGCAGCGCATTCCAGGCATCTGGGCCGAGATGGGCGAGTTCCGGAACATCGGATGTGGTTACGTACATTTCCCCAAAGGTTCTCGGGTCAACAAAACGTAACTCGGTCCCGTCATCAAAACCGATACGAACGTGAGTGTGCTTAGCAATTTGCGCACCTGCGCCACCGGGGGGAAGCAGAAGCTGTCCACTCATGCGGAGATGTACCACCAACACCGAGGAAATTGCCGCGGGGTCGAGCACCGCCGAACCGGGCAAAACCTTCTCGGATTCAACCGTTGCGGAAAGGTTGATAAAGAGGTACTTTCCCAGCCGACCCGTTCCGGTAATGCGCGCCCCGAGGAGTTCATCAATGAACTGGTTTGGATCGGCGTAGCGGCGCACCGATCGCAACCGTCCGAGAACCACGGATTCGATCGTGCGGCCCACAATGGCCCGATCAAGGTCCACGCGAACCGTTTCAACTTCCGGAAGTTCAGGCATGGAGACTTCTCAGCAGGCACAACAAAACGCTACGAACCCATCCCGGCCGGAGCGCAAGCGAAGCCTTCGCATACTAAGCGTGCAGACCTAACTCGGTCTGCACCGATTCACAGGCCATCCGCGCCGCACTTTGTTCCGCCGCCTTTTTCGAACGCCCAACACCCGCACCACGTTCCACTCCCGCTATAAACACCACCGCTTCAAAATGCTTTTGATGATCCGGTCCAGTTCCCTCGACCCGGTACACCGGCATCTGATTCAGTCGCCTTGCGACCAGTTCTTGCAGACGGGTCTTGTAATCCTCGCCACCAGGGCCCAGCGAGTACGCACTGATACGTTCGCCAAGGGTCCTCATAACGAAAAGCTCCGCAGGACCCATGCCGCCGTCAAGATAGACCGCCCCTAACACCGCTTCAAAAGCGTCAGCCAGGATCGAGGATTTGTCCCGGCCGCCGGTGGAACTTTCACCCTTCCCCAGCAAAAGACTGGCACCCAGGTCTAACTCACGCGCCACCTCCGCCAGCGTGATCGAATTCACCACTGAAGCCCGCAACTTCGCCAGATCACCCTCAGGTAAATCCTGGTAAGTGTTGTAGATGAAATTCGTAACGATCAACCCAAGAACGGCATCGCCAAGAAACTCCAACCGCTCATTTGATTGCTGATTGCGTTCTGCACTCCATGAACGATGCGCCATCGACAGCGCCAGTAGCTCGGGGTCGCGGAACGTCCAACCGACAACGGCAGCTAATCCCTCAAATGCTGGAACAGGGAACGAAGTCATACAAATGCCATGCCACGTTCTCCGTTGCGAAGAGCCGGCTCCTACAACTTGGCCATCACGTAGTCAACAGCGTCACGAACCGTTTTGAGATCTTCGAGATCCTCGTCGTCTATGTGAAATCCTGGGGCGTGGCGACCGATTTCCTCTTCAAGGGCCTCGACAAGCTCAATGAGGGCAAGGGAATCGGCATCAAGATCGTCAACGAATGACGACCCCTCAGCAATCTTGGTGGTTTCGATCTCCAAAATGTCGGCGAGGCGATCACGAACGATATTGACTACGGCGGGGCGATCGAGCGTGGACACGGTGGTTCTCCTAGATAGTTACGGCGTCAAAGAGCATACTTGCCGTCCGCAGCACCGAAACCTGCTCTTTGCTCGGCCAGATTTCAGCCCTTCCCTCTGTTTTCAAGGGTTTTCACTGCAGTACTAAACAAAACGGGTGCCCGGCTGGGTCAAGAAATACGGTAAAGGTCCGTCCGGGTTGATCTTCGCATTTGATCGCACCCAAACGGAGGACTTCCCTCTCCGCTCGACGCAAATCATCAACGTAGATATCCAGATGGGCACGCTGTGGGGCGGTGTGGCTCGGCCAAATCGGCGGCTCGTAATGCTCAACGAGTTGAAAGGCCAAAGCCGGACCGTCATCGTTGACCAGCGACACCCAATCATCCTCGGCATCATCGCTAATAGGGAGACCGGTGAGCGCCGAATAGAACTCCGCCGATTCCATTGGATCAGGGCAGTCAATAACAATCTCGCCTAACCGTCCAATACCGTTCATCTCGCAACGATAGCCAGCTGCTGCTTGAGATTCCGGCCATGCCAGAAATGATCTGTCACAGTCATGAATTTGGCGGTCATGAATTCGTGCAACCTGACAGGAGAGAACAAGCTGAGCGAAGATAGGGTGTGCGCGTCTCCCCATCTCCTACCGCTAACCATGACTTGCTTGCAAACCGGCCGAATGTGTTGTTCGTTACCCTCGACCAGTTCCGAGCCGACACGCTGGGTTGCGCCGAACACCCGCTGGTGCAGACGCCGAATCTTGATGCGCTGGCTGCCGCGGGAGTTCGCTTCGCTCGTCACTATTCCCAAGCCGCACCCTGTGGACCTGGTCGTGCTGCGCTCTATACGGGCACCTACCAAATGAACAATCGCGTGGTCGCAAATGGGACACCCCTCGACGCCCGATTCGACAACGTCGCCCTAGTTGCTAAGCGCGCTGGCTATCTTCCAACCTTGTTTGGTTACACCGATCAAAGTGTCGATCCCCGAACGGTGACTGATCCAGCCGATCCACGATTGACGACGTATGAGGGAGTCCTTCCTGGTTTTGAAGAGGGTCTGGCGCTGGTCGGGAATCAGGACCCTTGGCTGGATTGGCTTCGCGGGCTCGGTTACTCGATCGACAATGCCGTGCACGCTTGGTTAACCGAAGGCGAACGCCCGGCCGAACATTCAACAACAACCTTCCTCACCAATCACGTCGATGCGTGGATCCGGGATCGCTGCTCGGCACAAGCGTCGGGTGCTGAAGGGCCGTGGTTTGCGCACGCCTCGTATTTACGTCCACACCCGCCGTACCGCGCGGCCGGACACTACGCCTCGATGTACAACCCGGCTGATTGCCCACTCCCCCAGCCCATTCCTGAAGATCAACATCCAGTGTTCGCTTCACTCCTGGGTAATCGCGGTTACGCGGCTTCGGCTCGCAAAACCTCCATTGCCCAAAACCGGGCGCAGTACTACGGGATGGTTTCCGAAGTAGACGATCAGCTCGGCCGGTTGTGGCGAACCCTCCAAGAGCTCGGCGTATGGGACAACACGCTGATTGTGGTGACCGCCGATCACGGTGAGCAGCTAGGCGACCAGGGACTGCTAGGCAAGGCCGGGTTCTATGAATCAAGCTACAACGTGTTGTCCATCGTTCGCGATCCGGGTTTGCCAGATGGGCACGGGCACGTGGTTGATGCCTTCACCGAAAACGTCGACATCCTCCCAACCATCTGTGAACGTATCAATGTTCTCACTCCAAAGCAGTGCGACGGCGTTTCCCTAGCGCCGTTTCTTCGTGGCACTTCTCCCGCATCCTGGCGAGAATCCGCGACCTATGAATGGGACTGGCGAGAAGACAGCCTGATCACCCAAGCAGACGGTGGCGGGGCAAGTCAGCCCGAATACCTGTCCGAAACACAAGATGCTGCAGCTGAGACACCCTTGGAAATGCAACACCTTTGCGTTCGTCGAAGTAGTACGCACGCTTATGTTCAATTCGGCGACGGAACGTGGCGTTGCTTCAACCTCGCGCTTGACCCCACCTGGCAAACCGAAGAGACCGATCCGCAAGTAATCCTCGCCCAGGCACAAGCCATGCTGGTCTGGCGGTCAACCCACACCGACCGTACTCATACGTCAGCGCTCCTCCGTGATATCCCTATCGGTCTCGAAATTGGTTCAGAGCACCCAAGTGTGCCTGGTCAAGCGAGTGAAGCACCAAGCTGAGCCGATCAAGTTTCGTCGTGAGATGATTAAATCAGGCAGGGCGGAAGAGCACCACCAGGACCATGCCGAGCACCACGAGAAGGGTTGCCGCAACGCGTCGGGTGCCAACGGGCTCCTTGAGCTTGCGCCAACCAATGAAGGCTGCGAGCACCACCGAGGATTCACGCAGTGCCGTGACGTACCCAACCGGCGCCCGTTTGAACGCTAACTGCACCAACGTGTACGTGACTGTGGATGCAATGGCCGCCAGAGTCAATCTGCGCCAATGCGTTTCGATCACTCGTCGCATATCGTGGGTTCGACCCGTCGCCAGGCCGTAGGTGGTAGTGGTCACCGCGGTGCCGATTTGGGTAGCCAACGCGTAAAGCACCGTGGTGCTGGCCCGGATTCCCTTGGCATCAGACACGCTATACACACCAATGGTGCAAGCAACGCCGAGAGCAGCAAGCACACTTACTTTATTAGCTGCATTGAACGGCCCAGCCAGAAACGCCATGCCGAGTACCACAACACCAATACCAAGCGCGCTTTGGATACTGATCTGGTCAGCGAGAAACAACACGCCGCCAACGGCCGCCAACATCGCCCCGCCACCTCGGGCGATTGGATACACCACCGAAAAATCGCCGTGGTTGTAGGCCATAGCTAAGAGCAAACAATACGGAAGGTGTGCCAACCCCGAGATACAAACCCACGTCCAAGCAATCCTCGGGACCCCACCAAAACCCACAACGATCGGGATACACAACACCGCAGCAATGGCGAACTGCCCCCACAACAACAGAAACCGATCGTCACCGCCCTGCTTCACCAACAGGTTCCACCCGGCGTGCATCACCGCCGCCGCCAGTGCCAGCAACGTCGCAGTAAGCATCGCTCAAACTGTACGCGAACACTCAAAGCATGTGCAGCCAAACTCCGGAGGTACATGAGGTGGACTACATATGTGGTATACTGTATACATGCAGTAGGAGCGTCGTTTGTATACGAAAATTCGTTTTGTCCCAAAGTTCTCCACCTGGTTAACCAGTCTGGCGTCAGAAGATTCTGAAGTTTTGGTGAGGTGATGGCCCTCATCAATGCACTTGAAATCCACGGCAAGGATCTGGAAAACACCGACGAATCCCACCCAATCAAATCGAGCAGGCTCAACCTTCACGCCTTACGCAGAACTCCTCCGACCTTCACTACTCCCTATGCCACCGGCAATCCCGTCCTCAGATTGATCTACGGGTACAGCCAAGACGCCGAAGGCCAACCGGAGATCGTGATGCTCATCGGCGGGGATAAATCGAACCTCGGAAACCTTTGGTACCCACCACATGTCGCCGAAGCTGAACAGCGCCTACACAGTTACATCGCTCAACATCACCGATAAAAGCAGTTTGAGAACCAACCAGGCAAGAGCCCGGAGACGAACATGACGAACCGAAAAATCCCAATCGATTCACTTTCCGAATCCACCCATCCGAGCTCACAAGCGGAATGGGACGCGAGCTATGACGCGCATGATCGTTTCAAAGAAATGCTTGCTGCTTCGCCGACCGCGATGGCGCGTTACAACGCCACCACCGCCGAAATTGAAGCACGGATGGTCACGCTCAAGAACCTGCGAAAGGCACAATCGTTAACCCAGGCGACCATGGCCGAGCTACTCGGCATGGACCAGTCAGAAGTTTCACGGCTGGAGAACCGCACCGACCTGTTGCTGTCAACGTTGCGGCGCTTCGTTGAGGCAACCGGAGGACAACTCGATCTCGTTGCCCGGTATCCAGGAAGTGAACCGGTCACCATCAAGTTCGGCGACGCAAAGGCCGCCTAGCCCGGTTCAATATAGTACGTGGGCTTACGGCTTGGCTACGGCTGCGGCGATGGCGGCTACGAGACCTACTTCGACCATATCGCGGGCGACTTTCGAGGCGTTGAGAATGGCTAGCGCGTTGGAGGAACCGTGGCTGATGATGCAAACACCGTCGACCCCTAACAGCATGGCACCACCGTAGGTATTGGGATCGAGGGCTTCGGCGAGGGGCATCAATTGAGGCATAAGCACCTTGGCGGCCTCTTTGGCTTCGGGCGTGGAGAGCAACGCCTCGAACACTTTGCCGGCGAAGAACTTCATCCCGCCTTCGAGGGTCTTAAGCACGATGTTGCCGGTGAACCCGTCGGTTACCACCACATCAACTTCGGTGCCCATAACATCGCGACCTTCAACGTTACCGATGAAATTCACGCTGGCACCAGCAGCCCCGGCCCGCAGTAACTCATTGGCTTCCTTCGCGAGCGCATTGCCTTTGCCGTCTTCTTCGCCAATGGTGAGCAAACCAACTCGCGGGGCCGCCATGCCGTAACGAGCCCTGGCATAGGCGGAACCCATTTGCGCGAACTGCACCAACATCTCGGCGGTGCACTCGGCATTCGCCCCGGCATCCAACAACACCGTAGGGGTAGAGCCAATCACGGGAATCGGCGTCGCAATGGCCGGACGAATCACGCTTTTCACTCGGCCCATACGGAACAACGCCGAAGCCATCGTCGCCCCAGTGTTTCCTGCCGACAGAAACGCACTGGCCTTGCCATCACGAACCGCTTCCGCCGCCCGGAGAAGCGACGAATCCTTCTTGGTCCGAATGCTCTTCGCCGGATCGTCGTCCATCTCGATAACTTCGGAAGCTTCGATGACCGAAATCCCCGCGGTGGCCAACTCGGCCAGGTCACCCAAATCAGCGCTCCGGCCAACCAGCACGACGGGGATACCTGCAGCCACCGCCTGACGAGCGCCTTCAAGAATTTGCGACGGGGCAAAATCGCCGCCCATGGCATCAATAGCAACCGGCAATGACAGGGTCACGGCAAACTCCAAGGACTAACGAAAAGCGAGACAGGACAGAAACGACGGAGAACAGAGCAGAAATGAAACGGGCTGCAACGCGTTGAACCGCCGGGCAAAACCGGCGGTCAGAACGTAAAAATTTTTCAACTGAGGCAAATCAAAAGGCGATCCCCGTTGATAACCAGCATCAACGCAATACACCCGAAGGATTTACGCTACGTCGATGGCCTGACGGCCCTTGTACCAGCCGCAGCTGCCACAAACCGTGTGAGGAACCTTGGCGGCTTCACAACGGGGGCAATTGCTGCGAGCTGGAGCGCTGAGCTTCCAGTTGCTCGCACGGGCCATACGGACCTTGGACTTGGACTTCTTTTTCTTTGGGACGGCCATGATTCTCTAGCTTTCAGGTAGTTCGAGTTCGTCGACGCGCAGCCCAGAAAGAACTGTCCATCGAGGATCTATCGCTGCCGGGGCGCAGGAACACGGCCCATCGTTTAGGTCTGAACCGCAGGTGAGGCACAGACCCGCACACTCTTCTCTACAGAGAGGAGCCAGCGGAAGGTCTAACAGAATAGCCTCCCTGGCGACCAGCTCGATATCGACTGACTCATGTTTGATCGGATAGGTCTCACCTTCGACCGGATTCTCCGAATACATCTCCCGAAATTCCACCTGCGAGAGCCCAACAATCGGGCGAATACACCGACGACATTCGGCATGCCAGTTCACTTTGGCCTCACCAACAGCCAAAATGCCATCGGAGACGGCTTCCAGCAAAACACTGACTTCGAGTTGGCCCCCTTCGGGAACAAAGGTCTCGGTGACAAATAATTTTGCCGTGGGACCTGACAATTCTTCAGCGCGCCGCCGAGCCGGACGGTGCACCAGATTGGCCACATTGACCACAAACGGCTTCATGCCACCATTCTACGAGCCAGCGCACCTCGATTGCTGGCAGATAAAATCACCCGGTCTCACGAGCCCAACCCCAAACCAACATAGGACGGTCAGACGGTGGATCTCCGCTATTGACGCACGACGGTGAAGCTCAGCCGACGAGATTTGAGATCGACCGACTCAAGACGAACGGCGATGCTATCCCCCGGTGAAAGTTGGGGCTCGCCCGGCTTGGGTTTTGGTACACGGATTCGCGCGACAACGCAGGGCTCTTCGATGGTGAATTGGGCGATTTCGCGGGACACTTCGATCACGGTGGCTTCGAAGGTTTCGCCCACCAACGGGCTCAGGATCACACATTCGGCG
>JAYSVF010000205.1:0-8648 GCA_043718695.1 Acidimicrobiia bacterium | reverse complement strand
GCTGGAGTCATCAACGTAACTGGTGGCATTGGGAAAAAAGTGGCCGTGAAAGAGCCGATCTTGTTTCCTGGCCGTGGTTCCACTGTCCCCATGACCAGTTTCATTTCGGAAGTGCCAAACCCGTTAACGGCGTGTCCTGGTTATGCCGCCCCAACTGGGCTACCGATTATGGCTATGTTCCCAAGTGCTCCAACGGCAGCCGGCGCAACCCTGAGCCAAGGCGGCAATCCGCTGGAAATCTGCATTATCGATCGGAACTATCCCAATCCTGATGCCGGCGCGCAAGCGACTGGACGGTATTTGGTCAACCAGAAGAACCTGGTGATGATTATTCCTCGCAAGGAGCTCGTCGCAGGCTCAAGCTACGACGTTGCTGTCGATGGTGGTGCGGCTGGCAAAGCTGCCTGGACCTTTACCGTTGGTAATGCCGATGCGGCGCTACCGAAACCCTTGGCGATTCGGGTGACACAGGGAGCGAGTGCTGCTGCATCAAAACCCGGCGCACCGAAAGCGGCAGTGGCGGCAAAACCGTCGGCAGCGAAAGCCCCTGCCACGAAGAAGCCAGCAGCCAAGAAGAAGTAGCGCCTCTTCTTTTGGCAGGAGCCTTTCATTCCGGCTTCAAGAGTCACGGTAGCTTTCGGGCCAGGGTTTGGAAAACGGTGTGGAAAACGGTCTGGAAAACGGTAAAGCTCCTTACCTCTTTGGCAAGGAGCTTTATCTTTTTTGGTAAGGAGCTTTATCTTTTCGTTTGAAGACAACGGTGGTTTCCCGTACCCAGTTGAAAGGTGCGGCCAGGTTATGACTCGGTGATGGTGACCTTGTTGATGATGACTGGCTCGCTTGGAGGGCCGTCGGTAACCGCCAAGGCGCCAATGGCATCCACTGTTGGCTGGCCGTCGCTGAGCTGTCCAAACAGTGCGTAATTCGGTGGGAGCGTTACCCCGTTCGGTCCAGACACAATAAAGAACTGGCTGCCATTGGTATTCGGGCCGGAGTTCGCCATTACGAGCGAGCCCACTTTGTATTCGCCGGGCTGTGGGAGTTCGTCGGCAAAGTCATACCCTGGTCCACCGGTACCGACGGGTCCATCGGCACCGTCGTTGATCGAGAAGGGATCGCCACCCTGGAGGACGAAATCGGGAACCACTCGGTGGAACTTGATACCTTCGAAGTAACGCTGACGGGCTAGGAACACAAAGCTGTTCACCGTTTTCGGCGCTCGTTTTGGATCCAAATCGAAGGTCATGTTCCCCTTCGAGGTTTCCATCACGGCCACATATTTCTTCGCCACATCGATACACATCTTCGGTTCCGCCGCGAACTTCGTATGCCGGGGTGCCGATCCATCCGTCGCTGGACATTCGGTACCAGCAAAGGCTTCCGTGTCTAAGGGCAAAGCGTTCGCTGCACCCGCCACCGTATCCCCCGCCGGAGCGACCGCCGTAGTTTCCGACGAAGCAGAAACAGTTTCCGCTACCGATTCCCCAACAACGGTCGAGTCAGAACCCGAATCCGAGGAGCAACCAAGCAGCGAAACGCTCGCCAACCCAAGAACGGCAATAGAACTAAGAATTCGTAAACGCATACCGAAACGCTACCCAACCCTAAACACCCACCGAGCGATACCCCCCTCATCTCTTTGCCAATACTGACCGCGTACTCAAAACGAGATCTGCCTTGAGGTTGCAATGCGTAGCGAGGGGCGAGAAGTCGGGAGTTGCAAAAGGTTCAGCCGCTCGCGGGGTGTGTGTCTGGTTTTGCAAACCCGGCGGCACGATCCCACTGACCTAAGCGCTCAAGCTCACGAAAGGTTCGTGATCGCGATTCTTTCGAGCGGGGGGCGGGCCGTTGGGAATTGCAAAACAGTACAGCCGCACGGGGTCCCCGCTTGCGGGGTGTGTGCCTGGTTTTGCAAACCCAACGGCCCGCCCTCTGCGGGCCTAAGAAACAACGAGATTCACTAACCGCCCCGCCACAGCCACAACCTTGCGAATCGTCTTCCCTTCCAACAACGCGGCAATCTTCTCATCGCTCTTCGCAGCAGTCTCCAAAAACGCAGCATCGGCATCAGCAGGAACCACCAACACGGTTTTGAGTTTGCCGTTGATCTGCACCGGAACCTCAATAGTGTCGGCAACCAAAAAGGCGGGGTTCGACACCGGATAGGAAGCGCGCACCAGTGAGGACGAGTGACCAAGACGATTCCACAGTTCCTCGGCCATATGTGGTGCAAACGGGGCGAGCATCAAGACGAGCGGTTCAACTACCGAGCGGGGAGCACCATTGGCGTAGGTACTCGTCAGGTGATTGTTCAGTTCGGTGATGCGGGCTACCGGGGTGTTCATGCGCAAGGCATCCATAGCTTCGCGACAAGCAGCGATCGTCGAGTGCAGAATTCGCAACGTTTCCGCTGTGGGCTCTTCATCGGTCACGCGGACCGAGCCAGTGTCTTCGTTGATCACGGTCCGCCATACGCGTTGCAGCAATCGGAATGATCCGGAAACGGCGCGCGTATCCCAAGGTTTTGCTTGTTCCAAAGGACCCATGGCCATCTCATATAAACGGAAGGTGTCGGCGCCGTATTCGTTGACCATGTCGTCGGGTGAGATGGAGTTTTTGAGTGACTTACCAATCTTGCCGAGATGACGCGTAACCAGTTCACCTTCATATGTATACTTATCATTCGCCTCCACGACTTGTGAGGCTTCCACGTACATACCCCGCGAATCAGTGTACGAATACGCTTGGATGTATCCCTGGTTGAACAGCCGTTGGAATGGTTCTGGCGTGCTGACATAGCCAAGATCGAACAGCACCTTGTGCCAAAAACGCGAGTAGAGCAAGTGCAGCACTGCATGCTCTACGCCGCCCACGTACAGGTCAACGCCATTGGAGCGGCCTTCAATGGGGGTGCCCATCCAGTAACGCTCGTTGATGGGATCGGCCGGCAGCGGTGCGCCTGGTGCATCGATGGGATCGATGTAGCGCAGGTAATACGAACACGATCCGGCCCACTGCGGCATCACGTTGGTATCACGGCGATAGGTGCGCATACCATCACCCAAATCGAGTTCAACGTTTACCCAATCGTGCAAACGATCAAGTGGCGCTTCGGGGTTTGAGAATTCGTCGTTTGGATCGAACGTGCGCGGCGAGAACTGATCGGTTTCGGGCAGCTCCAACGGCAACATTGAAGCGGGCAGCGCAATGGGCAAACCGGTGTCGTCGAACACTACGGGGATGGGTTCACCCCAGTAGCGTTGACGACTGAAGCCCCAATCACGCAACTTGTAATTGATGGTGCCATGCCCGTGATCATTGGCGGTCAGCCAGTCATTCACCAGCGAAATTCCGGTGGCTTTATCGGTACCGTTGATATCGAGGGTGCCATCGGAACGCGCTGAGTCAACGTGTGCACCATCACCCACGAAGGCGTTGGACCAAGTGGCACAATCCAAGCTGGGAGCCACGTTCTCAGCGGCAAACCATTCCGCGGTTGGCTGTTGCGTAGCCACGATCGGCAAACCAAAGATGCGGGCAAATTCAAAGTCGCGTTGATCACCGGAAGGTACGGCCATGATGGCACCGGTGCCGTAACCCATCAACACGTAATCCGCAATGAAGACGGGAATCGCTTCGCCGTTGACAGGATTCGTAGCGGTCACGCCAAGGAACACTCCAGTTTTTTCGCGACTCTCCACTTGGCGATCTACCGCAGATTTGGCTTGCGTGGTGCGGCGGTACGTAGCGATAGCTTCAGCTGGAGTGGCCGCTCCCGCCGTCCATTTCTCCGGCGTACCCGAAGGCCAAGCGGCCGCAGCCAACTGATCAACCAATGCATGCTCCGGGGCCAGCACCATATACGTGGCGCCAAACAACGTATCGGAGCGGGTTGTGAACACTTCGATGGGTCCAGCGGGCGAAGCAAACCGCACACGAGCGCCGTGCGAGCGGCCGATCCAGTTGCGTTGCATCAAACGAACGGGCTCAGGCCAATCGACTAAATCCAAATCGTTGATCAACCGATCGGCATACGCGGTGATACGCATGTTCCATTGGCGCATGTTGCGTTTGAACACCGGGAAGTTCCCACGATCGCTGCGACCATCGGCGGTTACCTCTTCATTGGCAACAACGGTTCCCAAGCCCGGACACCAGTTGACGGGGGTTTCTGAAACATAGGCGAGACGATGCGAATCGATAATGCTGCGCTGTTCAACATTGGTGAGCGTGGACCAGGCCCGGCCATCGGATGAAACCCGCGAACCAGATTCATAGGCGCGCTGAAGATCAGCAATCGGTTGTGCTTTGCCACTGGTCTCATCAAGGTAGGAATTAAAGACCTGCAGAAAGATCCATTGCGTCCAACGATAAAATTCAACATCAGTCGTCGCCACTGATCGACGTGGATCGTGACCCAACCCGAGGCTACGAATTTGGCGGCGATAGTTGGCCACGTTGGCTTCGGTTGTGGTGCGCGGATGCGTTCCGGTTTGCACGGCGTACTGCTCAGCGGGCAAACCAAAGGAATCGAAGCCCATCGTGTGCAGCACGTTGTGACCGGTCATGCG
This sequence comes from Acidimicrobiia bacterium, assembly GCA_043718695.1. Classification (GTDB taxonomy): domain Bacteria; phylum Actinomycetota; class Acidimicrobiia; order Acidimicrobiales; family JANYDT01; genus JANMZO01. The sequence goes on along the minus strand of JAYSVF010000205.1, from coordinate 4,077 downwards.
CTTGTAACGGGCAAACACGTCGGTACCAATGAAGCCCAGCGGATGGCCCACATGGAGCCCGGCGCCGGATGGGTAGGGGAACATGTCCATCACAAACAGCTTCGGTTGATCCTTAACCGCCTCGAAACCCTCACTCAACGCACCGACGGGATTCGGGGTGTTGTAGGTGCCTTCAGCTTCCCAACGGTCCTGCCAAGCAGGCTCTAGAACGTTTGCGAGCGTGGCCGTGTAGCGGTGCTCTGGAAAATCGCGAGCCACCGCAGCGTCGCCGAGCCCGCCAGCACCAGCCGGCTCGTTTACGGAATTTGACGATGCAGGAACTAGCTCAACCGGTGAAGACATAGCTTTCCAGGCTACCGGCTGAGCCCACAACCTCAGCGGCGCTTTCTCCCCATCAGTCAATGAGTCTTCCAAACACAGGTAATCAGCTGCCCAACCAGGCCGAGCACGCACGACCTAAAACACAGCACGACCTATGGCACGCGAGGCGAAGCGACGGTTACCCCGTCAAGGTCGTATCCTTGATGTTGTGGAAACGCTCGTGCTCACCAAGTCAAACGATCCCTGCTGGTGCGGGAGTGGCAAGAAGTTCAAGCGTTGCCACAAGGACCGCCAACGCCCGCAACGCACTCCATCAGTACTGCCTGGTGAAGTGACCGCCATTCGGTCAGTGCCATCGGCAATCGTGGCACCCGATTATGTGGGAAACAAAGGCAAGCCCAAGAAGACCAACGTCTCGCTTATCAAAGATGACGACACCATTGAACGCATGCGCATAGCTGGTCGCGCCGCCGCTCGAGTGATCGAAATCATTCGGCCCCATGTGGCCGTTGGCGTAACCACCGATCAACTTGATGCCATTGCCCACCAGGCTTACATTGACCTTGGCGGCTACCCCTCTACCGTTGGCTACGGCGGATACCCCAAATCAGTGTGCACCTCAGTCAATGAGGTGATTTGCCATGGCATCCCCGATTCTCGGCCCCTCCAAGATGGTGACATTCTCAACATCGACGTCACCATTTATCTCAACGGCGTGCACGGTGATCATTCCGTCATGTTCGAAGTAGGCAATGTCGACGAGGCCTCCCACCGTTTGGTAACCGTCACCAAGGAGTGCCTCGACCTGGCCATTGCTGCGGTGGTCCCAGGCGCCCCGATCAATGTGATTGGGAAAGCCATTGAAACTCACGCCCGCAAGTACGGCTACGGCGTGGTGCACGCCTTTGTAGGCCACGGGATTGGCGAGGTGTTCCACATGCAACCCAATGTGCCGCACTATTACGACCGCAAAGCCAACACGATCATGCGCCCCGGCATGACGTTCACTATCGAGCCGATGATCACCGCTTCTGGCAGCGCCGATTTTGACCTTTGGGATGATGATTGGACTGCAGTCACCGTCGACCTGGCCCGTACCGCGCAGTGGGAACACACGGTTCTAGTCACCGAAACTGGCGTTGAAGTACTCACAATCCTCGACCCTGCCATCGACGTCTCCAAGTAGGTCATTGTTTGTGGGTCATTGTTTCTGGCCCGGTCAAATTATTCTCGACCGGACTTTTAAACTGCCGAGGAGTTAGAGCGTGCTAGTTTCGTAATCCGCAAACGGGCCCGCCCGATTGCGACGCAAGTTTCGGTTCCGGCCGAGCTTGGGGCTTTAGCTCAGTTGGTAGAGCGCTTGCATGGCATGCAAGAGGTCGTGGGTTCAATTCCCACAAGCTCCACAAAAAAACCCCTGGTCAACCACCATGGACTGCCCGGAATTCTGAAGAGTCACCACTGTTTGACACCAGTTTGACACCAAACCAGAGAGGGGCAATAAGCGATGAAATCACCACTCGCAGCAGCGAAAACGACAGCAAATCGAGCACCAAACAGGCAAATCAACGTCCCCGCGAACGTCGTTCATCCTTTGCGGTTTGAGCGTGTCGCTCACATCATCGAGCGAGGGTTGACCGATGAGCCCACCTTCGATTCAGCGCCGGGCTTACTGGGTACACTTCGAGACCGCAACGACGATTGCCAAGTTCGTTTCGGGAACTCCCTGCAGGTGTCAGGTGGGCGTACCGGCGACGAGTGAGTGCGACCCCCTCGGCAATACCGAACGCTTCGTGGGTGGTTCTGGTCGATCCGGAGGTGTGGGCAGCGGCGTAAAGCCAAACAAAGGGGGTTATTCCAGTTACCACCCACCGACTTGGCAAGGGAATCACTTCGATTGACACCCAAAGGATCGATTCGCTTAACAGATCGTGACGCAGACCGAACTCAGTAACTGCTGGCCCCGCCGGTTGCCGGTTGGGGCCTTTGGGTTCTACAAATCAAGCTTCGGAGATTCCTCTGCGAACACAACGGCCCAAAGCTGAATGATCCGGTGCGGGTGGGCAAGAGTCATCTCAATTGTTGCTTGTACCTCGGGGACGGTAACGACCCGAAACAGCGGCCTGGTCCAGTCCGGCGGGATCTCAGCAAGCAGTTCATCGAAGCTTTCGAGGCATTCAAACACTCGCTTCGAGATCGCTTGCACAACCTCATGGGGCGGCCAGTTTCTTCGAGTTCTTTGAGAACCTTCGTTCCCGACAAGCCAGCTTTGCTCATTGGTCAGACGAGGAACGCAGCAGCGAATTCGTCAGCACTCATTAGGTCGTCCGGAATAGTTGTGAAGAGTTCCGAATAGAACGCGAGCATTGCAGCGGGTTCGATGGTCACGGCCCCGTATTGGGTAGGAGCGAGCCCGTTTCGACCGTCCCGCCATGGGGCATCAGCGTGGGTCATCTCTGAAAGAACCTCGCCTGAGTAGTCGCCATACCACTCAAGGGTTTTCGTGATCGATGCAACTTCGACGGCCGCTAGTCGATTCGGATCACCAGGCAGCACTGGAGTTGATCGCTTGCCGCGCACCTCGTCGAACAGTTCGCGAACTACGGGGCCTTCAACCCACGCTTCAATCTGAGCGCTGAACAGAGGCTTTCCGGTCTCGACCAGGTGAACAGCCTGGGAGAAGTACACGAGCTTCTGCAGCTTCATGGTTGTCAGCGCAGGCAGGCACCGACGAATGTATTCAGCAACGTCCAATACTTGAGCCATCTCGAATGTCTCCCTTCGTCCTTGTGCTTATCACTGCGTCTCGGATCTTTCGGCTTTAGTCTTGCAGGCTCCGGCGTCCATGGATCACATCAGTTCAATTGGTGTCATCGTCTTCATCCTCTTCGATGTATTCGGAGGTTCCGTAGTGTGGCCAAAGGTTCGTTGGGTGCTCGCCCAGAATGTCCGCTATTCGGTCGGCTTGGATTGTCGAGAGGCCTTGGGCTCGGTACTGGTTCAACGTAAACCATGAGCAACGGAGCAGCTTCGCTATGGCTGTGTCGCCGCCAACACGGCCCCGTAGTTTCGGTTCGATATCAGCAAAGACGTACGGCTTCGGGTGGGTGTTCGGTGGCCGCCAGTTCCAATCGATCGAGAGCTGGCCAATGACTTGGCGGCAACGCCGGTTAGCTCGCCGGGTGACGGGCCGTAAGCAGTTGCGCAACGGTGAAACGTTCGCGGGTTGGTTGGAGCCCTTTTTGTTTCCGGTCGGTTTGTTCACGGAGTTTGTCGAGCACTTCCTTCTTCGTGATGCCGTAGACAGTTTTCCGTTTGGTTCGGGTGACTGGTACTACCAGAGTCTTGCCGTCGGGGGTTTCAACGGTCTTGGTAGCGCCGGTGGCTTCCTCTCCGAGGTAAACCCGGCCCATGTATCGACCGTCTTTTCGGAGGGTTACCGCGCCTTCTCCCGATGATCTTCTCTTGGTCACTTGACGGCCTCCACGTTTTGACACCAGCATTGACACCAATTAGTAATGTCTCTCAGTGTTTCTGGGGGTCTCAGATGGTTGATTTTACGGGGTTTCGGGGTTGCAAAAAAGGCCACTTCTTATGCATGGCATGCAAGAGGTCGTGGGTTCAATTCCCACAAGCTCCACAATTCCTTCCCTGTATTGCTTTTAAGAGACAACCTTAGGGTTGTCTTTTTTGTTTCGGTGGCTGTCCTATGACGGTTGTGAAAATACTCCCGCACCATCGACCCATTTTTCGCTG
>JAYSVF010000204.1:0-3631 GCA_043718695.1 Acidimicrobiia bacterium | reverse complement strand
AAGGCATAGATGCCGATATTGACCAGGGTGCCATCGCCCGTTTAGCTGACACCCAGGATTGGAAGCCGTGGCATCGCTTTCAGCACCTGTACCTCTGGCCGCTCTATGGCCTGATGGGCGTGCAATGGCTGGTGCTTTCTGATTTCACCGATCTCATCCGCGGACGGGTGGCCGATAAACCCATTACCGATGTTCGTTTTCGGTCGCGTGCCGCCATTGTTGGAGGCAAGGCGTTGCATGTCTCTTGGGCGCTGGCACTTCCGATGTTATGGAATCCGTGGTGGGCGGTGATTGGTGTGTACCTTGCCGGTTCATGGCTGGTGGGTATTGTTTTGGCCGTTACGTTCCAAGTTGCGCATTGTGTTGATAACGCCGAGTTTGCCCTGCCCGATTCCTCGCGCCGTGACGACGACTTTGTATGGCATCAACTCAAAACGACGGTCAATGTAATGGCGAACCGTTCGCTGTTGGGCCGATTTCGTTCTTTGCTCGTCGGCGGCCTTGATTACCAAATCGAACATCACTTGGCACCATCGGTTCCCCACACCGCGTATCCAGCCATGGCGAAGCGTCTCCGTTCCCTCTGCGACGAATACGGCATCACCTACCGCAGCCACCGCAGCGTTGGCTCAGCAATTGCGTCTCACGCCCGCTGGCTCCGCACTATGGGCACCAACCCCGCCTTGTAAATCCGTCCGGTAAGGCCTTTACGCTGATTGGGCAGCTTTACGTTTGGCTTGCCACGGCATGGCGAGGCGTTCTAAGAGAAGCGCGCTTACATAGAACGTAAGGCCGAGTATGCAGGCGCCGCAGATGTAAGCCCAGGCTTTGGCGTTGGCTGATTGGTTCACCGCTGAGGAAACCCTGTTACCCAAACCATTTTGTAGTCCACCAAAGTATTCGACAACAACGGCAGCAATTACTGAAAGTGAAGCGCCGATGCGAAGGCCCGTCAGCAGAAACGGTAGGGCGTTGGGAATGCGCACCAGGCGAAGGAATTCGGTACCGCCAGCGGCATAGGACCGCATGAGTTCTTCGTGAACCGGTTCAACCTGCGTGAGTCCTTTGAGGGTATTGACAAAGATCGGAAAGAACGCAACGAGGGCGACTACGACTCGGCGTGCAGTATCGGAAGTGGAACCAAAAAGGTTGTAGAAAACCGGACCCAAAGCCACAATCGGCATCGTGTTCACTGCAGCCGAGATTGGGGCAAGTAAACCGCCGACCACCGAAAAACGTTGCGCAGCAAACGCGAACAACACGGCAAGAACCGCACCAATAATAAGCCCACTTAGGGCATTGGAGCCGGTGGCCTTTGAGGTTTGAATGATCTGATCACTATTGATGTGCAGCTGTTTCCAAATGGCCGAAGGAGCCGGGAGGAGGAACGGTTTGATTTTGCGCCAAATCACGAAACGTTCCCACGCCAGGAGGAACATCGCGCCCCAAGCTAACGGCGGAATGATTTGGGCCAACCTGGCTTTGATCAGCACACCCACCCGAGTGCCAGGGTTTCTTGATGCAGAAGCGGGGGCCATTAGCGATCGTCCACTCCGGGTGCGTGAGCAAGTTCGATCCCCCGCAGCGCCTCGCGAACTTCGGTGACCTTGGAGAAAAACTCGGTGCGCTCTCGCGTTTTGTGACCGGAACGATCACCCAGATCTACGTCAACGATCTTGACAATTTTTCCGGGGCGAGGAGACATCACCACCACCCGATCGGAAAGGTAAACCGCTTCGGGAATCGAGTGCGTGACAAAAATTACGGTTTTGCCGGTCGCCGCACAGATCCGTGTGAGCTCAGCTTGCATATGTTCGCGGGTCATCTCATCAAGTGCACCGAAGGGTTCGTCCATCAACAGGAGCGGTGGGTCGATGGCCAGGGCACGGGCGATAGCGACGCGCTGCTGCATACCGCCGGAAAGTTCCCAAGGATAATGGTTGGCGAAATCTGGCAGCTTGACTAGTTCCAGCATTTCCAGGGCACGGGCTTTGCGTTTGGCCTTGTCCCAACCACGCAGTTCAAGTGGCAACTCCACATTGCGCGCCACCTTGCGCCAATCAAACAAGCCTGCCTGTTGAAAGGCCATGCCGTAATCCTGATCTAAGCGCGCTTGCTTTGCCGGTTTGCCGTTGATCGTGATACTGCCGCTACTGGGCTGGGTCAGATCGGCGATCAGGCGCAACAACGTGCTCTTGCCACAACCGGAAGGGCCGATCAGCGAAACAAATTCGCCAGGCTTCACGACAAGGGAAACATCAACCAAAGCATCAACTTGGTTGGCTTTGCCTGCATTGAAGACCTTGCTCACGCCATTCACCGTGACCGAAGAAGCCGTTGTCTCAACGTTCATGGTTTGACTCGTTCAACTCGTATGCAGACAGACTGTTGTTTCATCGAAGTTTCCCGTGCGGCTTGGCGCTGTCCTTGATTTGTTTCATTTCGCGTTTTGGTTTCGCATTTTGGTTTTGCGTTTTGGTTTCGCGGTGTTTCGGAGTGAGCAGGTCATGCGGTTTGGTCCTTGGGGTAGTTCCGCATCACGTAACGCTCGAACAGACCAATGAGCCCTGCCACCAGCAACCCAAGAACCGCCGCGCCAGCAAATGCCGTAAAAACACGGGCTGGATCGCCCGTGGCTTTTTGGAAGTAGTTCAAAATCAGTCGTCCGATTCCTCCGCTCTTGCCCAGCGAAATCTCCGAGACCACTGCCCCAACCACACTTGCTGCTGCGCCAAGTTTGAGTGCAGGAATGAGAAACGGAAGGGCACTGGGAAGCCGAAGCTTGATCAAGGTTTGGAACGAAGAGGCAGCGTAAGAATCCATGAGTTCCACAGAATGAGGTTTGGGTGACTGCAAACCCTTCAGGGCACCCACAGCGATCGGGAAGAACGACAGGTATGCCGCCATCGCCGATACCACCATCCACGGTTGAATTGCTGCGCCAGCTATTTTTATTCGTCCGCCCCAGGCCACAATGAGCGGTGCGAGGGCAATCAACGGCACGGTCTGGCTCAGCACCACATAGGGCAACCAGGCTCGCTCAATCAGCTTGAACCGTTGCATCAGGACTGCAAGACCAATACCCACAAGTCCACCAATGATGAAGCCCACAACGGCCAGGCGAAACGTAAGCCAGGTACCGTTGACCACCGAACCAAGAACTGTGCCGCTTTGACCCTCAACTTCCTTTTTTCCAAACGCCGACAGAATCGTTGACAGGTGAGGCATAGAAGCATCATCAGTGCGAGCAGGAAGCTTGAATCCCAGCAGCTTGCCGTTGACAGCGGTACCGAGTGCCTTGTAGCCCTCCCACAAAGCCGCGAACAAGGCAATGCCTAACGCGCCGAGCCCCAACTTTTTTAGCTGTTGCGTTTTTTTTTGCATGCTTCGGGTGGACATTGATCGCTCAACTTAGTTCGTTCGTTGTTTCACCGCCGCTTCCAAAGAGAATCGTGTTCTCACCGCCCCCGACGAAACCGTGCGATTCAGATCAGTCTTTGGCGCGTCCGGCGGCGTTGATCGCTGGAATCACCTTGTTGCCGTATGCGGCGAGAGTTCCGTCCATGTCGTCGTGCTGCAGATACACGGCATACTGATCACAACCGATTTCTTGGAGTTCATGAATCCGGGC
>JAYSVF010000203.1:0-8723 GCA_043718695.1 Acidimicrobiia bacterium | reverse complement strand
GGGTCGATGACGAGTTCCTCAGGCGCGGCATCGCCAAGGCGCTACTCGCCGAACTGAAAGCGATCGCGATCGAACGCGGTTGCTATGGGATGTGGGTGATCACCGAACCGGGAAACGACGCGGCACTGGCCACCTACCGGTCAATCGATGGAGTGGATGAAGCCGGGAGCGTGACATTCACGATGGCTCTGAACAATGACCCGACCAACCCAACCACGGCCAACTGAAGCGCTTACCACCCAGCGCAGCAGCAATGCTAACGAAGTTCCATACCCTCAAGTTGACCGGCGTTGCGCCACGTTTCGATGATTGCGAAAAATGCGAGCGGGCCGCCACCGTAGCCACCGGCAAAGTATCCGTGCTTACTAGCTCCAGAACCCTCTTGGTTGTAATAGCCCGGCGTGCAATCCGCGTAGAACTTCGCCCCAAGATGCGCCTTCGATTGCATTTCATCGACCCATGCCTGTTCTCCGTCGGCAGAGGCTTCGACAACGTTGGCTCCGCGGCGTTGTGCTTCGCCCAGGATGTAAGCGACGTGTTTGGATTGCTCGTTGAGCGTGTGAGGGATGTTGACGGTAAACGCCGTTTGGGTAATGCCTACGAAGAAGCAGTTAGGGAAACCATTGGACTGGAGGCCATGCAGGGTTCGTAATCCGTCGGCCCACTTTTCGGCCAGGGAAATTCCGTTGCGACCAATCACGTCATACCCGGCTCGGTGCGTGTAGCTCGTGCCCGTCTCGAAGCCAGTTGCGAAAATTAGGCAGTCGAGTGGGTATTCGTTTCCGTCGACGATTGCCGAACCTTCCGTGAGCTGCTCCACCCCACGGCCCTTCGTATCCACCAGCGTGACGTTTGGTCGGTTGAATGTGTCGAGGTACTCATCATGAAATCCCGGACGTTTGCAGAACTGTCGAAACCACGGCTTAAGCGCATCAGCGGTGTGTGAATCTTCCACGATGGACTCGACGCGAGCGCGAATTTGCTCCATCTTCTCCATGTCGGTGATCTCCATCAGCTCAGCCCGCTCGGCACTAGTTAACGGGCGCCCTAAGGATCGAGCGCGTTCTTTTGCGCCCAGGCCGGTGAGCTTGCGATAGATATCGGTCCAACCGTCGGCGACGAGATCCTCATCTTGCTCCCCGCCACTCACCAAGGTGTTGAAGTTGTCCATCCGTGCTTGTTGCCAACCTGGGGTCAACGTCTCAGCGAAATCTGGTGGTGTCTCACGATTGTTGCGGACGTCTACCGATGATGGTGTGCGTTGAAACACAAACAGTTGCTTTGCGTACTTACCAAGTTCGGGAACACACTGCAATGCCGTCGCACCCGTGCCGATAACTCCCACGTTCTTGTCGGCCAAACGCACTAGGTTTCCCGACGCATTACCACCCGTGTACGCATAGTCCCAGCGGCTGGTATGAAACGTATGTCCACCAAAGGCATTGATGCCGGGAATCGCGGGAAGTTTCGGCCTGCTCAAAGCACCGTTGCAAATCGCCACGAACCGAGAACGCATACGGTCGCCGCGATCGGTTTCGATGGTCCACAGCTTGGTGGCTTCGTCCCACGCCATCTGAGTAACCGACGTTTGAAAGCACGACAACTCATACAGATTGAAATGCCGCGCAATCGCCTTGCTGTGTTCGAAGATCTCGGGTGCATAGGCGTACCGGTGTTTGGGGATGTAGCCGATCTCTTCCAATAATGGTAAATACACATACGATTCAACATCGCACATGGCACCGGGGTAACGATTCCAATACCACGTGCCACCCACATCCCCGCCGCGCTCAATGATGCGGATCTTTTTGAAACCTGCTTGACGCATCCGAGCACCCATGAGGAGACCGCCAAACCCACCACCAACGATGGTGAAATCAACCTCGCCGGTGAGCGGTTCGCGGGTGAAGCCGGGCTCCACGTAAGGATCGTCAACATAGCGAGTGAAGTCTGCAGTGACCTTCACATACTGATCGTTTCCATCCTCACGAATTCGCTTGTCGCGCTCCTCAATGTACCGAGCACGAACCACTTCGGGATCAAACTTAAGCTCCCCCACAAGTTTGACAAGATCGGCTTCCATTGTTGCTACGACTCCTTCGTCGTCTGCGTATGGTTGAGGTGTAGGAGGTAATCACTCGTTGCCTTGACGATCACGTCTACGCCCTCGATCCGACTGATTCTTTTGCAATCCTCGTATCGTGATTGTGTTGATGCCGGTTCATTGCAGGAAGTTCGTCGCATACAGGACTGGTCGGACAGAAGCTGACCTGTAATTTGCACCAACAAAGGTTGTCGGAAAGTCCGACCACGGTCAGCGACACAACGTTGTTGTTGCCGAGTTGCTGGGTTCATTGAGGAAGCAATTCGAGTGCGCGAGCCAATGTGTCGAGCCGGGATTCGAGGGTGTCGCCGGAGGGGTAGAGCCGAACGGTGGTTACGCCTGAGTCTTGCCACACTTGCAGCCGCTGTTTGATCATCGCTTCCGTGCCAATCAACGTCGTCCCCAGAACCATTTCATTGGGGATCAACGCTGCAGCCCCGGCCCGATCTCCAGCAAGCCAGCGCTGTTGGGATTCGGCTGCCACTTCGGCGAAACCCTGCCTGGCGTACGCTGCGTTGTAAAAGTTGGAATCAGCCGAGCCCATGCCACCGAGACTGAACGCCAACCCCGCTTTGCGTTTCTGAATCATCGCCTCAAGTTCATCTTCGTCACGAGCAAACGCCACCTCAGCACCCTGACAAATGTCGACATTTTCTAACGAACGGTTTGCGCGTGCAGCGCCGGTTCGGAGGTGATGGAAATACGCCGCGTCGGCACCTTCGGGGATGAAACTGGTGCCGAGCCAACCGTCGGCCAACTCACCGGTGAGCTCAAGCAATTTGGGCGACAACGTAGCGAGGTAAATCGGAATTTGATCGTTTGGTTTCAGCGCCAGCCTTAGCGCTTTCCCTTCGCCATCAGGGAGCGGCAATTGTAAATGTTTACCTTCGTAATGAATGCGTTCCCCAGCGAATGCTTGACGGATGATGTCGATGGTTTCGCGCATACGTCCGAGGGGATGATCGAAGCGGACGCCATGCAGTCCTTCCATAACTTGCGGACCCGACACGCCAAGCCCGAGCACGAAACGATTATCCGACATCGCGGCCAAGGTGAGTGCCGTTTGTGCGGTCATCACCGCAGACCTGGCGCCCAACTGAAACACCCCGGAACCCAACAGCATGGTGTTCGTTTTCGCCGCCAAGTATCCCAACGGTGAAGGCGCATCAGCACCCCACGCTTCAGCCACCCAAACCATGTTGACACCCAACTGCTCGGCCTCAACCACATAGGTAACCAACTCTTTCCAGTTGCCACCCTCAGCACTGAGTTGCACTGCTGTTCTCATGCGCGCATATCGTTTCAGTTCGTCGTTGATTGGTCGAGTGTTGTTGCCCCAGATTTGGCTTCGCTGGGCATCTGTTGCATTGGAATCGGCAGCACCTTTTCTAATGGCTTCTGTGCTTCGCCGCTACCAGTTCGCTTAGGTCGCTTAGTTTGCCGGGTTTGTGGATTCAGCTTCGGTTTTGATGCCTTCGAGAACCAGTTGCATGTTCGCCCGATGCTCATCGAGCCGACGAGAAAGAATGCGCGGTTCCTTTTCCGGCATCTTCTTGATTGCGGGGCTGAGTCCAGAAGGCCCAGGTCCAATGATTAGCGCGTACCGCAATCTGCTGACGACACCATCCTCAGTAATCGTGAAACACCATTGCGCGCCCGGATGGTCAGGATCCGAAGTGACCCACCCAAATTCGCGCTGGTCTTCGCAACGGTGCACAAAACACGGCACCTCCCACTCCCCGATTGCCGCATGCACATTCGAACCAATGAACGACGCACCAATTGCCGGCCCTGTCGACCCCTCAGCCCACCGTGCCCCTCGAAACTCTGTACTGAACTTCGCCGGCATGTTCAGATCCGTGATGATTGGCCAAAGCTGCGCCGCTGATCCCGCAATGTCGATCTCTACATACGTCCCGGGACCATCACTCAAGCGCGGAGGATCACTAGGCCCGCTCATCCACGTGTACTGCCCTGGTACTGCTGATTGTTCGGAGCCTGATTCCATAAACCGACCGTACGCCCAATCCCTCAACCGAACAACTAGACAGTGAGGGATTCACAAAGTCACCTCAGTTTTTGCTAGTTGATTTGCCGGTTCTTTTGCCGGTTCAGAAATCGTTTCGAAACTGAGAAACCTTGGTTAAAGTGCCTGGCTGAGCGGTTGTCGCGCCAAGAATCTTCGATTCGGTGGTTCAAACTTTGCCAGTTGATTTGCCGGTTAATTTGCCGGTTGGAACGAGCCCCTGACAACGACAACTGATTGAGCTGATTGGGCCTAGGGGGAGGTGTCAAATTTGAAGCGTCGAGGGTGGTCGTCAGCAGGCGCCGCTCAAAGTCGTGGGATTGGGTGTTGGTTAAGCACCCAATCCGACAGGTTCAGGCCAGATCGCCCCAATCGCCAACGAAACCGGTCCGGCAGCTACAGAATCGTGGTGCCGTACATTTCGCCGAGCGGATCGGCAATGAGTTCGAGGCGTTCGCCATCGGGTCCGTTGAAGTACATCGAAGTGCCGCTGGCGACCTCGTAGGCAATCCCAGCCTCAGTGAACCGAGTTTGTGCGGCGAGCCAGTTTTCCTTTGTCATCGAGATCGACAGATGGTGGTGGCCGCCAATGACCTCCCGAAACGGATCTCGCTCGATGCCGGGCAGATCAAAATAGGCGACGAGATTGCCATTCCCCGCATCGAAGAAGAAATGCGTCGACCCCTCAAGATCCCGATTCTCAAACATGTCGACGAGGGGAAACCCAATCGTCTCCTGCCAAAACCGCACCGTCCGCTCCACGTCGGAACTGATCATTGCGTAGTGATGAATCCCCCGAGCGGTTGAGACAGGGCGGTCCTTCGGCTCAGCTAGAAACGCGGACCGCAGCTTTTCTCGGCGGGCGGTTAGGGCACCTCGATCAATCTTCATATCTGCTCCCGCAATAGGTCAGAAACTACAAAGGCCCCGCCGCGGTGGACAGGGCCAAAAATTTTGTGCGCTCGGAGGGACTCGAACCCCCAACCTTCTGATCCGTAATTGCCTGCACGGGGTTTCTGTGTGTATCTGTTAGTGTCATGACCTGGCCTTTCATGTCTAGGTGTGTCCGAGTGTATCGGTTAAATGGCACACCCAATGGCACACCGCCTGATTTCCTCTCAAAAAGGTATGTGAACAGATGACACAAAAACGGACCCTCGCTAAAGTTTCCCGAGCACCGAAACGCGAGCAAGTGGAATCGCGAACCTATGGGACCGGAAGGGTCACCGAAGTTGGCGGACGTTGGCGGGCCGTCGTTGATGTCTCAATGCCCGGGGATCTCGTGCGCCGACGATCGACCAAGACGTTTGACAAAAAGTCCGAGGCCGAAAAGTGGATCAAACAGACCGCCGGGAACCGAGCCAACGGCGTAGCCACGGCCCAACCGGTCGCGCAACAAAAGACCACGGCCCAGTACCTCACGGAATGGCTCGCCGGGCCCGACGTAACCACCGACCGCCTCACCCAATCAACGCAACGCCAATACGCCCAAGTCGTTCGCGCTTACCTGATCCCCACCCTTGGCCACCATCGACTTGCCAGCTTGACCCCACAGAAGGTTTCAGCGGCCTGGGTAGTCCTCGCTGCCCCCGGAGCAGTTGCAAGCCTCAAAACTGGACGTGCCCGCCAGGGTGACATGCTGAGCCCTTCCACGGTTGCGCTTGCAAGGCGAACACTCCGAGCCGCGTTGACGTGCGCCGTGCGAGAGGGAGAGCTCCCTTCGAACCCATGCAGTCTCTCCAAGCTTCCGTACAAGAGCGGGACAATCAAACCGAAGCCCGACCCAATCAGCGCCGCCGACCTTGCGCGCCTCGAAGCATGTTGGATGGAACACCGAATCGGCCCACTCCTTCGCTTCTCACTGGCGACAGGACTACGACAAGGTGAACTGCTCGCGCTCCGGACAACCGACATTGACGCCGTCGCACGAACCATTCACGTTCACCGCAACCTGAGCCGCAAACTTGACGGATCCTACGAACTCACCGACCAGACGAAAACCGAATCATCAAAACGAATCTTGGGGTTGGGATTCGAAGCCGAGGAAGCACTCAAAGCCGAACGATCCCGCCAGGCGGCTGAACGCCTCAAGGCTGGTTCTGCATGGCACGATAACGAACTGGTGTTTGCCACGCCGATAGGCACACCTCGTAACCCCCGGAACACCTCGCGGGATTGGCACAAGCTGCTCGAAGAAGCTGGCATCGACCGACGCCGGTTCCACACGCTCCGCCACTCGTACGCCACCTATTTACTCACAGGCGGCCTACCGAAAGAAGTCGTCTCGAAGATCCTTGGCCACTCCTCGCAAGCGGTAACAATGTCCACCTACGCCGAAGTCACCGAAAGACTCACCGCCCCCGCCGCCGGAATCATTGACGCCGCCCTTCGAAACGCTCGCTAATGGAAGGCGAGTATTTATGGCTGGCTCAACGCGTGGGAATATCCACCCTTGAATTGAGCCAAGTTTGGAAGTGTTCAATTCGAGAAATCCAAAGGTTGAGAAAAGCTCAGTCTTTGTGGCTGGCTCAGCGCCCAGCAATACCCACCGTCAATTTACCGTCGAGCTGGGTTCCAACCTCGAAGCTAATTGGCCGTCGGCGGATCTATTCAGCCAGTGACGTTCGAAATCGTTTGACCAGGTTTCACAAGGTTGCTTTTCCTCCGCTCGTTGAGTCGTTCACGGTGCTGGAAGCTGCTTCTGCTTTGGGGGTATCCAAATCAACGATGACTCGTCTAATCAAGGAAAAGCAAGTCGGTTCCGAGCTGGTCGGTGCGCGCCGTGTAGTGCGCCTTCAAGACCTTGAACGGTTGTTTGAATCACCCAAGAATTCGGTGAAAATCTTTTAGGAGGCTCAGGAAGCGACAATCAGAAGGTCTGAAACGGATGGACCTAATGGTTACCGGAATGCGGGCAGATCCTGTGCCGCTCAGCGAGGCATTCCGACTCAACCGAGTTGGCGAGTTTCTGTTCTCCCAGACAAGTAATCCCTGTTCAGGGGCACAATTATAATTATGCGTACACATATCAATTAAGAAGGCAGACCTTGCGTTTCAATGGACGCATGCCTACACAAACCAACACTGACACGCACACAAGCAGACGAGTCCACACCCTCGCCCAAGCCCTTGAAGTACTGCCGATCTCGCGATCGATGCTTCACCGGGAAATCAAAGCCGGACGACTCCGCTCGCTCAAAATCGGCGACCGCCGACTAGTCCGCGACGAGGACATCACCGCATACCTGGACGTGCTCGCCGACCAAAACGCCGCCGCCTAACGCCAGTTGCAACCCGACACACGCCTCCCACCCAGGCCCCCGTCGAAACAACTAGCCGAAAGGGCTGCTATGTCGAACAAACGAATTCAAAGCTCCACCCAGGGTGACTGCGAGCCAGTAAGCACACCTACGAACTCACCGGGCCGGTTCGATGCGGATGGTGTGGCGTGACGCGCAAGAGGCCCCGCACTGGGGCCCCTGGCTTGGATCAGCGCTCACGAAACGCTCAAAAGGAAGACTACCTCGCAGTTGCCCGGTTAGTCGCTTTGGCAAGTGCCGAGTACCGGACAATTACCGCGAAGGCATGGGAGGCGCGCCGTCACCGTAACGCTTTGCTCGCTCAGCTTGAGGCGCTGACCGCCGAGGTGAGCGAGTGATCTCCTCGTTTGCGGTGAGGGCGATGGTGTACCGGCTCACCTTGCCGGTCGACTTGGAGGAGCGTGCAATCCTCAACGGCTTGGCGGCGACCGATGCCCATGCAGACGGCCCGCGCCTCGACTACGCCATTATGGCTGCACTCGAAAATGACGCAAGCCATCACGACCGGATGCGGCGATGGGCCGGAGACATCGACGCTGATGCGCTCGATCTTGAAGCCATCACTGCGGTTTTGTCTGGGGAGCTGCGCGAGGCCTCAATAGGTGTTGTTTCGGGGCAACTGCACGACGCCACGCCGGGCACCCGCGCACGGTTGCTCGATAGTTTGGAAAGGCTCAACGAGGGCCAAGGGCCAAGCTGGTCGCCGCCAACCACGACGGGGAACGCTGCAGTTCTGTTCACTCCTCAACTCGGGTCTAAGTCTCTGAAAGGTATGCGGGCAGATGAATCAGACCCTTGGCCCCAGCTTCGCCCGCTCTCAACCCACCGGTTGCCCTCGTGCCCTCTCGATGCGCTGCCGAAGGGTTTTGCGGGTTTTGCGGGTGAGGTTGCACGAGCTACAGAAACTGATCCTCAGATGGGCTTCATCTTGGTGTTAGGTGTCGCAGCTGGTGTTGTGTCTCGTGGAAACGTGGCCCGAGCATCACATAGCGAACCAATGAACGTCTGGTGCATCGCCTCTACGACATCGGGCGAACGAAAGTCCGAAATCGTGCGAACCGCTCGAAAGCCCGTTGACGCCGTCGCTCACTACCTGGCTACAGAACCAGCAACGCAAGCATGGCGAAACCAATGCCAAGCCGAATGGGACGCAGCCTCAGCAAGAGTGCATCGAGCAACCGAAGCACTCAAGAAACCTGATGGCAAAACCCCGTTCGATAGAGGCGCTCAAACTGTCGAGCTGGCCGAAGCGAAAACCGAGCTGGAGCAGCTA
>JAYSVF010000202.1:0-3667 GCA_043718695.1 Acidimicrobiia bacterium | reverse complement strand
TGGCGTGCGGTGTATTCGGGTGATTCTTTCTATAATGGGAGTTCGCATACGAACTCGACGACGGAGTGTTTCACTACCGTGAAGCAACCCTCGAACACAGCCACAAACTCTTCACCGGGTGGAGACATCGCGTTCGGATCTTCGGTTAAGGATGTTGCGGCCATATCCGGTGCCGTCGGCCAGGCCTCAGGGACCGTGACGTTCTTCTTGTGCCAGCCTTCTGAGTTGACGCCTGTGGTGACTGGTGATTGTTCCGCGGGTGGTACACAGGTTGGTGGTGCCATTGCACTCGTAGCGGGAAGCGCAACTTCGGCTTCTTCAACGAACACGAATGCCGTCGGCAAATATTGCTGGCGTGCCGAGTATTCGGGTGACGGTCTTTATCTCCCAAGTACGCATACGAATGCCGCAACAGAGTGTTTCTGGGTGGCCAAGCTAATTGTCATCAAGCATGTCGTGAACAACAACGGAGGAACACTCACGGCCTCTAACTTCACGCTGAATGTGACAGGAGCATCGGCCAATCCGGCATCCCTACCCGGAGCAGAGTCTCCCGGTACGCCGGTCAAAGTTGTTCCCGGAGTATTCAGTGTGACCGAACCAATTGTTCCATCCGGTTATCTACCGTCGTTCGACGCTGGCTGCACAGGATCAATCGTTCGAGGAACGCTCACTACCTGCACGGTCACCAACGATGATCAACCGGGCAAAATTGTGATTAAGAAGGTGACCAAGCCCGCCGGTAGTTCGGCGAGCTTTGCCTTCGAGACAACCGTGGCACCTTATGTTGGCTTCTCTTTGACAGACGGGCAATCCAACACTCAGACCCTCAACGCTGGCACCTACACGGCGAAGGAACTGGTCACAACAGGTTGGGTCCTCACGGGAATCGGTGGATCGACGAATCCCAATACTCCAACGGCCTGCACGGTTGAAGGAACCTCGGGAAGTTCGGGCTCCGGAAGTCTGGCTACACAGACAGCAACGATCACACTCAAGATCGGCGACACGGTCACGTGCGTCTTCGAAAACACAGGTCAGGGCACGACGCGTACCCAGGGCTTCTGGTCCACGCATTCACCTCTTGCGAATATTGCCTGGTTTGGTGGCACCGCCTTCGGTCACACTTTCCCGGGGGTAGCAGGAGTCCCTTCGATCGGTGACCGACTTATTTGCGGTCGAGAACTCGACACGTTGGGCAAAGTATCGGCTGCCTTCTGGAGCAACATTGCCAAGAAGTCGACAGGTGCGAAACGCTCACCGCTTGATCAAGCAAGAATGACGTTGCTGCAGCAACTCATAGCGGCCGAACTGAACGCCTCAGCATTCGGCTCGAGCCCCACCAGCGGATCGTTTGCTGCATGGGAATCGGCGCTATGTGGTACCGACATCACGGCCATCAAGACCGCACAGTCGCAGGCTGCTTCGTTCAACGAGGCTGGGGACAGCGGGTTGTTCACGCCTGGTACCTCAGCCGATTCCAAGAATGCGAGAGCTATTGCAACCCTCTCGTTCTGGGACTTTATTGCCTAGACCATTGGCTCTTTGAGCGCTAGTCCTTCATCCTGTCGTGACCGACGCGAAAGTCCGTGTTGGACTCTCGAAGCCGGTACCGATTCAGTGATCGGGTAACGATTTTCATCAACCGCTTCGTTCGTCAAAATGGGCTGTGGAGCGGCCATCAACTTGCTGCGGAGGACCCGGTTTTCGAACCGGGTCCTCTGCTCGTTTGAACTACTAGTGCGTGTTCGCGGAAGTGACGATGCAGTGATTTCGGTGGCGTTTCCTTATTGGTACTGCGGATTGAGTTGAAAACACTGCATAGTAACTTCCGCGTTCCTGCACTAGGACCGGAAAACGAGCGTTCCGCCATCAAGCGTTGAGGCAGTGTTGGGCCAGACGAAAACGCCAGCGGTGCATTCGGAGCCCGCTGGTGCGTAAATCAGACTGAATGGACGGCTGTAACCGTTCTCGACAGGCTGATACTCAAGCGAGACCACTTGTTCGGCAAGGGCGCAAGTGTTCCTCACCCACACGTACTGTTCGTCTTTGGGGCGCACATTCGCCGAAACCGCGAAGGTCACCGAGCCAGCAACGCCACTGTTTGCTACCGCAGGTCTCGTTGCGGCGATCGTGATGGAAGCACTCTGATTTCCCGGGTTTGCACCCTCGGGTCGGGCTGCATGTGCGATGCCATTCAGTGCTAGCGCACCGGAGATTGACGCAATCGCGCAGAAGCTGATTGCCGCTACCTGCTGAATGCGCCGTGTCGTTCGGAATTTTTGCGTGCTTCTGGATGTAAGGGTCCGATTTCTTGCCGAGTTCATTGAGGGGTCCTTCCCTATTGTGTTGGTGAATACTCCTATCGGCCGTTTTCCTTCCGTTGTGAAGTCGAATGCGTGGAAACGCATGAAAATGAACCGTTTGACCTACAGCCTTGGATGGCGCAGTCGTGCCCGCGAGAGCATAAAATTTAGGATCCGCTTGCGTTCACCGGTTTGATCTCTTAGCCTCGAACCTATGGGAGTGAAAGAACTAGAAAGGGCCGTCCTCGGGTTGGACTCGGCCCAGCTGGCCGAGTTCGGGCAGTGGTTCTCTGACTTTCGTAACGCGAAATGGGACGCTGAGTTTGTTGAGGATGTTGAATCGGGCCGTCTCAATTCCTTGGCTGGGGCGGCGATCGCATCGTTTGGTCAGGGCCCAAATCGTCGGCTTTGACCGCTTCGTTGCAATCCCGCAATCAGAGCAAAGAGCGATCGACCCTGAAATTTCGGCGTGTGGTCTATTCGGCCTTGATTGGTGCCGTTGCCGGTGAGTGAAGGACAGGCACACTTTGCCTCTGCGCAGTTTTGGGATTGTTATGACAATTCTTCCGAGTTTGTGCGGATGCGAGCCGACAAACAGTTTGCTTTGTTGAAGGAAAATCCTTCACATCTCTCGCTGCACTTCAAGCGGGTCGGACGCTATGTGTCGGCCAGGGTAAACGATGATGTTCGCGTTCTCGGCGTGGCTATTGAGGGTGGAGTTTTGTGGTTTTGGATGGGACGACCCGATGAGTACAGCCGAATGATCCGTCGATGACTCTTACCCGCAAGGAGGTTGCTGCATATTTTGAGCGCAGTGGTGGGCATCCGTCTCGATCGCTGGGGCAGAATTTTGTGGTTGATCCCAACACGGTTCGAAAGATTGCCCGTTTGGCTGATGTGACCGCCGATACCAAGGTTGTCGAGATTGGTGCTGGGCTTGGTTCACTCACGATGGCATTGGCGGAAACCGGTGCATCGGTCATCGCCATCGAGATTGACAAGTGGCTCATTGATGAACTTCGTTCAAACGTAGGTTCACTTAGTAATGTAACCATCGTGCATGCCGACGCGATGGAACTCGATTGGCACGCGCTTCTGCCTCCCGAAGATGGACCGTATGTGCTCGTAGCAAATTTGCCGTATAACGTCGCCACCCCGTTGATTTGTGATTTGCTCGACGATGTTCCACAAATCACCCGAATGCTCGTCATGGTGCAAAAGGAAGTTGCCGATCGCTTGGCCGCCCCACCTCGTTCGGAGTTTTATGGCGCGGTAAGCGTCAAGGTTGCCTACTACGCCGAATCCAAAGTTGTGGGAGTTGTGCCGCCGTCGGTATTTCTTCCCCAGCCGAAGATTGACTC
>JAYSVF010000201.1:0-22001 GCA_043718695.1 Acidimicrobiia bacterium | reverse complement strand
CCCCGGAAAACCCCGTGGTCCAGGCGGGGCGTACCCCACATTTCGACCCAGCGCCACTGCCCCCCGGCCCGAACCCTCCATTCGCCTTTGAACGATTCACGGGCAGCAAGCGAAGCCTGAAAAACTGTGCCGAAAGCCGATGCGTCTTCGGGATGAAAGAGGTGTGCGAATCCCTGACGTTTCAATTGCTCGATGCTCAGGCGAAAAAATTCGCACACCGTTGTATTGGCCCACTCGAATCGGCCGGCATCATCGACAATCCAAATCAGCACCGCAGAGCCGTCCGCCATGGCCCGAAATCGGTTCTCACTCTCACGGAGCCGTTCGGCTTCGATAACTGATTGAACAAGCAACGTGTCAACGCTGTGCTTCGCGACTTCCAAAGCAAGGTGAGTTTTTCGTTCGGCTTCATAAATCTCCGCTCGCTGCACTGCTTGGCTTACCACGAGCGCAGTGGCGAGAAGGTCGTCTTGTTCGGCGCTGGAAAACGGGCGATCCTCGCTCCGGGCGACACCGAGATACCCGAGGAGGAGATCAGAGCCCCGCAGCGGCAACGCACCCAGGGCGTGAAGGTTTTCGATCGCCGCCAAATCGCTCAGATCCGGGAACCGTTTCAGCAAGTCGGCTTGCGAACCAGCCCATACCGGCTGGCCTGTGGCGACGGCCATTGGTCCAGGCAAAACGGCTTGCGGGGTCCAGTTGGTGATGGATTGGAAAACCTGGTTTGGAAGACCGGTATTTTGGGGCTCGAATCTCCCGGTTTCACGATTAAGCAGAGTTATCACGCAGAGCGACAGATCAAAGCGGGGGCACAACTGGGAGCGCACCACAGCTGCAATGTCCCTTACGCTGACTGGTGAAAGCAAGTTCTCACTAAGGTCACCAATCGCCCTCGTTGCTTCGGCTCGTTCGCGTGCTGCCCGCTCGTAGGTTTGGGCAGCGCTGGCGGTCGCGCGGTCGGCCGTCTCGACGGCCAGGTACCAGACCGTCACCATAACCGAAGCCATAAACAGCTGAACGAAAGCTAACTGGTTTTGCGGCGACGTATCGAACTGCAAAAACGGACCACGCCCTGCCGCGGTAGCAGTGTTGGCAACCACTGCCATCACCGCGCTGGCTACCGTTACACCGGGCGTGGCGTAACGAATCGCGCCGACAACCAAAACTGGCAGCACCAAGAACGTAGGCGGCGCTTCCCACACCCAAAATGCCAACACGCTCACGCTCAACACCAAAACCTGGAATCCCGCCGCTTCGAACAACTTACGGTTCACCGTCCAGGGCCGCGTCTCCCAACAGGCCAGGATCGGAGCGGCGATTGCCAGCACACCAAGCCCATCCCCAACCCAGAAATGCAGAGCCGCCGAAAACCATGACGTGTTGGAGGTGCCAGCCCGCAGAGTCCCCGCAATCACAGAAGCCACCAAAGGACCGCCAATCACGCCAGCAAGCAAAAAACGAAGCAACCCGACCCGGTGGCTCATGGGCTTCGACGATCGTTGCAAACCCCGGAGCAGCGACGCTCCGACGAGCGGCTCAACCGAGTTGGCCAACGCCCACCCCATTGCCGTGCCGAAAGACAGACCATGCCTGAGGTCAACCGTGATTTCCGCGACGACTATTGCCGCAACCACTACAGGCCAAGATCGCCTGGGCAAGAGCACCATGGCCGCTAGCGTTACCCCCGCAGGCGGGAAAAATACGAGACCGATAGTGCCAGCCCCAAAGATCCCCCACGCCAACTCGGCCCCCGCCGCGTAACACAACCCCACAGCTCCAAACACCAAAGCCGTGGTCACCCACCTACGCGAAATCGGTGTTCCCGAGTTCGCGGCACGGTTATTACCAAGTGTCATTTCGTAAGGCAATTCGGTGTCGAACTTCGCATCATCGGCTCTTTCGAATTCTAGGCTTGGATGTTTCGAGTCTGGGTGATCTGAGCTTGGATGTTCGAATTCGACGACTGACTGTGCAATTGCGTACGTCGCCGATCATTGCTTCGCTTTCATTTGATATCCCTCAGAGCGGGCGTGCCTTCTTGGGCTGGCAAAACTTAACGCCGATCCACCCAAATGTCTAGGTCCGCGATTGCCCCAACCGCCACGGCGGTTCCTCGCCACCCCATCGCTCGGCAAGGACGCAACACCGCTCAAGGCGTAGGCCGTGGGAATTCGTTGAACTGTTTCTTGATGTCGTTGAGCGCCAAGAAACAGTGCTGGATTCGTTTGCTCAGCCAATCGTGAGGCGCAAGACTTTGCCGGTGAAGCTTTTTCAACGTTTGCTCGTGAACAGCTTGATCGCTGGAGTGGTGAACAGCTTTCTGTGGTTTGCACTTACGTTCTGGGTGTACCTCGAAACGAGATCGGTAGTCACAACATCGGTCATTGCGGGGCTTTACTCACTGTTCAGCGCAGCGTTCGGGGTGCTCTTTGGCACCTACGTTGATCGACACCGCAAGTACACAGCCATCGTGTTATCGACCGCACTCAGTGCCGTGGGATATCTCGCTGCGGCCGGTTTGTACCTAGCGGTGCCCACCGATCGGTTGCTGCGCCTTGGAAGCCCGTGGCTCTGGGTGTTTATCGCACTCATTCTTGCTGCATCCCTCGTAGGGAACATCCGTGCAATCGCCATGTCGACGTGTGTGACGCTGCTCGTACCGGAGGGCGAACGCGACAAGGCGAACGGCATGAGTGGCATGGTTATGGGTGTGTCGTTTTCGATCACGTCGGTGTTTAGCGGCCTCGTGATTGGACAACTCGGGATGGGTTGGGCGGTTGGCATAACCGTGGTGCTCACACTTGTCTCGCTGCTGCATTTGTTGACCTTGCGCATTCCCGAGGACCAACCGGCACCACGAGAAGCCCACGAATCCCGTGCGGATTTTCGAGGTTCTTTTGCAACCGTACGCGTTGTTCCGGGTCTGTTTGGCTTGATTTTGTTCGCATCGTTCAACAACTTGCTCGGCGGCGTCTTCATGTCACTCATGGATGCCTACGGACTCGAACTGGTAAGCGTACAGACATGGGGATTCTTGTGGGGCGGACTGATGCTTTGCATGGTTGCCGGTGGACTGGTTGTGTCAAAACGTGGCTTGGGCACACGTCCTCTCCGCATCATTCTGTTGGTCAATGCAGCGAACTGGCTCGCATGTTCGTTGTTTGCGATCCGATCATCGATTGTGTTGCTCGCCATTGGGATGGCAGTGTGGATGACGCTTATGCCTTTCGTCGAGGCCGCTGAGCAAACAGTGTTGCAACGTGTCGTGCCGTTCGATTTTCAAGGACGCGTGTTTGGTTTTGCCCAAACGATCGAATCGGGGGCCTCGCCGGTTACATCAATGCTTATTGGACCAATGGCGCAGTGGATTGTCATCCCGTTCATGACCACCGGAGCTGGAGTCAGTAGCATCGGCCCATGGTTCGGCACCGGAAAAGACCGCGGATTGGCGTTGATTTTCGTTATCGCCGGGATCATTGGTCTGGTCACCACCGCCATCGCCCGCAGCTCAACCTGGTTTGCAAAACTCATTGAAGTCGCCCATGCTCCGGTACCCGATGGGTCTGATGTGCTCGTGAGTCGGTAAGGTATACCACCCGCGAAGCAGCCGTTGCACGCCGGGCCAATGTTCGCAGACAAATGTACGTGCGAAACGCCAGCGCCACCCCGTTAACAGTCAGACAGATTTGGGTGGAGCGGCTGGCCGGATTGCGTCTCCAAGCAAAGACTCCAAAAGTGGTGTGATGTTTGGCCCGCGACGAAGGGTATGACCACCGTCGATACCGATGCATTGGCCAGTAATCCAGGAACTCTCTGGACCCAACAAAAAGCGGACAAGTTCGCCAATCTCGGAGTCGGAGCCAACACGACCAAGGGGCATTTGTTCCAGATAGTCAGCCAAGATTTCCTTCGACCCAAGGAGGCCAGCGGTCGCATCGGTCGGTACGAGACCGGGACGAACGGCATTGGCGCGAATGCCGCTTGACCCAAGTTCATCGGCCACCTGTTGCACGAGCATTTCAAGCCCAGCTTTGCTGACGGTGTACGGCGTCATCATTCTGTGGGTTTTGTGGCCGGCAATGGAGGAAACCGCCACGATTGATCCACCTCCAGCCGCAGCCATTGGCACGACTGCGTGCTTCATCGTAAGGAAGGCTCCGGTGAGATTGGTGGCCAACACGCTGCTCCACTCCTCAAGCGTCGTGAGGTGAAACGGAGCTGCGCTTCCAAATCCAGCATTGGCTACACACATCGTGAACCGACCCAGCGAATTCGTATGCGCGCAAACTTCCCTGACCGAGTCCTCATCGGTAACGTCGCAGGCCATGGTTCCTATATGAAGGCCACCCTGTGCCAGCGAAGCAGCAGCGGCGCGAAGACGGTCAAGAGAGCGCCCGGCGACCACGACGGTTGCCCCATCGGCGGCGAGTCTGGACGCGATGGCGAGCCCGATCCCGGAACCTCCCCCGGTTATTAGCGCGCTTTGCCCGGAGAGCGGGCCGGGGGGAACTTTGCCTGTCAAGGTCTGGCTGTTGGTCACGCTGAATACTCGTTGGCAGCTCGGGCTCTGTCAACACTGTTACGCCATTCCGGCCCCGGGGGTTTCCACTACGGGCGTAGGAGAAACTAGGATCTACAGCGTGAGTACCGCTACCCCCACCGAGTTGTCGCCGCTGTTCTCAGTGAAAGACCTGCATGTAAGCGTGGCAACCGAAGACGCGACAAAAGAGGCCCTACCCATCTTACGGGGGGTGAACCTCACAATTAATGCTGGTGAAGTGCACGCAATTATGGGCCCAAATGGTTCCGGCAAATCGACCCTGGCCAACGCGCTGCTAGCCAGCGAGGAGTACACGGTCGATTCGGGCTGTGTGAGCTTCAAAGGGACCGATATCAGCGACTGGGAAACCGATGCGCGGGCCAAAGCCGGCATGTTCCTGGCCTTCCAGTACCCCGAGGAAATCCCCGGTGTAACAGTCATCAACTTCATGCGCCAAGCGCTGAGCGCCCGAAAAGGAATCGACCTTTCCACCCTCGAGTTGCGTCTATCGATCATGGAGTGGATGGGCCGCTTAGGTATGGACCCTGATTTCGCCAACCGCTACCTCAATGAAGGTTTTTCCGGCGGAGAGAAAAAACGCAACGAAGTGCTCCAGATGGCCATTCTTGAGCCGGATTTTGCCATTCTCGATGAAACTGATTCGGGCCTCGATATCGATGCGTTGCAAATCGTCGCCAAAGGTGTGCATGAGGTTCGTAAAAGCCGTCCACAACTAGGTGTGCTTATGATCACCCACTACCAGCGGTTGTTGGAACTCATCGAACCAGATCACGTACACATCATGATCGATGGTCGGATTGTGGAATCGGGCGGCATGGAACTGGTACACCGACTAGAGGCCGATGGTTACGATGCGTGGAAGGCCGCATAGCTCATGAGCACTGGGCATCTGCAACAAAGGCAACTGAGCCGTTCAGGCGGAGTGGATTTTGCGGCGCTCAAGAACGATTTTCCCTTTTTTGAACGACGCATAGACGGCAAGCGAGTGGTGTATCTCGATTCGGCGAACTCGGCTCAAAAACCTCAAGTGGTCATCGATGCGATGTCTGATTTCTTGGCCAACCACTACTCCCCCGTTAACCGTTCTTCGTACCGTATGGCTGCCGAAGCAAACGATTACTTCGAAGGCGCCCGAGCAAAAGTTGCCCGCTTCATTAACGCACCAGTTCCTGAATCGGTCATCTTTACCAAGAACGCTACCGAGAGCCTCAACCTTGTCGCCTTCTCTTGGGGGAAAGCCAATTTGGGTGCAGGAGACGCAATTGTGCTCACCCACATGGAACACCACGCCAACATCGTGCCGTGGCAGATGCTCGCTGCAGAACGTCACTTCGAAATCCGCTGGATTGGGCTGACGGATGACGGCCAGCTTGATCTCTCCAACCTCGATGAAATCTTGCACGGAGCGAAAGCATTGTCGTTCACCGCAATGTCAAACGTACTCGGCACGATAAACCCTGTACGCTTACTTTGTGATGCAGCGCACACCGCTGGAGCGATTGCCATTGTTGACGGCTGCCAATCCGTGCCCCACTCCCCAACCGATGTGCAGGCGCTTGGTGCCGATCTCTTCGCCTTCTCTTCCCATAAGCTGCTCGGCCCAACCGGGCTCGGCATTTTGTGGGGCAAACCCGAGATTCTCGAAGCCATGCCCCCATTTCAAGGTGGCGGCAACATGATCACTGATGTTCGTCTCGATGGGTTTACGTGCGCGGAAGTACCCCACAAGTTTGAAGCCGGAACCCCACCTATCGCCGAAGCTGTTGGCTTGGGCGCGGCAATTGACTACCTAAGCACCATTGGTATGGCAAACGTCCGGCAACACGAAATGGCTATCACCCAATACGCACTTGACACCCTCAGCGCTCGATTCGGCAGCGACATCACTATCTATGGGCCGAGCAATGTCGAGTTGCGCGGCGCCACTCTGTCGTTTGCCTTCCGCGGCATTCACCCCCACGACATCAGCCAGGTACTCGATCAACACAATGTGTGCATACGAGCTGGACACCACTGCGCGAAGCCACTCATGCGGGTGCTCAACGCTGGGGCCACCGCTCGAGCGTCGTTCTACCTGTACAACGACCAAGCTGATGTTGATGCCCTAGCCGATGCCCTCGAAGCAGCCGGCGAACTCTTCATGTAAGCGAGAATTTGTGGAAACTGCTTTCCAGCAGGGCTGCTGAACTCCGGCACACTTCAGTGCGCTCGAAAACGGAATGCCCTGCTCAACATCGAACACCTACTCACGAACACCTCTTTAAACTTTTTCACCAGCTCAGAAACGACGCAAAGGAACATTGCCATGGCCGGACTTGAAGACCTCTACCGAGAAATCATCCTCGACCACTACCGCAACCCGAGGAACAAAGGCGAACTTCCCGCACCTGCCACCAAGACCGACGGCGTCAACCCATCGTGTGGCGACGAGATATCGGTGTACCTACAGCTTGACGGGGCGGGGGACGATGCGATCGTGACCGATATCAAGATCGGCGGCGTTGGTTGCTCCATTAGCCAATCGTCGGCATCAATGATGTCGTCTGCGGTCAAGGGGAAAACCGTTGGAGAGGCACGATCACTAATTCGTACCTTCAAGTCCATGATGAACATCCGCGAAGCGGGGCACGAGCCTGGACACGATTCCTCCGAGGAAGGTCATGAAGGTCATGATCATTCAGACCACAATCATCTGGCCGATACACCCGTAAAACTTGGCGACCTCGAAGCCCTGCAAGGGGTCGTAAAGTTTCCCACCCGCATTAAATGCGCCACCCTTGCTTGGACCACTATGGACATCGGATTCAACGACGCAACCAAGTAATTTCCCGTATGGCGCCCACGTTGCATCAGGGCAACCCAAGAAAACCAGAAGCAGAGCAGAAACAGTGCGAACCAAGCCTTCGGGTTGTACTGACCACACCCAAAAAACTCCCTGAGTAAACGATTATCGCGATTTTGGGTGGGGCAAAAACGTCACGTTTGACTGTTTCGAACGGGCCCGTAGAAATGCGGCGAGCTTGGCGTAAACAGCGGGGCCCGTCATGGCTTCAATCTCATCGGCCATGGTTTGCCACACCGGACGTTTCTCCACAAACGCTTCGGATGAATCGGTGCACCACCAATGGAATTCATCGCCGCCTTCACCCCAATCACGTCGCTTCCACTCACGAATCGTGGAAGTTACGTGCCCATATGGATCTGCATCATCGAGTCGACGCAGCGGTAGCTGCCAACAAACTTCAGGCTTCCAATCGAGAGGACGCTCCCCCGCTTCCAAAGCTGCACGATGGAGTGCGCAGCCCGCTCCGCCTTCAAAACCAGGACGGTTCAAGAAAATGCATGCACCATCGTGAACCCGAGTGACGTGCACCCCTTCGTCGTTCTTCTTCGAAATCTGCTTCGCAAACGTAGCTTCCCGCGCCAGCGCGACCGAACGAAACTGCCATTGCTCATCGCTTAGCTTTCCAGCGAAAGAAACCAACTTTTCACGATCGGCCTTATCGACCAGGTGTGCTCCATGGGTGCAGCAACCCTGCGATAGCTCGGTGGTGTCCTCGGCATAAACGCCCTTACAACCGTTGCCAAAGATGCAGCTGTAGTTACTGGCCAGAAATGTCATGTCAAACACCCAGGTGCGAGCTTCGTTTGGATCGTCAAACGACACCATTTCGTGAATGTCTTCGTACACCGAGGGTTTTCCCATGGCGAAGAAAGCTAATCGGGTTCTCCCCGATCCGTGAACTGCGGGTTAGTCAATCTGTCCATAAACAGTGTTTGTCAAAGTTTAGTCAAACGTGTTCGGCAAACTCGGCCCTAGGGTGGTTGGCCGTGATTGCTGCGTTCCGACCATTCAAACATCGCAACTTCACCTTGTTGTGGTCGGCCAATCTTGTGTCAAACATCGGCACGTGGATGGAAACCATTGCCGTTGGGGCCATTCTTGCCCGCGACACGAAAAAAGCCGCGGCACTTGGCCTTGCCGCCGCAGCATCATTTGTTCCCATGGCGCTCCTCGCCCCCGTCGGCGGACTCATCAGCGACCGAGTGCACCGAAAAAAGTTTCTGCTTGGCACGTTGGCCTTTGATTTGTTTCTTGCCGTCGTCCTCGCAGCATTGATCGCTACCGGTCATCGCAGCCCAGCGCTTCTCTCCGCCGTGCTGTTCCTCGAAGGGTGCTCCGCTGCGCTGTCACTCCCCAACCGTCAAGCGATCATGCCCGACCTGGTACCGAAAGAGGACCTGCTCGCCGCTGTTGCCCTCGGCTCAGCTTCTTGGAACGGCGGACGGATCGTTGGGCCATTGCTTGCCGGGCTTCTCATTAGCGCCACCAGCCCTGCGTGGGCCGTGAGCGCGAATGCTGCGAGCTTCGCGTTCATGCTTATCGCCGCGTTTTTTATACAACTCCCCCAACCCAAACGCGCAGAAATGGCCGATTCGGTGAAGAGCCGAATCGCCGAAGGTCTCAACGCTGTGCGTTCCGTACCCGACAATCGCCTAGCCCTCATACTGATCGCCATCCTGGCCACCACCGCCGGGCCATTCATCGGCCTCATTCCTATAGTCGCCCAAAACGTCTTCGGTGGTGGAGCAAAGACCATTTCGCTTTTCGTCACCGCACAGGGCGCCGGCGCAGTAATCGGCGTACTTACTGCTGCCAGTATCGCTGAGCGAATCGGCCGCAAACCAGCAATCGCCGGGGCCTTCGCCATAATCTCCGCGGCGCTTGTCATCTACGGCAGAGCTCCCACCACCGCGATAGCCGCAGGGGCCCTCGTAGTGATCGGCGCTTGCTACTTCACCGTGCTGACGGGATGCCAAGGGCTTCTGCAACGCAACACGCCCAGCGAAAAACGAGCCAGAGTCTTGGCAATCTTCTCCGTCGCCCTCGGCGGACCCTATGCCGCCGCCGTGACCATCGCCGGATTTTCCGCAGACCGAATCGGCCTGCGATTTATCACCACGCTCCAGGGCGTCTTGACACTTGTTGCCATAAGCGCGCTTAGTGTGCTGCGTCGCGATTGGTGGGTTGACGCCCCCATTCCCGAAACAGGGCTCAGCCACCTGCCCGAGCCCTCCGGTTCAATCAAACCAGGCTGAATAACGATACGGGCTGAAAATACAGGCTTGTATCTGCAGCGAACACCGCCGGGCCGACTCCGTCACCCAAACGGACAGTGCGTTTAACCGACCGGCAAGCCGGATCGGACGTAGCTGCTCGATTCTTGGCATTGTGCCCACTCACCCTCAAGAACGCCTGTGGATTCCACCCCCAGTAGTCAGGGCGCCCAAGTGCTCTCCTCGCCCACCGCCCAGCGGGCCCTCCAAACTTTTGCAAATCTTGGGAACTGGACCCTGTAACGGCAGCGTCAGAGGAACCGAAGGGAAATTTGCGTCCCGCGTGTTCACGCTGGAGCAAGGCAAACTTGTCATCAAAGGACTCAATCAAGCCAAACCCCAACAAGACGACCGACATCACGAATACGAACGACACGAATACAAACGACAAACATCACAAAACCCTAAGAACCATCAAGCATGATCAACGCACGCCGCCGACGAAGGATCGAACCAATGTTCACTCGCACTTCGCAACAACGCACCTCTGAATCCAAAATTGAAGCCAAACCTGAAGCCAAAACGGATGCCACCGCGACGCCGAAAGCATCTGGCTTTCAGCGGCGCAACTCCCGTCTGGGGATTGCGTTGCTTTTCAGCGCTTCAGCAATAGGCGGGCTCGGCATGGTTAGCACGCCCCGATCAGATGCAGCAGTGAGAACCGTGCCGTTTCGGCAGTATTCTTCGTGCCCCAAGCTCAGCGCGGCGCTACGCACGATGCTCCTGCCGCTCGTGGGTCCCTATGGGCTCAACGGGCCAGGGAATTTTCCGCGACCGATCCCAAGACCAAACGTCAAAACTCCGGCCAGCCGCACCAACACCACCACCAAGGCGGCAGCCGCACCAGAAACCGTCGCACCCGCGGCGGCAGCGGTCCCAGCGGCGGCACCAGCAATTGCAGCACCAGCAACTGCCGCACGAGCCGAAGCCCCCGCACCGGCCGTCGCCGTGGATGCTTCGCCCGTTTTTGACCAAGCCGCTGCTACTGCCAACTCGTCGGCCACCAACGTACAAGAGGTTGGTGTCGATGAGGGCGACAGCGTCGAAAACGATGGCCGCTACCTCTTCGCAACCGTGACAGGCGCTGTGCGAATCATCGACACCGAAACGGGAAAAACCGTCGCCAATCTCGGCCCGGCGAACGGTTCAGAACAACTGCTTCTTGACAAAAACCGTCTAGCCATCACCCGCTCCGTCTTTGACACCGTGCCCGAAACCGTTGTCGATCTGTGGGACGTAAGCAACCGCACCCAACCCATCAAGCTTTCAGAAACCCACCTCGAAGGCTCACCCCTCGCCGTGCGTACCGTCGGCGGCCGTGCCCGGATCGTGCTGCAATCCAACTTCGGTCAACGCATCCAATTCGCTCAGCCTGAGGGGTTTCCCGCTGGCGCCAGTAGCTTCGAAAAAGAAGTGGCCCGAGCACAAAAGATCAACCGGGCGATCGTTCAGAAAAGCCAAGCCGCCGACTGGCTGCCCCGTAGCTACGTGATCTACCCCAATGGGACCCAATCCCCCGTAAAAACCGCGCTTGATTGCCGCGAGGTAGGACGACCCTCCAACACCACAAGCATCGGGTTCACCTGGGTAGCCACCCTCGACCTCGACATCCCCAACCCCCGATTCGGCGCCCGTGGATCAGGTGGAGTCATCGCTGGCGGTCAAACGGTATACGCCTCAGCGGGCAACCTTTTCGTGGCCATCAGCCGCTCGCAACCAACCGTTGGCGTTGTAACGAAGCCCGGGGCCCCAGCTCCGATCGTGGCCCCACGCAACGGATCCAACACCCAAGTTGATATCCACAAGTTCGATCTCACCCCACCTGATGGCGCCACCTACCGAGCCAGCGGAACCGTCCCGGGAACCTTGCTCAATTCGTTTTCGATGAGCGAATTCGGTGGCAACCTGCGCGTTGCCACTACCCAAGATGCCGCGGGGTTTGGATCTCCTTCGGCATCATCGGTCTTCGTTCTCGATCAGGGCGGACGTGAACTCACCACGATTGGCCGTATCGACGGACTGGGCCGCACCGAACGGATCTACGCGGTGCGTTTCGTTGGTGACATTGGCTATGTAGTGACGTTTCGCAGAACCGATCCGCTCTACGTGCTCGATCTTCGCAACCCCACCGCACCCCGGTTGATAGGCGAACTGAAGATTCCCGGTTACTCCTCGTACCTGCAACCCATCGGCCCAGGGCGACTCTTAGGCATAGGTCAAGATGCTGACCTCAACGGCCGAGTAACCGGCACGCAACTCTCCCTGTTTGATGTGAGCGACCCAACCAACCCAACGCAGCTCTCCACACTAAAAGTAGGTGGACAGAGCAATGCCGAGTACGACCATCACGCCTTTCTGTGGTGGCCCGCTACCAAAAACATCATGATCCCATCGAATGTTTACACTCCTCAGAACGGGCCACAGGGTGGTCTGCTAGTTGCCTCGCTCGAGAACGACAAGCTCAGCGAGAAGGGCCGCATCGCCCATGAGGAAATGACCGAGTACTACGTATACGACATACCGCTGCCCGTCGCGATCTCCCCCGCCGCGGCCCCAGCACCCGTAGTCATTCCGGCTCCGCCTGGAGCAGTCATCTCTCCCGTCCCCCCACAAACCACTACCCCTGCTTTTGCACCCGCCCCCAGTCCTCGGCAGCCACAGCGGCGGCTCGGCGATGAACCAATCAACCGATCACTGGTCATCAACGGCAAGCTGGTGACGGTGTCCCAAAACGCCGTGAAGTCCTCGAACCTCGATGCGCTCACCCCGATCTGGTACCTAAAGCGTCCGCAGTAGAGGCGCAGGCTCAGGAATCTGCGAGCGGCGCAAGTCAACAGCTTCGACAGAAAACCATCGCCCAGCCCCAAAAAAAAATGACAGCCAGTCAACGCCCCCCAGCGTTGACTGACCGTCGACTTCACCGTTGCACTTTCTGCACCGGGATTTAGGAATTAGCGAAGTGTAGCTCCGTAAATTCCACAAACGCACAAACTCCCACCAAACCGACAAGCTGGGCAAAGACGTTCCACCAAACCAGAGAACTGCAAAACTCAGGCGAAAAGAAACCGCAATTGGCGCCAGATTTTCAGGTTTGCGAC
This sequence comes from Acidimicrobiia bacterium, assembly GCA_043718695.1. Lineage (GTDB taxonomy): Bacteria > Actinomycetota > Acidimicrobiia > Acidimicrobiales > JANYDT01 > JANMZO01. The sequence goes on along the minus strand of JAYSVF010000201.1, from coordinate 9,224 downwards.
CTGTCTTGGTGGTCTTTATAAGAACTCCCCTGGCCAGATAAGCGATGTGAACCGTTTTCACAACTCAAATAGGCGATAATGGGTGAAAGAAAACGGCAGATACGCACTTTCCCAAAACGTCGTGGACTCGCCCTTCGAAAGGACCCGCTCCCATGGTGGCAAATCGCTTACTCCAGCACGAACAACCTCCTCACTACCAAACGTCATGCTTAACCGCCAACGCGAACCGAAGTGTTGTTCGAACCGGAACGTTTCGACGTTTCGGTGCTGTGATGGCTATCGCTGCCCTTGGCACCACTCTGGGCGGGAATCTGCAAGCTGAAGCGCAACAGCCCAAGACCGCCGGGCCAGCGATCCCCAAGGCTCCCGCAACCCCCGCCACGAGTATTCGTCCTGCGGCGGTGACTCGCACACCCGCAGCACCTACAACTCCTCGGGCACAACCCGCTCGACGTGCCGCGGTGAAGACTTCAAGACCGAAGGCAAAAACCACGCCGAAGCGGGCAGTCGCTAAGACGAAAGTTGCGCCTAGACCCAAGGCCGTTTCAACCAGCACCGGTGGCAGCGGGTTCGGCCAGGGAGCAAGCGGTGCGAAAGTTGTCGCCGTCCAAGAACGGCTTTCTCTTCTCAAATACGATGTAACCAGCGCCGACGGAAAATACGGTGATCAGCTGTACCACGCCGTAATGGCCTTTCAAAAGGTCAATGGACTTCCCCGGACCGGGCGAGTAACGAACCAAACACTCGCAGCTTTAGAAACCGCTACCGAGCCAACACCCCTTATCGCCACCGGCGGAGCAGACCGAATCGAAGTTGATCTAGAAAAGCAATATCTCGGCCTCTACAAGGGCGGTGCACTATTGCGTCTCCTGAGTATTTCTAGCGGCAACAACAAAGAGTTCTGTGTCTATGACCCTGAAACCAAGAAAACCGAATGCGACAAAGCCGTTACACCCGGTGGATCATTTCGAGTTCGAAGCCGATGGGTTGGCTGGCGGGAATCCAAACTTGGACTCCTCTACAACCCGCTGTACTTCAACGGTGGCATTGCCATCCACGGCGCACCCTCGGTTCCTGCCACACCCGCTTCACATGGATGCGTTCGCATTCCTATGATCTCGGCCCAGTGGTTCCCTGAGCAAGTCGGCGATGGAATGGCAGTGTACGTCTTTGGAGGCCAAGAAGGCGCACCGGTACCTCTCAAGTCCAAAGCTCCCGCCGACGCCAAGGTTGCCCCAACTACAGCGCCCGCAAACACCCTCGCCACCATTCCTCCCGCCGGAGTGCCTGCAGCAACACTGCCCGGAACGCCAGCCCCAGTAGGTAACACGCTTGCTCCCGTTCCAACAACGGTCGTGCCAACAACGACCACCACAATCCCACCAACCACTACAACGGGCTTGGCTCGGCTACTTACCCCCATCGGAACACCTAGTTCCACCGCGGCCCCAGCGGCGAACGGCGTAATTACCGGAACCGTAATCACGGGTGCCACCACAACCAGCGTTTCGGGGGCCACACCAATCGCTACCCAAGTTACCGGTGCCGCAACAACCACGACCACCAGGCTCAGCGCCATCGTGACTTCGGTTGGCGCCACTCCCACCACGCCTATAGCCACCGCCGTGGTAGCCACGGCTACCACCACGACCGTCAAGCCGTAACCTTAGCGCCGAGCTACCTACTGGGACCGCCGCTTTCAGGCAAACAGATCAGCAAGAGAGTCGCCTGCCGGTTTTGGAACCGAGCGATCATCCAGTCCCATTTTGGCCAGATAAGGCTCGTAGCCGGTCTTCTCCAGCTCTAAGGCCAATTCGGGACCTCCACTGGCCACAATGCGACCGCGAGCGAACACGTGCACGACGTCAGCAGTGAGTTCGGCGAGTAACCGGTTGTAGTGCGTGATCGCCACAACACCCATACCGTCATCACGAACAGCATCAAGGACGCGTTTCGAAACCGCTCGAAGCGCATCGACATCGAGGCCAGAATCAACCTCATCGAGGATGGCAAACTGAGGATGCAACACACCGAGTTGCACGGTTTCGTTTCGTTTCTTTTCGCCTCCGGAAAGGTCGACGTTCAACGCTCTAGTCAGCAACGAGGCATCAAGACCAATACGTTCAGCTTCAGCAGCCATCGCAACTTCAACGCTGTCAAACTCGCCACCAGTTGCCCGCAACACCTCACGCAACACGTCGGCCATCTGCACGCCAGGAACCTCGGTTGGGTATTGCATACCGAGAAACAAACCCGCCTGGGCCCGGCTCGCGGTCGATAGACCCAAAAGCTCCACGCCATTAAGCCGAACACTTCCGCTTACTTCGACATAGCCAGGACGTCCCATCATCACGTGGGCAAGGGTCGACTTCCCTGAACCATTGGGGCCCATAATTGCGTGGACCTCCCCGGCACGCACCGTGAGATCAACCCCAGCCAAAATTTCTTTGCCGCCAATCGACGCCCGCAACTGATTGATAACTAGACCCGTGTTTGCTTCAGACATGTCATGTTCGCTTACTACGTTGCTCATGGGAGTTCCACAAACACTTCGCCATCAACAACGCTCACCGTATAAACCGGGACAGGTTTCGTTGCAGGAAACGTCAGCGGTGCGCCCGTGGTTAGCGAGAAAAGACTTCCGTGCTTGAAACACTCGATTTGGCACTCATCTTCCCAAATCGAACCTTCAGCCAGAGAAATATCGGCATGGGAGCAACGATCTCCAATGGCGTAAAAGTCATCCGCGATACGAACCACGGCAATCCGATGCGCCATACCGAGTGAATCCGTGCGGTCAACCCGCTTCGCACTCGACGGCTCCCAATCCGCCACCGAGCCCACACAAACCGGCGAGCCCTGAACCGCAACCCCATGCACCAACGAACCTTGGGTTGCTGCGGAATGACCCAAGCTGTTGCCACCAGAGCCATTTCCGCCTGAAACATTGACGCCCTGAGGCACACCGACTGAGCTCATAGCTCAACTCCTACCAAATTTGAACGACGATCAAACTTTGCGGTGACCGAGGCCGTTAGCTCCGCTCGAAGCGCAACATCAGGGATACGTTCGAGAAGCTCGGCGAAAAACCCCAACACAATCAACCGCTCGGCAACATCAGAAGGAACACCGCGACTCTCCAAGTAATACCGATGGTCTTCATCGATAGGTCCGACCGCCGATGCATGCGAACACTTCACATCGTTGTTCTCAATTTCCAGGTTCGGCACACTCTCCGCAGCAGCGTTCGCCGACAGCAACAGATTACGGTTCGTTTGGTTCGCAACCGTGCCACGCGCATCCTCGCCAATGCGGATTAAGCCCGAATACACCGACCGCGACGAATCCTTCACGGCACCTTTGAAAACCAACTCAGAAGTTGACTTGGGCGCAATGTGATCCTGCGTGGTGCGGAAATCGTGCATTTGCTCACCCTCGCCGAAGTACACCGCAAGCAATTCATTATGTGCACCCTTGCCAACGATACGCGCATCATTGCGGAGCCGGGCATAGGAACCACCCAGGGCCACGGCCATGGTGGAAAGGGTGGCATCGGCGGCCGTTTCGCAGACCGTCATCGCGATTTGGCGAGCCGAGGCTCCAAGCTCCTGAACCGTGATGTACCGCAAACGAGCACCCTGGGCCAATCGAATCTCCGTCATAGGGAGAACCAAGGAGTCCACATCATCAGAGGACAATCGTTCGATAATCGTGCATTCGCCTTGAGCTCCAATAGAGATCACCAAACGTGTACCGAAAATGATTCCGGCCGTTTTCACCACGCGATCTATGTGGATCGCTTCGCTGACCGATACGCCCGCTCCAACCTCAATCGATGTGACATCGCCAAGAAAAGCAATTGAAGCCTGCGTAAAGGCATCAGTCGAGTCAGGAAGGAGTTGGCCCACGGTCTCGGAAGAAACCCCTGCACCCTGCAACACGGTGAGTCCCTTTCGTTCCGAGTACCGAAGCACCGTTCGGTCGTGGGAACCAGCCGAACCAGAAAACTCAGCAAACGAGATATCCCCAACCCTCGAATACCGCCAAACTTCCTCGGCATCAGTAGGTATTGCAACTTCACCGAGGGTGGATCGAGCTACCGCGGAGCGGGCCGCCAAACTTACAGAAAAACCAGAGGAGCCCTCAGCGCGGGCAGCGGACGAGACTTCTACAGCGGACAGAACAGGATCCTTTGCAACAGGTGGCACTGCGAAGCACAACCGGGGATTCATGCCAAGAACAACGACACAGATTGAGGTACAAACACCCAGACCCAGGACAAACCATGGAAAGACCCAAGAACACCAGGACAATCTGGACCTACAATAATAGGTCACGCTGCGCAACTTGGTCACCGCTTCGTGTTGGTCATGAGACACCTCAGTGCCAGCCAAGCACTACCCATCTCACCTCGAAATTGCTGAGCAATGATTTACGGGAGTCCCCTAGGTCCCTGACCGGGGCAGATAAAGTGAAAATCTCTTCAGTTTTGGCTCAAGGTTGTAATTTTTCCTGCCGATGCTGACTCTGTGTACAACGGTCCTGATCCCCAAGGAGAACCGGCAATGAACGAGCAAGAAGTATCGCACGACGACCCCTTGGCGCCTCAGCCTTCTTTTCATCCTCTCGAAAGTCACGATGTTTCGGAACCGCTGAACAATCAACTCGTTGATTCCTGGGAACATCGCGACACAGCAACAATCGAGACCCCAACGATTGCGAGTGGATTCTTTAGTGTCCCAGCCGCCCCGTTAGTGGACGACACCCCCCTCAGTCTCGAATCCGTGGATACTGCGAAACGATTGGTTGCACCATTTTCACTCCCCACGTTGCCCAGCGTTGCCTTCCCCCCAGGACTCCCCGTTGTTCCCGTCCAGTCTGAAGAATTCACCGTGCACGCAAGCGGCGATCACCAAACTGAAGGTCACGAAACTACGGATTCGCAACAGACGATCGAAGCGTTCCACGCCCCAGTTGCCGCTGTTTGGGAACCCCTAACCAACGCCGTGAGCCCTGATGTCGCTCAGGTCATGGCATTTCCTGCCGCTGCCACCTTCCCCGCAGCACCAGCATTCCACCCCACTCCGTCACTGTCTTCAATACCCTCACCACCTTCAATACCCTCAATACCCTCAATACCCTCAATACCTTCACTGTCCTCGCTACCTTCGCTGCCATTGGCATCGGAGCTTCCATCGCTTTCGGATGAAGCTGCCTTCACTGAGATCCCGGCTTTCCCGATCCCGTCGAGTGCAGAAATGCCGTCGGTGCTCGCATTTCCTTCGGAAGCAACACCGTTTGATGCCGGCGCATCGTTCGATTCGGTTCATGGCAACCAGCAGTCGCCTGGTGTTTCAAGCTTGAGCTCCTTCGACACACAGCTTGATTTATCGACAAATCCGTTGCCTATCCCGGAGGCCTTGGTGGTGAGAGGGGTCGAAGAATCAACCAAAAAATCCCGATTCGGCCGTAAAAAGTCTGAAGCAATCCCCGAAATCACGGAAGTCGGTTCGTTTTCTCCACCACTCCTACCAACCGCTCCCGTAGGAGTTGGCGCAAAAAAGACCAAAAGGTTCGGCAAAAAGCAGGTGCAAACGGTTGATCTCCTCGGGGCTCCGCTCGCCTCGACGGCAAGTGCGCTTGACGTAGCGCGTCCAAGTGGCCTTGGAGCAGATTTCACGGCTGTGACCGGCGATGAAACGAAAGAAACTAAGGGGAAACGAAAGCTTTTTGCCAAGGTAGACCGGTCAAAGGAACCTACCCTGACCCCTTCAACAGCACGATCGCGCAAAACAATTCAGGGTCTGGCGGCTCTTTCATTGCTCGCAGGCGCCGGTCTATTCGCTGTGTCACTGCTCGACAAGAAATCGCCTGCGCCCACGACTCCACAGGTAACCATTCCAGTCGACTCGCCAATTGCGATCGATCCCACCGCTTCATCGGCTCCACCAGTGACAGTGGAGACACCGCCGGTTGATCCGGTAACCGGTTTGCCGGTTCCTGGTCTCGATGATGATCCTCAAAGCCCCACCGCAGATCCAGCACTAGACCCGCTTCCAACCGATGCCGTTGCCGTGAGTACCGAACCAATAACAGACCAGGAATCGCCCGTTTCCACCATTGCCCCAGGGCCCGATGATCTCGAATTCAGCAGCGGTGGAGACTTCTCCGTCGAATGACCACCGGCAGCAGTAGAGCACGGCAAATCACAAGCGAATCCCTTCTGCGTAAGCGAATATTCCCTCGGCTGTGATTTTCCCTTCAGGTCCCGTTGGTAAATGCCGATATATTTCGTATGACGTTTCGAAAGAGCGCAACGCGCTCACACGCCTTGGACAACCAACCCGCAGAATCAATTGGTCACAAAAGGCACGCCAAACCGCTCCACCGAAGCACCTATGGCCAACATCGCTTTCTCCCAACGTTCGCGGTTTTGACTGGGTCCGTTGTTGCTTTGTCCGGCGCCATGGTTCTTCAATCATCGGTCTTCGCACAGGTGGCACCGGCAACCATTCGGGCTGCGGGAAGTTTTGATCAGCAAGGTGCCCCAACGAAGCCACCCGTTCGGGTTGAAGCAATTCGAGCGCTGACAACGCCCCAAACAACGCCCCAAACAATTTCGATCCCGTCTTCGCTCGCGGCTCCGTTCTCGGGAATTCCAACCGTGGCGCAGGGCCCGGTTCGTGCAGGAGCTGCATTGAAACCTCGGCTGGTGACGAAGCCCGTAGGTGCAGTTCTTGCAACCGGCAGCGGACCGCTCGATACCGTCGGAAGTCTTGCGACCGTGCAGTTGGCCTCACTCATCGAAGATATGCCCCAGGGGGACCTTGGTCCTCTAGTGCTTGCTTCGGGGGCAATCACCCTCAACGCCCGCTCCCGCGACGACATAGCTTCAGGCCAGGTCGACCAACGGGTTCTTGCCATGTTGATTGCCGTTTCGTTTGATCACCAAATCGAAGTGACGGTATTACGAAGCGGACATAGCAAATACGTTAAAGGGACCAAACGCCTCTCGAACCACATTCTTGGACGCGCCGTTGATATTGGCGCAGTAGACGGGCGCTTAGTTCGCACGTCCAACAAAGGGGCGCGGGCCATTGTCGACCAACTCCTTTCGCTTCCGGCACAGATCCGCCCAAGCGAAATTGGCTCCCCGTGGAACACCGACGCACCAGAAACGTTTACCGATTCGGGTCATGACGATCATCTCCACATCGGATTTGATTTCTAAGCACGCACACCAATTCGCACCTTTCGTCGAGGTGGAAGTTTCGGAACGCTGTAACAAGCATTGTGGTGTCCGTGACGGACCGCTTGCCCAACGGCTCCGGGCCTGTGAGGTCTGCAAAAAGCCGAGGTCGGACCGACAAGCGGCTCCCGGCCGTCGACCTAACCGATTGAGCCCTCCATTTGCAGCTCAACCAAACGACTCCACTCCACAGCAAACTCCATAGGCAGCGTGCGCGTAACTGGCTCCATGAATCCGTTGACGACCATGGCCATAGCTTGTTCTTTGGACAATCCTCGTGACTGAAGATAGAAGATCTGGTCATCGCCAACTTTAGAAACGGTGGCCTCATGCCCGATATGGGCAACCGCAACGCCAGGATTGCGTTCGATGTATGGGTACGTATCAGATCGTGATTCCTCATCGAGGATTAACGCATCGCACTGGACATGGGATCGGCAGTTTTCGGCGCCTTCTTCAACGCGCACCAAACCGCGGTAACTGGTTCGTCCACCATCTTTGGAGATTGACTTCGACACCACAGTTGACGTGGTTTCCGGCGCTGCGTGCACCATTTTTGCGCCCGTGTCCTGATGCTGGCCTTCGCCGGCATAGGCAACGGAAAGCACTTCGCCAGTTGCCTTAGGGCCCATCAGGTAAATCGCTGGGTACTTCATCGTGAGCCGTGACCCAATGTTGCCGTCAATCCAAGAGACTCGCGATTCAGTATCGGCGCGGGCCCGCTTGGTAACAAGATTGAACACGTTGTTCGACCAGTTCTGGATGGTTGAGTAGGTGATATGTGCGCTTTCGTGCGCCACCAACTCAACCACGGCGGAGTGCAAAGAATCCGACGTGTACACGGGAGCAGAGCATCCTTCGATGTAATGCACTTTCGATCCCTTATCGGCAATGATAAGCGTACGTTCGAATTGACCCATGTTCTCTTTGTTAATCCGGAAGTATGCCTGCAACGGCATATCTACAGTTACCCCTTCCGGAACATAGATAAACGATCCGCCCGACCACACGGCACTATTGAGCGCACTGAATTTGTTGTCGGCAACGGGGATAACCGTCGCAAAGTACTTCTGCACAATTTCGGGATACTCACGAACCGCAGTGTCCATGTCACAGAAGATGACGCCCTGCGCCGCAAGATCATCGCGGTTTCGGTGGAACACGACTTCAGATTCGTATTGCGCGGTTACGCCTGCGAGGTACTTCTGCTCAGCCTCAGGAATACCAAGCTTCTCGTACGTCTTGCGAACGGCCTCAGGAAGCGCATCCCATGAGTCAACCTGTCCGCCGGTTGGCTTCACGTAGTAGTAAATCTGGTCAAAGAAGATTTGGCTCATGTCGCCGCCCCAGTTCGGCATGGGCTTGCGATTAAATACCTCAAGGGCACGGAGGCGAAACTTGCGCATCCAATCTGGTTCACCCTTCATCGATGACATCTCTTCAACAATTTGTTTATTCAGCCCTCGCTTGGGCGTGAACACGTAGTCGTCTACATCATCAGCCCAGCCCAGCTTGTATTTTCCGAGGTCAAGATCGGCAATATCGGTCATTTGAAGACTCCTTGGGGTGAAGCGGAACTCACCAAGAACCAGTGGTTCTCGACAAGCTTGCTGAGATGCCCGGGAAGGACGAGCCAACCCAGAAATCAAGCGGAATATTGGATTTCTCCTACGACGATAGTAACAACCCCCTCCGCCTACCTTTGCCCCCGTTCTTATGATTTGCCCAAAAACCTCGTGACAGCCACTTAAAGTGGTCATACACTCAGACGTGACGGCGGGTTCATTCTAGGTATTTCCACCTTTCTCAAACGACCAAACACCCAACAGCGAGTACCGGAGCACACCATGGGCGAGGTGAACCCAATGACTTCCAATCCCTCAGATACTACGAACAGCGGCCAAACGCTGGGGATGATCGTTTCGTCACACCCCCTTCGGCGCGCCGGTCGCTTGCCGCTCCCCTACAAGCCGTA
>JAYSVF010000021.1:0-5585 GCA_043718695.1 Acidimicrobiia bacterium | reverse complement strand
GCCGTTGGTGGCCGATTGGTAAAAGACCAAACCCTCAGCATCGGTACGTTCTTGGCGTTTGCTACCTACCTTGGACAACTTGTTGCGCCCATTCGAACCTCTTCGCTGATCGTGTCGATCGTGCAATCCGCCCGAGCCGGTGCCACCCGCGTGTTTGAGATCTTCGATCTTGATTCGCGGATTACCTCACCTCCCAATCCCGTCCCGCTTACCGATGGCCATCCAGTGTTGGAGTTTCACAATCTTTCAGTGGGCTACGGCGATGGCCCGGTGGTACTGCACAACATCAGCACACGTATCAATCCTGGGGAAACTGTAGCCATTGTTGGGGGAAGCGGATCAGGGAAAACCACCCTGGCCCTAGCCGCAGCTCGATTCTTGATTCCTGCTCAGGGCTCGGTAACGCTGAGCGGTGTTGATACGGCCACCGTCGATTTGGAAACGTTGCGCCACGCCGTTGGAATGGTCTTCGATGAAGCGCTGCTCTTCTCCGATTCGGTGTCCAACAACATTGCCTTCGGCAAACCCGGCGCTTCGCCAAGTGAGATAGAAGCAGCCGCAGTAGCCGCCCAAGCAGATGGATTCATACGCGCGCTTCCTAATGGTTATGCAACCGTCATAGGGGAGCAGGGCCTCACCCTTTCCGGCGGACAACGCCAACGCGTCGCCCTGGCCCGAGCGTTCCTCGCAAACTCCCCAATCCTCATTCTCGACGATGCCACCTCGGCGCTCGACACCCGAACCGAAGCGGCCGTTTTCGCAGCCCTCGTCAACGCCAAAGCCAACACGTCTTCCGGATTGGAACGGGGCGCACGCACCCCCGCTTTAACGTTTGCAGGCAACGTCGCTCGCACCACGATCTTGATAGCCAACCGGCCCTCAACGGTCGCACTGGCCACCCGGATTTTGGTACTCGAAGATGGGCGAATCATCGACGATGGAACCCACGCAGAACTCGTGGAACGATGCGAGCGGTACCGCGAACTCCTCGTGAACGCCGATGCCACCGAAGCAGCCGTAGCCAACGCCATTGCCCTGGGCGTCATGACCGCCGACGTCCCACGGGCTGTTGCTGTCGCCAAGCTTTCCGCCACGGCCATTGGTGCCGGTATGGGCGCCATGAAGAGCCGCCCGCCGTTGATTGGCACCAGCGGACCGGGCGTGCAGGGTGGGCAGGGTGGACCGGGTGGACCGGGTGGACCGCCTCATGGTTCAGGCATGGGGCCACCGGGTGGTTTGCGGGGCGGAGCAATGGTCATGGGCCCCATGGGGTTCCCCGCGCTACCGGCAACCCTGGCCCGTATTGCTGAGCTGCCACCCATCACCGACGAAACGCCAACCACGCCCGAAGTTGCCATCGCCACCGCACAACAACCAATCACACACTTCAAACTCACCACCCCACTGCGCTGGCATAAGCGTCTCGTGCGGCTCGGATTCGCCCTGGTCCTGTTTGACACGCTTCTCGCCCTTACCGGCCCCGCCCTCATTTCCTACGGTATTGATAGTGGCGTTTCGAAGGGTTCCCTACTCGCGCTGAATATTGCCGTGGGCCTCTACCTGCTGACGAGTGCCATCGACTTGGTGGTAGTTCGCGCATCGGGCATTGTTGTGGGCAAAGCGGGGGAGCGGATTCTCTATGACGTGCGGATGCGAGTGTTCGCAAAACTCCAAGCGCTCGGACTGGATTTCTATGAACGAGAAATGACTGGGCGAATTCTCACCAGGGTTACCAACGATGTGGATTCACTAGCCAATTTCGTGCAAACCGGTGTCGTAAGTTTGCTTACTAATGTGCTGACCCTGGTGGGCGTGGGCGCCTACCTGATGGTTCGTAATCCCAAGCTTGGTCTTGTAGCCCTGTCATCGTTTCCGCTTTTGATTGCCTCTACCGCATGGTTCCGGGTGGCTTCGGCACGCGCCTATGAAGCGGTTCGTAACCAGGTGGCCGCCGTGAATGCCCGTTTCGCTGAATCCTTTGCTGGGTCGCGCATTGTGCAGTCCTACGGGCAGGAACGGGCGAACGCCAGCGAGTTTGCCGCGATTGTGGCCAAGCACCGGGCTGCACGATTACGAGCGCAACGCGCGGCTTCACTATATTTTCCGGTAGCTGAAGCCTTAGGTGTACTTAGTACTGCGGCAGTGTTGTGGTTTGGGGCGGGCCTCGTTCAGGAGGGCTCTCTAACCAGTGGTGCGCTGCTGGCCTTTGTGTTGTATCTCACGCAACTGTTTGCACCCATTCAGCAACTCACCGTGGTGCTCGATGCCTGGCAACAAGCCGATGCCGCCACAACCAAAATCCGTACCCTGCTACAAGAGCCGATCAGCACCCCAAACCCAATCCCGTCCATCAACCTCACAACCGGCAGGCAACGGGTCGTGCAAGCGCAGGGCGCCCGGGTTGAACTGAAGGGTGTGCGATTTTCTTATCAAACCGGCGGCACTGAAGCACTGCGCGGCGTAGACCTAACGTTGGCTGCGGGTGAAACGGTGGCATTGGTAGGCACGACGGGGGCCGGCAAATCAACCGTACTCAAACTCGTTCCACGGTTCTATGACCCCACCGCGGGCAGTATCACCGTCGACGGGGTTGATCTTCGTGCGGTTGATCTCACCGATTGGCGTCACCAACTGGGTTTCGTACCACAGGAGCCCGTGCTGTTCAGCGGAACCATTGCCGACAACATCGCCTACGGACGGCGCTCGTCGACCAGGGAACAGGTAGAAGCAGCGGCCGAACAAGTTGGGGCCGATGCCGTAGTCGCGCTGATGCCCAACGGATACGAAACGGTGATCAGCGCCCGAGGCAGATCCCTCTCCGCGGGCCAACGTCAGATGATCGCCCTCGCCCGCGCCGCCCTGGTCAACCCTCGGTTGCTTTTACTTGACGAGGCGACCTCCAATTTGGATCTCGCTTCCGAAGCCCGCGTTCAAGCAGCCATGGGCGTTTTGGCCAAAACCAGAACCACCCTGTTGATAGCCCACCGGCTCGACACCGCAAAGCGAGCAAACCGGATCGTAGTGATGGAACACGGTGAGATTGTCGAAGATGGCCCGCATGATGATTTGGTAGTAGCCAATGGGACCTATGCCCGCTTGTGGGCCCGCGCTTACGGCTAGACCTCAGCGTAAAAGCTCCTGGACTTTGCTCCAAAGCACAGTGCAGTGATCCTGAATCCTCCCGTTCAAATCAGGCGCCGCCCAATCAAATAGATCAATCAAAAAGATCATCAATAGATCAATGAGTAGCCCCGTCGGCCTTGGAATTGTTAGGGTAGTTGGCGAAATGGAATATTTGCCCACGGTTACCCGAGTTGAACGAACCTTTGCGTTCATTGACCTTTCGGGCTTCACCACCTTCGTCGACGTACAGGGCGATGAAGCTGCCGTCGCTGCCCTGGCCGATTTTCGGTCGGTTACCCGTGAGGTTGCCTCCCACCATGGTGTGCGAGTGGACAAGTGGCTTGGTGACGGTGCCATGTTTGTTTCCGTGGAATCCGCTCCGCTGGTCCTGGCGGTGCTCGATATCGCCAGTCGGCTCCGAACTGGCCGTTTTCCGCTGCCCATTCGTGCCGGGATCGCGTCGGGTATGGTCATCCTGTTTGAGGGTGACGATTACATCGGCATGCCCGTCAACCTGGCTTCACGGTTGTGTAGCGAAGCACCGGCCGGGCAAGTTTGGGTTACCGAACCTGTCGCCGACCATGCCGAAAATGCCAGCGAATGCGAACGAATCAACGGGCTTGATGTGCGAGGGATCGCCGAGCCAATCACCGTGGTAGCCCTCTGCGTACCCTCGCCGGTAACCGCAGCCCCCGCGTTGTTCTGAAAAATTCTGGTGCTGCAGCTGAACAGCAAGCTTCTGCGAGCGACGCAACATTGGTTTTTCCGTCGTGATGTTTGGCCTGGCCATCGCTCAAGGGCTTTGCGTGCCGAAGCGTGGATCCAACGGCTTTCACCAGGGTGGTCCTTGGCCGTATGTCTAGCTAGCTGAGGGCGGCCGTATGTCTAGCTAGCTGAGGGCGTTTTCTTCCCGCCGACGCAGACCCGCATTGACGCCTAAACGTTCAAGGTTCTGCTGAATCGTCTTAGTTTTGGCTGCCAGTTCCGATGCGGCTCCGGTGGCAAAAAAGGCGCGAACATCAGTTTCAACCACGGGGTCCGTGAGGTTCTGGATACCTTCAACCATGCGAGGCAACAGGTTTTGCGGAAAGCGGTCCACGAGCGCAAGCCAGTTGTCCCGCACAAAGGTCCATGTAGCCGGCCCGTTTTCGCGGTGCGCCAACATAGTGGTGAGCAACATTGGCGCGTCTTGGGTTCGGAACTCATCCGTCATGGTGGCCGCCAGGGTACGCGTGAGCAGAGCAGGTTCCACAAACTGGCCCATGGCCATGAGATACCGACGTTCTTCCTGCGGAGTCGCGGCCGTTGTTCGAGCCGCCTGATACTGGGCGTAGCGATCAGCATTGCCGTGTCGGGCCCCGAGGGTGATCAGCGCCGGCGCAACATCGGGAGGAATGGTCCCATCAGCGCTGAGAACGGAGGCCAGCTTGGAATCAAGCAGTGTCAACACCTCAGGAGCTGATCCCAAACCACCAAGTGCGCTTACTACCTGTCCGCGGAGTTCCCCCGTAAGGGAGTTCTCGCCAGCCACAGGATTCCAACCCAATTCGTTGAGTAGTGGCAGAAGCAGCGCTCGCACACGGGCCCCAATGATCTCCCGCCCATCAGTGTTGACCACCGCGTACAGTTCACGGAACCCAGTCAATATTGCGGCCCAAACATTGGCATCGCGTTCGCTGCCGAAAGCGGCCGTGAGATCAACAAAGCTCTGTGCGCGTAGCTCTCCGGCAAGCACGCTGGACCAAATGTCAGAAACAATCTGGTAGCGCTCAACCGCAGCCAGGCGGGGCAGCAACGTGTGAAGCGCTTCCAATGCTGCGGCTTCGTAATGCACCCGATAAAATCCGTGCCCGCCAGCGTTGACTAACACCGCTGCGGTACCTACTGGAATTTCGAGCGTGGCCCCCTCAGCTCCAAGCAGAATTTTGCCTTCGGTGGCAGACCCATCAGTGCCAATTGCCCGGTACAACACCGGTACGTTCCAGGTGGTCTGGGAATCAATTGGTGTGTAAACAAAACGCTTCTGGTTGAGCGTAAGTTTTCCGCTAGGACCATCAAAGGAAACCGAAATCAACGGGAAGCCGCCGGTGAAGATCCAACCATCCATCGTTTCTCGGATGGGTTCGCCCGATACGTGTTCAATGGAGTCCCAAAGATCCGTCGTCTCGGCATTGGCAAAGCTATGTGCACGTAGGTAGTGGCGCACCCCATCGCGAAATCGTTCGGCGCCTAGGTATTGCTCCAGCATCCGTAACACCGAAGCACCCTTTTCGTAGGTGAGCACATCAAACATGCCTTCCGCGTCGGTAGGGGAGATGACAGGGAACTCAATCGGACGCGTTGTGTGCAGGGCGTCAACTACTTGGGCCATCGTGCGCGATAAGGAGAACGATGTCCAACGTTCCCATTCGGGGCGGAAGGCTGCGCAGCAGGAGGTTTCCGCGAAGGTAGCAAAAGCCTCG
>JAYSVF010000003.1:0-14262 GCA_043718695.1 Acidimicrobiia bacterium | reverse complement strand
GATCTTCCAGTGGACAGCTAACAGTTGATCAGGCTCGTAGACACAGTAAGTGCCCGTACGAACGCTTTGGCGGAGATGGGCCGCCAGAGAAGGATGATGCAGCGCCAGACGACTCAGCGCGTAGCGAAGTGAGCGGGTGACATTGTTACGCGCTCGTTCGGAATTGCCGCCAACCAGTCGATTCCGCCCTCCAAGCCCAACGGCTCGTTTCAGTTCGTTCATCAAGTATTCGCGGTCGCGTTCTGCAAGTTCGATACGCCCAATATCGTTGAGCCGCGTTGCCTCCTCGATGTCCTCGTTTACTTCAACCAACCGGCGACGGTACGCCTCGCGGGCTTGGTCATCGATGGCTGGCAGACCCCCTCCGACGCCCTTTATCGTCGAATCGAACTCTTGATCGAGAACACGACCGACCGGGAGGGAACCTCTCTCGACCGCCACGAGATCGAGAACGTGAAATTCCCGGCCCGGTGAAGCAAGCAACCGTTCGGCGTACCGAAAGCCAATGAGGTCACCAATGAGCACAGTCACCCCGGCGAAAAAGACCGTTCTGGTGTCACCATCACACGTGAACGTCGCTTGTGACTTGCCTTTTGCAGCCATTGGGGAGCGAGTCGAGATGGTTCCGGCGATGAGATGTGCTGCTCGCTCCGCCCAGAGCCTCGCACCGAATGCCTCGAAGGCCCCTTGAGCCGCCTGCCACTCCATCAAAGCCCGATCGGTGTTGCCGGATCGGTGATGCGCTTCGCCGAGCACCAACCGGGCCACGGCTGCTTCGAACGGAGCGCCAAGGTCGGTCCATTCAGCGATAGCCGTTGAACACTCAATGTTGGTTTGCTCGAGGTCATTGCTGAGAAGCGCGGCCCGCGCCTTCGCCAACGCCGCAGCCGCCCTTAAGGACCGGCTGGAGTACGCGTTAGCAATCGATTGCAGTGCGTCGGCAGCCCGCCGAGCGGTGTCCGCATCTCCCATTTCTGCCGCAATTTCTGCTTGCGCGTCGAACAACGGAGCCATGCGCAGATCACCGAATGGAGGCCGCTCCTTTGATGGAATATCGAGAGGGTGGGCAATCGCGTCGGCAATGAGCGCTGCCGCTCCCTCGGGGTTACCCTGCGCCAATCGCAACAACGCCAGTCCTGGTTGGGGCGACCAGGCGTGATCGTGGGCTGCAAGGAACGCCTCCTCGGCCCCATCGAGATCCCCTTTTCTTAACCGAATGTTGCCAAGCTCCACCAAGGGCCAACCGAATTCTCGACGCATCCATGGGCGAAGTTCGTTACAAGCAGCGAGTGCCTCTTCTTCGGCTAAATCGCACGTTCCAGAAATCCGGAGAAGCTCCGCTCGATGTACTCGGCATCGACCGTTAATCCCGCCGAACGCAGCACCGTGCCGCCAATGTTCCATGACCTCAGTCCATTCCCGCGCACGATCGTGGAGCGCTAGCCCCTGCGCGGCACAGATCAATTCGCAGTACATCATTCCTGTGGTGAGCGGATCAACTTCTCCCGACATCAGAACGGCACTCACCTCGTCGAGAAGATCGAGTCCTTCATCAACGTGGCCGTCAAGGATCTTGATGCGTGCGGTTGCCACCCGTCCGATTACGACGGCTGGACCAACTCCGAGACGGCTTCCGAGTTGTATCGCCAATGCTGATTGCTCGCCTGCCGCAACCATGTCTCCACACATGAAACGCTCATAGGTTCGGACCATGGCGATCAGCGCGTGGGCTGGGTTCTCGCCATGCCCATCGAGCAATCGCTCGGCCCGCTTGAGCCAGCCACGTACGGGGGCCATCAATCCCGTGTCCATCATGATGTACATGGCGATCATCGCCGCGGCGCTCGCAGCTTCGGCGCTCTGGCCTTGGGCTAGGTGGAACGAGTGCAACTCTTCCCAAGTGGACACGCAGGCTTCGAAATCTCCGTTTCCATACGATGCCTGCGCTCGAAGCTCAAGACATTCAGCATTGCTCGCTTCGAATCCACCGTCGGCGAGCATTCCGAGCGCTAACTGCCATTCTCCTCGGGCTACCGCTTTCCGCAAATCCCCGAGACGATCGCCGCTAGTCATCGAGAACTTCTTCTACGCGGTTCCCTCGCCGAGGCACCCGTCGCCGTGCAAAAAGCTTGGTGGTTGTCGGTGTGATTGTCGGCGTGGTGGTCGGTGTGGTGGTCGGTGATTGTCGCGTTGTGACAATCGTTGTCGCGCCTCTTCAGTGTCGCCTCGATTCGCCGAGATGCGAACCGCTTCAACTACTTCAACCCATCGAAAGGAAATGTCATGGAACCAACCGAACAACTTTCGTACATTCTGCCGACCCTCTGCGCGACGGTCGACCGTATCCAAACAGAGCAACTCAACAACCCAACGGCTTGCACCAGATTCATGGTACAGGACGTCCTCAATCACATGATTGTCCTCGGCGGATCGTTCAGCTACCTGTTCCGAGGTGAACCTTCCCCGGAGGCAAAAGCAACGGAGCGCTTTACCTCGGTGCCTGCCGCGGAATTCCGAAAAGTCATGGAAAACTTGCTCGATGCAGTGAAGTCGCCCGGGGCGATGGAACGCACAGTCTCGACGCCGCTCGGAGAAATGGTCGGGTCGACGTTTGCCCGCCTGGTGGCCTTCGACGGCCTCATCCACGGCTGGGATCTTGCCACGGCGACCGGTCTGAACTACGAGCCGCCGCCCGCCGTGATTGCATCGGTTGACGAATTCGCCCGAAGCGCATTAACCGCCGAGATGCGTGACGGTGACACGTTCAAAAATGCGACCGTGGTACCCGACAATGCCACACCATTGGAGCAACTGGTCGCCTTCAGCGGGCGAACCGTCTAATCCGAATCGCTGCGGCTCGACGCAAACCTGCGACACAGGAACAAACGCTCAAATCGTTCTCATGAACCGAGACACCGACGCTGAGGCATCGACCACGAAACATCGGGCTGATGATCGGGCTTGAAGAACCTAAGCGCGCAGACAATTGCTGATGATGCAAACATGCAAACCATGCAAACCATGCACTGCCAACCAATCAACTGAATCAAAACACAACCAACCAATCATCCGAATCAAAAACGAAAGGAAACGACAATGCACATTTCAAAGAACGACATCCCGATCAAGGTCGATGCACCCGGTGCTGTTGCCCGCCAGATTCCGGATTTCGGTATCGCCTCAGGCGTCATGGGAGCAGAGTATTTCACCATGAAGACCGGAACCGACCTGGCGCCACTGCTCAAGGGACTCCACAATGATGCCTGCCAATCCGCCCACTGGGGCTACGTGATCACCGGTGACGTCGTCGTCACCTATACCGACGGTGTCATCGAAGACTGCACCAAGGGCGAGGTTTTCTACTGGCCGCCCGGACACAGTGTTCGTGTCAACAATGACGCGGAGTTGATCCTGTTCAGCCCGCAAACTGAACACACTCCCGTGATGGATCACATCCTGGCCAAGCTCGCGAACGCCTAAGCGACGCACTTCGCACGAGTCCGGCGAATCCGGTGACCTGCTTGGGGTCAGGTGAACCACTCGTGAACCTGAACCGCTCGTGAACCACCCGGAGTCAAGTGAACTGCTCGTGAACCGCTCGGAGTCCTGAGTAAACTTGAAGTCCGATGCAGCCTGCTGGGAGTCCAGTGGACCGCTCGGAATCCGGTGGTCCACTGGACCGAGGGCTCGCGTGAAGTTGCTTTCGTTTGAAGTTGCTGATGTGAAATTTTGAAGTCCTAGCCAAGCCTCGGAGACTTGATCTGACTAGCCGGTTTTGGTGTGCCGGGAGGATCGTTGTGCGATACCCATTGTGAGCCCCACGACGATCAACCCAACACTGGTGACCAGTGACGTCATCATAAGTACCCATCCGACTTCGGGGAGTTCTTTGTCGTTGTAGGGCGGCACGTTAATCACCACGAGCACTAGCGCGAGGAGAGCGACGCCAAAGGTCAGGAACGTGCGCCAACGATTCGCCACGCGCTCACCATCCCTGCCGATGGGGCGGGCAGCCTTCCATGCCAACGTCGCAATCACCAGCGAAACAATGGCGATCAAAAGGAACACGCCAACAATTGGACTGGTACCAACGACGATCCCAAGCACCAAGGCAGCGACGGTGGAAACGGTAGCGACAACAGCAACAGTTTGCGGAGTGGGACGATTCATTCTTGCCTCCAAATGCTGAATAGGGATACTGGTTAAAAGGTCGCGGATTGCCGACACCCACACCCGCCCGGCTCGCTCGTCACGGAGTTGCTCACTGAACGTGGCAACCAAATCTTCACGGTATTCGTCTCGGAACGATTTTGGGTAAAGCACCGAGAGAAACCGATACACGGCCACACTGCGGTCCTGCTTCATACCGATTTCGTCCTTCACGCCGATTTCGTTCTTCGAGCCGAGTTTGTTCTTCATGTCGTCGCACCTCCGAGCGCCGGGATTTTACGAAATCGGTGCACGAGTGCGCGGAGTCGTTCGAGTTCGGTGCGAGCGACCCGTTCACCATCTTGGGTGAGCCTGTAGAAGCGGCGGCGTTCGTTACCCGATCGATCAGAATCATCGGTGGTTTCCACAATCAACCCATCGACCAAGAGCCGGTTGAGCGTGCCGTAGAGCGTGCCCGGCCCCATATGCACCGCACCCTGGCTTTGCTCATCAACAAGGCGCATCAACGCGTACCCATGGTTCCCCCCGTCAAGCAACGCTAAGAGAAGGTACATCGACGCTGCAGGCATCGGTTTGTGAGCAGAACGAAGAGCCATACTCGAAGTATGATATATCGACATTCGATAGTCAAGCGATTGTGCGGTTCGCAACCGACACCTCACCAAACGGCAACTCGTTCCTTTTCTACTTCGGCATGAAACGCCCCAAGATCGCCGAAGTCATCAACATCCTGAGCGCCGCCGCGTTCATAGGCCTCGGCATACAACGCACTGAATCGGGCCTTCTCCGCTTGATCGACACGGTCCTTCACGACAGCACTTCGAGTCGAATGACGTTCAGCGGCCAAGGCATCGAGTGTCTGCATCTGTCACTCGTTGAACCGAATCGCAAGTTGGGTTGCCGCCAGGAAAAAACATACAGCTATTGCATTGCAATCCTGCACGTGAAGGCCCGGATCACCATCACCCGCCGCCTCCAGTGCGCGTTTGCAATCAACGAGCTTTCGCATCGGTCACCTGCTTTCGCATCAACATTGTCGCTTCAATCTGGATCCCCTCCCGAATAGAACCAACGAGATAGAGCGGGGATTTGAGCGCAGTGTCGTTGTACGGATCCCTCCAGTCATAAGTGACAAGCACCCCTTTCAACTTCCCGCCAAGGCTCGAAGGACTTGAAGACAAGCCGAACATTTTCGCTAATGCCGAAGCCGTTACCGGCCCTCGTCCACCGACGGTGTTATTGGCCCGACCAACCAACCAACAAACGGCACCGGCGAGTTTGGCAGGGTTCTCTATTTTGCGGAGAACACTTGCATCCTGCAGGGAGACGGCGCCAAGAAGCCGACGACAAGCTGTTCGAAGTTCTGCACCCAACGGCCCAGGCCAGGCCAGTACACATACCCGATCAAGCTCCGCTATCGCCGCAGCGAGGCTTGCGACAATGTCGTCGGGAATGGCATTCCAATCGAACGGTTCTTCGATTAGCGGCAGGGCGTCAAGCTCTGAAAGAGCTACAGCCCCTCCAACCTGAGCAGCCAGTTGATCCAGGCGTGACTGCACAGGATCAAACGGGGCACGCCACCGTGCAAAGGGCGAAGTTTGGGGAATACTTGGGTAGAAGTCTTTCGCTGGTGTCCGAAAGAGACAAACTCTGATCACATTTCCTTCCGACCCTTCGTGAATCATCCGAGCGATACGAGAACGGTCGCCCAGCTCTTCAGTCAGATTCAAAACGTTGTGCAAAACATCGAGCGCCTGATCCGGGTGAAGGTAGACATCGACACATCGATGCTCATCTTCAACATTCTCTTCGTCGGCGTAGAAAGAGTCATCGACCGTAGACCCGCTGGCAACGTAGTTCCCCCGGCTCGCCACGTTCTTGAGGTAGTCAAGGTAATCGGCCTCCTCCTCTGGCGCGATTTCAAGATCCTCTGGGCGAAGATCAGTTTCATCACAGCCACACGAAATCAACTGACCAGAACACCGGGGGCAGCGCTCAAGATCACAGCCTCGGTGATGAAACCCGCCCCGTGGTGCTCCGCAGTCGCCACAGTTGGGCGACTTCATCGAGAACCTTCGCTCCTCCCCATAACGAATTGGAACACAGACTCCAGAATTGGTTAACACCGAAGTTGAAACGCACGAAACTTTTTCACGCATCTCAAGATTGCACAGCGAACATACAGACATCATTTCCCCTAAGTAGTTAGAAGCACATGATGCCCAGAGGGGTATGACACTCATGATGTCATGTACCTGATCGATGATGGTTGGGTTCCTCGATAGGGCCAGGTCTGACCCTGGGTGTGACTGACTTTTGTGTCTTCAAATTGATCTGTCGGTTTGGTTTCTGTTGGGGAGTGTTTTACGCACCGGCCGGTTGGTTGGGATGTGACCTGATAGGAGCCTTGGACTGCACCGTGAGTGTCCTGTCCGTCCCCGTCCGGCCGGTGGTGCCACCTTTACGAGACGAAAGATGGCCACTTAATCATGCAAGAAGAAACCGTTGAAGTAGTACACGTAACTGGCGGGGTTGATACCCACAGCCAAGTTCATGTCGCCGCGATCGTGAACGCGATCGGCAGAATCCTTGGAACCGCATCGTTCCCGGTATCGAGAAAGGGCTATCGGGATCTTCTGAATTGGATGCGCTCGTTTGGGTTGCTCAACAAGATCGGGGTTGAGGGCACTGGCTCTTATGGTGCAGGGCTCACGAGGTTCCTTGGCACCAAGCAAGTTGAGGTTGTCGAAGTAAACCGTCCGAACCGTCAACTACGCCGGCGACGCGGGAAATCTGACACGACTGATGCTGAATCAGCTGCTCGTGCCGCGTTGAATGGCGAAGCAACAGGTGTGCCGAAAAGCGGTGACGCAACAGTTGAATCAATCCGGGTTTTACGTGTCGCTCGACGTTCCGCCGTGAAAGCATCCACCCAAGCTACGAATCAGCTGAACATGCTTGTTGTGACCGCTCCAGACGTCATTCATGAGTCCCTGAGCGGGTTGTCAACGAAAAAGCGGGTTGAACACTGCGCAAAGTTTCATCGGACCACAAGCACAGACCCGTTATCGGCAACGAAATCAGCGTTACGTTGCCTCGCTCGCCGTTACGAAGCGCTCGAAGCTGAAATAGTTGACCTTGACCAAGCAATTAGTGATCTATGTGTGCTTACAAACCCGGCGTTGATGGGTGCGCATGGCGTTGGCCTTGAAGTAGCTGCGACGTTACTGGTTGCTGCTGGTGACAATCCGGAACGGATGCGAACCGAGTCATCCTTCGCTGCACTGTGCGGTTCAAGCCCGGTCGAAGCGTCATCAGGGAAAACGGTTCGTCATCGTCTCAACCAAGGTGGGAATCGTGAGGCAAACAATGCGTTATGGCGAATCGTTATGGTTCGGCTCTCAACCGACCCTGAAACCAAAGCCTACGCGGCACGCCGAAAAAGCGAAGGGAAATCGGGGCGTGAAATCATGCGCTGCCTCAAGCGTTATGTCGCCCGAGAAATGTTTCGGCTGCTCACCAACCCCCAGGCCGTGCCCAATTGCGACGAACTACGCACAACCCGAATAGCCGCGAACATCAGCCTCACGACCGTCGCCCGCGAGCTCGGATCCTGGCCAACCCGAATCTCGGAACTCGAACGCGGCATCA
Organism: Acidimicrobiia bacterium; assembly: GCA_043718695.1. Lineage (GTDB taxonomy): Bacteria > Actinomycetota > Acidimicrobiia > Acidimicrobiales > JANYDT01 > JANMZO01. Next base: position 6,441 of record JAYSVF010000003.1, on the reverse strand, counting down.
CCCACAACACCAAACTCGCCACCCGCTACCAAACCTGGCTCACCCCCCAAAAAACCGCTTGACAACAATAGGAGCATCAATTTCCTTGACCTTGAATGAACACGGTCAAACCGACAACAATCTGTCTGAGCGCTGCGCCCCGAGCCACAAGGAAGCGGAAGTCGTGAGTTTTTCTTGGCAATTCCAGCGCAGCCCCTGCGGCGCAGGCCTTCGAGACGACACGGGGTACTGCCTGCGTCACCCAACCAGAACGACGAGGGAGCGGCCCAGGGATGAAAAGGGCCACGAATGAACGGAGCTTTCTCTTACTCAGGACACCAGAGGAATCGCAGCTGGAACGAAGCGAACTGGCCAATACCTGGTCACTCGTTGACGAAGGCTCACCCGGTAGTTCGCTGACGAGCACTATCAGCGCCGACAAGCACCGCAATTCCAGCGGAGGTTTTATTCAAGAAACTTTCAAAATATCTTTGGGACCCCCGTTTTTTGTCATACCCCCCTGCGAACATATGTGTGTGTTCCAAAGCCAAACGGATGAGCAACAGAATAGGGATGAGGGGTTCGAGCAACCCGAATCTACACGGGCGTCAGGCGGCGCAGGTGGTCCCAATCCGGCTTGCCGGTTGGAAGAGAGCACCGTCCGTTCAGGTGACGAAGTCGGCCCAACGGCGATAGATAGAGGTGTGACTGAGAAACGGGGTGCTGCGGTGTGGGCCGGCATTCATATTCCTGTTGTTCAACCTGATGGATGGCCGGTGTATCACCTACAAATGGGGTTGCGGCAGTTGGAACGGTTGCGTCGCGAGAACGAGGCAGCCATGGCGCTGCTTGTTGGCGCGATGCCTGAAAGCCGAGACACCGTCGCCGACATCGCGCGTAATTCGGGAGTATCGAATCGGGAGGCTCGTCGCCGCAAGTCGGTCGCCGATGTTTGCGGCAAGATCAAAGGTGCACTGGAAAAACTGAAATCGGGAGCAATTTCGAATGAACACGTGAGCGCGCTTGCTCCGGTTGCCGATATGCCCGGAGCCGCGAGTCTGTTGGATGATGCTGAGTCGAAGTCTCCTGAAGAACTAACTCGGGATGTCGAAGAGTTTCGGCTTTCGTCTGCGTATGGGAATGACATGGCCAAACGGCAACGGGCTCGCCGGTACCTGCGGTTCTTCGCGGGTCCCGAGGGCACGATTGGCATCAACGGATTACTGCCACCGGTCGAGGGAACTGAGTTGAAGAATCGTCTTGCGGCGATTGTTGATGCCCAATGGCGGAAGGATCATCCAGAACGCGCAAAGGTGCTTGGTGGTCACGCCGACGATGCCTACGATCAGCGAATGGCCGATGCGTTAATCGCCATGGCGGGAGTACAGTCACAGGCCACGAGCACCTCAACCGGTCCAGACGAGCAGTCGCCTGTAAAAAACACGGCGCCACAAGATCAGACACCAACCGATCCCCTACTCGCCACGACCGGCATTCACTCACACGCAAGAAGCACCTCATCAAGTGCACACGGCGCGTCGCCTGTAAAAAACCAAGCTGCACAAAATCAGGAAACGACCGATCCCCCACTTGCCACGACCGGCGTTTGCTCTAAGGCTACGAGCACCTCAACACGTCCAGACTGCGCGCACCCGGCCGCTAACACGGCGACGCAAAATCAGGGAACAACCGATCCCCTGCTCGCCATGACGGGCGTTCGTTCAGAGGCGACGAGCACCTCATCACATCCACACAACGCGACACGAGTCGGCAACGCAGTCGTAGAAGATCTGAGCGCGCCAACAACAGGCGGCTCTTCCGGTTCCTCACAAACACCCATCGAACCCGAAGCGAAGGACATACCTTCCGCAGAGAAGCTTCCCCGAGCAAACCGGCCAACAGAAGCATTGCCGATGAAGGCCGGCCTCCGCCTTGTTGGGCTTGCGTCTCTACCAGGAACGCCGGGTCGCAGTCAGCCTGCTCCCGGTTTGGCAGGCGATGTTCCCGAACGCGTTGGGGCAGACCCGCACAACGATGCAATCCGTGCTCTTGTTCCACGCAATCAAAAGTCGCTCGGAACTAGCGTGAAAACCGGTAAGCCCGCAGTAGTGATCGTGTTCGACGTTGATCGATGGAAAGCGCGCATAGCTGGCGGTGGCCCGATACCAATTACGGAATCGTTGTTGGATCAAGCGCGTAACGATTTGTACTACTGCTTCGAAAACACGGTTGGCGAGGTGATCAAGTTCGCCCGGTCAAGGCGTGATCCAACGCCAATACAAAAACTCGTTCTTGTCGTTCGTGATGAGAAGTGTCTGTATCCCGGATGTTACGCCCCTCCCGATGCCTGCGACGCGCACCACCTCAACGAGGTCGTAAAAGACAAAGGCCGAACCGATACTGATGTCATGGGCCTATTCTGCGAAGCGCATCATCGACACATTCACCTCAACGACCTCGTCGTGAAACGCAATCCCGACGGATCAATCACCATCATCGAACGCCGCACTGGCACCGTGGTCGCAGTAGTCGCATCGAGGCATCCCAGGAAGGAAGCCGCTTAGTCCGGCAGCCACACCAGGTATCACTCGGCCCCGCACTGCAATTTGCTGTAATCGAGGATCCGAGACGTCAACGCAAAAACACCCAGTCGCGCTTTCCAGAGGAATTTCGCTCCAGCCGGACATAACTCCGTAATCCTGGATAAGTACTTATCCAGGATTAAAGGAACCAAGTTCCCCATGTTCCCCATGTTCCCCATGTTCCCCATCTTCCCCATCTTCCCCATCTTCCCGAATGAATCTCCGCCTTCTTCTCCGGTCGACCATATTTTCCGGTCGACCATCGAGACCCTGCGCCTCACAACACTGAAGACGCACAAGACCCGATCCAAAAGCAAGGCGTCAAGGAAGCGCAATCGATGCCAAGCAGATCTAGAGTGCGAAGAGGCTCTCAACTTCCTACTCGGCCAACTCGAATCGGAAAATAAGGGCAGATCAGAGGGACGTACCAAGATGACTGCGAACACTTACCATCAGGCACCGGCTTCGCTTACCGAAGCCCCGCCACAGTGCCCCATGCACCAAACGTGGTCTCCGCTCGACCCCGATTACCTTGCCGATCCCTACCCAATCGCCGTCGCCCTACGCAACGAGCATCCCGTGTTCTATGCCAAACAACTAGGCCACGTGGTGGTAACCGAGATGGAAGACATCGAAGCGATCTTCCTCAACCCCGATGTGTTTGCTTCTACCAATGTACAAGACCCGTTGTTCCCACTCTGCCCTGAAGCCACAGCAATTTTGGGTGCCGACGATTTCAATGCGGTTGCGGTGATGTCGAATCGGCCCGAACCTGATCATGGCCGGATTCGGGCATACACCCGGAAGGGGTTTTCCAACCGTCGACTGAAATCCCTTGAGGACTACATGAGGGCGCGGGCGACCGAACTGTTGGATCGCATGATCGCTGGCAACTCCGCTGCCGACTTTGTACGTTCGCTTGCTTTTCCCCTTCCGGCCGAAATCGTGTTTCGGTTCATTGGGTTTCCACCCGGAGATGACGCGCTTATCAAATCGTGGTGCGTGAACCGCCGAGCCTTCTCCTGGGGCAAACCAACACCCGAACAGCAAACCGAAATCGCCAGGGGCATGCTGGAATACTGGCGGTACTGCCGCGAATTCGTGGCCTTGCGACGCGACCAGCGGGCCGACGACTTCACCTCGGAGCTTCTCGACGCCCACGATGCCCATCCTGATCCGCTCAACGGCACCGGGATCAGCTACCGGGAAGTGGAATCCGTCGTCTACGGGATTTCCTTTGCCGGGCACGATCCGGTTACGTCCCTCATGTCCAACACTCTGCGCTGTCTACTCCCCCGCCGCGACCAATGGGATGCTCTGTGTGCAGATCAATCACTCGCCGCCGCCGCCGTAGAAGAAACCTTGCGGTTTGAATCCAGCCAAGTTTCCTGGCGACGGATCACCACGCAACCCACAACGCTTCGCGGGATTGACCTACCCGCTGGCACTCGTCTGCTGCTGAACTTTGCCGCAGCAAACCATCAATCAAGCTTGTTCGAAAGCCCCGAGACCTTCGACATTCACCGAGCGAACGCCAACCAACACATCTCGTTCGGCAAGGGCATTCACTTCTGCCTCGGCGCAGGCTTAGCCCGAATGGAAGCGCGCATAGTGCTTGAGCTGCTCTCCCAACGACTCCCCTCCCTACGCCTCGTTGAAGACCAATCACTTTCCTACTTTCCCAACATCACCTTCCGCGGCCCCGATGCCCTCCAAGTTACCTGGTAACACCCATTTTGCAGCCAGGAGTCTGATTCATCCCCGGTTGCCGGTTGGATAACAGCACCGCCGGTTCGGGTGACGAAGTCGGTCCGTCGGCATTCGATGCAGAGTGCACCGCTAAGGTTGAGCTGTGCCTCATTTGATCGTTGAGTATTCGACCAATCTGGATTCTCTGATCAACATCCAATCGCTCGTCGACGCGATCCACCACGCAGCACTCGCAACCGGTATCGCTCCAATCGACGCTCTACGCACACGCGCCGAACCACGCAACGCCTATCGGATTGGTGACGGACACCCCAACAACACGTTCATCGCAATTGCGGCTCGGCTTGGCGCGGGGCGAACGCCGGAGCAAAAGCAACGCTTCCTGGCCGCCATTCTCGAAGCCACCGAGACCGTTCTAGGAGCCAATGCTGCCAACGTGATGCTGAGCGTGGAGTACCAAGAAATCGATCCCGAGTTTCGCATCAACAAAAACAACCTTCGGGACGCGATCAACGCACGCCAAGACGCCAATGATGCTTCGCGCGCTTAGGGTCGCGCGGCTTTCCAGGCTTCGTATTCAGCCAAGCGTTTTTCGCTGATGGGGAACACGCCGATGGTGCTTTCACCCGCTGCAACTCGGGAGAACGACCAGGCGTCGCGAAGCTCTTGTTCCGCGGCATCGCGTGCCACCTCGCCAACTAGTGCAGCAGGAATCAGCATTACACCATCGTCGTCACCGACAATCACATCACCCGGCATTACCAAAACCCCGGCACAGGCGATTGGCACATCAATGTCAAGGGGTAGATGATCGCGGCTCAACGTAGCGGCATGGGCAGATTGTAAGTACACGGGTATATCCAGCTCGCGCACCGCTGCACTATCACGCACGCATCCGTCTGTGATAATTCCCGTCGCACCACGAGCCAGAGCACGCATCGACAGCACATCACCAATGGTTCCCGCTTCAGGGCTATTCCGGGCCTCGATCACCAGCACCTGGCCGGGCTCGATCGTCTCCACGGCTCGGCGCTGCGCATTGACACCGTGTTGCAACGCTGGCAAAAGGTCTTCGCGCATAGGAACGTAGCGAAGCGTTTTTGCCGTGCCAATCATCCGCTGACCACTCTTGATCGGGGCCAGACCAGTGAAGAACGTATTGCGGATCCCGCGCTTCTGGAGCTGGGCGACCAACGTGGCCGTGGCAACACTGCGCAACAACGCCACAATCTCTTCCGTGAGCGGGTCAGGAAACGTCGATATTGCTTTGACCATAGCTCGACACTAGCGAGAAGCAGGCCTAGTCACACCAAGCCCATCGGCACCAACGGTAATAGCCTTCTCATCAGAAGCCTTCTCACGCAGCGGCTCCACGTTGCCATCAAGGTCAAGCACTCGGCTGGCTTCGTCGTACCAGCGAGGCACTACTGGATTCCCCCAAAAGTCGCGACGGCGGGGATCATTCACATCCCAACGCAACGTTTGATGACCAGGATCACCCGTGTAGTAATCGGTGGTGTAAATCTCTACTCGATGCCCATCGGGATCGCGAAGATACAGATAAAACGCATTGGACACCCCGTGTCTGCCCGGCCCACGCTCCAAACAGTCTTGTTCCGCTACCGAGCCCATCACGTCGGCCAGATGCAAAATGTGATGCGCTGCCGGAACGGCAAAGGCCAGATGATGTAAGCGCGGAGATGATCCCTGCGTGGTGGCCACATCATGCACGGTTTGCTTGCGGAACATCCACGTCGCAAACAGTTTGCCCGATGCGGTGTCCTCGATAGTTTCCGACAATCCAAAACCTAGCTGTGAGTACCACTGAAAAGAGCCTTCGACATCGTCGGTCACCAAATTGATGTGATCGAGACGGCTGATCGCCGCTCCCGTTTGGAGGTCGTAACGCTGGTGATGATGCCCCGTCCACTCGATTTCGTGAAAGTACTCCACAACGAAACCAAAGGGATCCTGCACTCGAACCGTTGGACCAACACCAAGCGTGGCCCCCGCCGGATACCTGCGAACCTTGCAGCCCTGCGCCACATGGAACGCTTCGGCCGCATCAACATCTTCGGGAGTGCGTACCCGCAACGCAAATCGGGCGCAGGCAGCAACCGGACCCACTCGCAACATCAAGCTGTGGTGCACAAACTCTTCATGCCCGCGC
>JAYSVF010000200.1:0-3676 GCA_043718695.1 Acidimicrobiia bacterium | reverse complement strand
ATCTACCGAGCAAAAACCGTCCCCGGCCTCCACAAGAGTGTTGACGGTATGGAAGTGCTCGACAAGGTCATCGCCATCGACCAGTCACCGATCGGCCGAACCCCACGCTCCAACCCAGCGACCTATACGGGCGTGTTCGATCATGTTCGGAAATTGTTTGCGAGCACCAATGAGGCCAAGGTTCGTGGCTATCAGCAAGGCCGGTTCAGTTTCAATGTGAAGGGCGGCCGTTGCGAGGCCTGTTCGGGAGACGGCACGTTGAAGATCGAAATGAACTTCCTGCCCGATGTGTACGTGCCGTGCGAAGTTTGCAAAGGCAAGCGCTACAACCGAGACACGCTCGATGTGACCTTCAAGGGCAAAAACATTGCCGAAGTACTCGATATGCCGTGTGAAGAAGCGGTTACGTTCTTTGAGAACCAGCCCAACATTTCCCGACACATGCAAACCCTGGTCGATGTGGGCCTCGGCTATATCCGTCTCGGTCAGCAAGCCACCACACTGTCTGGCGGTGAGGCCCAGCGCGTAAAGCTCAGTGCCGAATTAGCGAAGCGTTCAACCGGCAAAACCGTGTACGTGCTCGACGAACCCACAACCGGTTTGCACTTTGAAGACATCCGTCGCCTGCTCAACGTGTTGAGTCGCTTGGTGGATCAGGGCAACTCGGTGATTGTGATCGAGCACAACCTTGATGTGGTCAAGACCGCCGACTGGATCATCGACATGGGCCCCGAAGGTGGATCCGGTGGCGGACTCGTGGTGTGTGAAGGTACCCCTGAGCAAGTGGCCGAACACCCAACCAGCCATACCGGTCGGTTCCTGAAACCCTTGCTGGCCAAGGGAGCCAAAGTTGGTGCGCGTCCGGTCGACGCGCCGATCCCTGGTGAATCCGCAAAGATGACCCAAACCTCGTTGCTGATTGATCGCGGACCGAGCCGCGAGGAAGTTGAAGCGAACCGAGCCAAAAACAAAGAACGCGCCGACGCCAAACTCAAGGCCGAAAAGGCCGCAGCCCGCGCACTCAAAAAGGCTGACGCTGCCGCACTCGCCATGTTCGCCGACGCGCCCAAAGCGCCTATGGCTCTGGTCAAGAAGACCGCAAAACCCGCTGGAACCAAGGCATCTGCAAAGCCCAAGTAAACGTTGTTTCGCTCAGCGGGAATTGACTATTGATTGGCTAAACCCCGATAAGGCTGAAGTGGACTGAACATTCTCCCCTGGCATCGAATGCGGCCACGGCTGGAACTGGTTTGCTCCAGAGGTAGCCTTGACCGATATCGCATCCAGCTAGGCAGAGATCACGTGCTGTTGCGTGGTCTTCGACGCCTTCGGCAACCACTCTCATGCCAAGGTTGTGGCCGAGCGCAATGATTGATTGAACCACGGAAGCGCTCGCTGGATCGGTAGTCATTCTTGACACAAACGCTCGATCAATCTTCAGCTCCTGTGCTTTTAGGTCTATCAGATGCGCAAGCGATGAGTACCCGGTTCCAAAGTCGTCGATAGAAATTTCGATGCCGAGATCGTGGATGCGCGCCAAAAGCTGCAGAGCCCGGTCAGGATCATGCATAAGCGTTGATTCCGTTATTTCAAACTGGAGAACAGATGGTTGACACTGGTGATGAGCGAGAAGCTTAAGCAAAGCTGGAATGAATTCGTCGTCAAGCAGTGATCGAGTGGAAATATTGATGGCGACTTTCACTTCTTCGCCCGCGCTGTTCCACCTCCTGATCTGCCGTAAGGTGAGGTCGAGAACCTCTAAAGTAAGTGGATGTATTAAACTCGTCTCTTCTGCAAACTCAATAAAGGCTCCCGGGGCGAGCAGTCCTCGTGAGGGATGTTGCCAGCGCACTAGTGCCTCCATCGAATGAATTTCGCCGGTCGCAAAGGAAATCTTTGGTTGGTAGTAGACGACTAATTGGTGCTCTTCGATGGCTCTGCGGAGTTCCCCAAGCATGACAAGTTGTTGTTGTCCTCGGGATTCAGGTCCGATTTGGAATACCGCGATGCCTTGGTGAAGCTTTTTAGCGGTGTACATGGTTTGGTCGGCACGGAGGAGAAGTTCGGCGCCGCTGATCGATTCGGGTGAACCAATGGCTACGCCGAGGCTGGCCTCGATGTCGATTCGGAGCCCGTTGATTAGGTAAGGGCGAACGAGTTGTTCGTGTAACGCCCGGGCCTGCGTTATCAGTTCGTCCTCGGTTTGTTGGCTTTGGAGGATTACCGCGAATTCGTCACCGCCAAGCCGGAATGCCAAGTCGGTAGTCGGTATATGGTCAGTCAATCGTTGGCTGACCGCGACAAGCAGGGCGTCACCCGTATCGTGGCCGTACACGTCGTTGACCTCTTTAAAGCGGTCTAGGTCAACGATGACCGCGGCATAAACGGTAGAAGCAGGGCTGACGGAGATTAGCGTTTCCGTTAGTTGCCGTCGATTTGCTAAACCGGTTAAAGCGTCAGAGTTCGCGGCACGTTGTTGGTAACCAACGTAAATTTGCGAAGCCAGCAAGCCTCCAAACAGCGCTGCGAATCCACTGAGAGCAAGCCAAATGGGGAGCCCGGCCATGGCGGAAATCGAGAACGGCGAGCCGAGATAGGGCCCGGAGGTGACCACGAGCCAGTTGTTTTGATTATTGGGCCCCTGGTCGATCTGGTTGACGGAGAGTCTCCGATTGCCCCGAGTAAAGACACCAATGGGATGTTCTTGCGGAGTAAGCCAGAAGTAGGGGGTAAGGTTTTCGTTTCGTTCAGAGTTTTTGGAAGCCGGAGGTTTAGGGAAAAGCGTCCCATCGGATCCAACAACGATCGCGCCGGTGGCTCTGTCCACAAGCTGTACCTTTACATTGGATTCATCTGCGGTTGAGTGGAGTCTTTCACCATAACTTTGCAGCGAAACCTCGAAATGTAAAACGGCTTTGGAATTGTGGAGGAAGGGGAGTGGGGTCGAATGGCCAACGACCCAAATGTTTGTGTCGGTTGAAATGGAAGGTCCCGACTGGTGAACCTCTCCCGACCGCAAAGCCAATGCTGGTTGCAGAAATTGTGTTGGAATTCCCTCGACGGAGAGTTCGTTGGGCGGTGAAACCCGACCACTAACAACCTTTGCAAGTTCGCGACCCAATCCGTTGACCAAGCACGCCTCGCCTACGCGACCAGTGAAGAGCGATTCCAAGTAACGGAGCGTTGACTCGCTCCGTATTCGGTTCCGTACTAAGCGTTCGACTTCCTGCGCGGCCAACGGCTTTATTCGGGACAGGTAGTCGGCTTCAGAATACTCACTGAATGCCGTGTTTCTCGATAGCAGGAGAGCGGCAGTGCTGGCTTTTTCGAACTCGTTTTGCACTGCCTGAGCTCTCGCTGAAGAGGTGCTCGCCAGCCTTCGATCAATTTTCGCAGCTTGTGCGTTTCGGCGGTTTATCGCGGTTCCAACGCTCAGAACGATGAGAAACAGACCGAGAAACGTCGCCGGGTAGCGGATTTTCGCGGTCGAGATCGTAGAATGTGGCACGCAGTAGTCATCGCCCTAACGCGTCGTGCGCTTGACTCAAGATATCCCTAAGGGAATCGATACCTAAAGTATTTGTGGCCCACGGGAAATGAACCTAAAGGAAAACCCTCGAAATGGATTGATGGAGGGGTCGTAAATCATTGAGGACTGATCTCGACGTGAAATCAG
>JAYSVF010000199.1:0-8774 GCA_043718695.1 Acidimicrobiia bacterium | reverse complement strand
CACAGTGCGAGCGGCGTAAGGTGTGCACATGCTCGGGCGCCTTTTCCAGCTCCACAAACGGGGTGATCGCCGCTCGGCACTCCTCCGCCAGTTCATGGTCAACCTCAAGCAGCAAACTCCGGTCTGACTGCACAATCAACGGTCCACCACTCACGGCGGTCGAGCCTAGTGCGTGTGCGCGTTCTGGGGCTCCTGGAAAGTGTCAAACCCTTACAATCCTTACCTTTAGGCCTTCCGCCTTCGCGGCGGTAGTGAGCAGCGGGTTTTCACTTCCCACAGCCATGGCGATTTCTGCATTCAGACTCATCGCAGCAGCTAGCGCCTCTAAAGACATTACGTTCAACCGGTGGCGTTCAACACCTTCAGCCATCATTGGGGCAAGTTCGCGAAGGCTCAGCAGGCCGACGTTTTCCGGAAGTTTCACAAGCGCAACCGACGCCAATTCCCTGACACGCCTTTCCGCTTTCTCAAACGGGCCTGATAACGCACCGGTCACCGTGTCTGAACGAACGGCGTGACACAACCGGTAGTACCAAAATCCTGTCGTGAAAACCGTTCGTTTTTGCACGGCTTGACGTAATTCCTTTGTCGGCATTTCGAGGAGATAATCGAGAAGCAACCGGTCATCCAAAACGATGTTGGTTGTTGGAGGCACTTAATTCGCCAAGTCAGGGTCAACGATCTGGGCCACAGCACGTTCGTACCGCCCTTCGCTAATCGCCGAATGCAGAGCTCGTTTTGCTGCTTGGATACCACCCGGAACCAGTAGCAAGGCGCCATCGAGATCTATAACACCCACTTCACCGCCATCATCGAAACCCCACCGCTTCCGAGCCGACGCCGGCAGACTCATTTGCCCTCGATTCGAGACCTTCACATTCGCCAGTGAACTCATGGCTGCATTGTAACTCATCCGGGTTGACAAAGCACAGACATCTTTTGCATTCCTTCGACCAAACTGTTCGGGTGGACGGAAACGACGGCGAGCCTGAACTGATGAAGGGCGGTCTCAATGAGGTGATTCGAATCGGTGCGACGGCGATTCGCCCGACTGGATCGCACAGTGTCTCGGTTCATTCGCTGCTTCAGCATTTGGAATCTGTCGGCTTTGATGGTGCCCCACGATTCATTTCTGTTGATGCCGATCACGGAACTGAGACGGTTTCGTTTCTGGACGGTGAAACAACCGACTACCCACTTGCCGAAACATTTCGCACCGATCAGGCCATGGTTTCGGCAGCCAAACTTCTGCGACGGCTTCACGACGCGACAACCGGATTCGATGGCTCGGGTTACCCTTGGTTTCTGCCTGCTCGTTCTCCCGTCGAGGTGATCTGTCATGGAGATTTCGCGCCGTACAACTGTGTGATCCGCGATGGGGAGGTCGTTGGGGTGTTCGACTTCGATACCGCGCATCCCGGTCCACGGCTTTGGGATCTTGGCTACCTCGCGTACCGTTGGGTTCCTCTTGTCTCGCCGCTTAACCTCGATGGATTCGCAATACTGACGGACCAGGGTCGTCGCCTGCCGTTGCTTTGTGCGGCCTATGGAACTGACCGGATTGAGGAAGTACTTGATCAGGCGCACCAACGCGTTCTTGCGATGGTCGACACCATCTGTTCATTCGCCGCAGCGGGGCACGCTGGTTTCCAAGCTCACATCGATGAAGGACATGATGAGCTCTACCTCCGCGATGCCCGCCACATTGCCGACAACAAAGCACAATTACTAAGCGCACATTGAGATGCGGTTCATTTTCGAAAGACCGCCGATAGTTACGTAAACGTACTTATTCGATTTCGGAGAAGATCCGACAGTTGGTTTGCCACTGGTACTTGGTCTAGAGCGAGCTCTAAGGAATTCTGTGCCTCAGCAAATACCGATTCGAGAATTTCTGTTGCTCCTTGCAAAGAGAGACCCCAGGAGACGGCCTCGTCGAGCAAATTCACTCGGGTAACTGATCGAATATCTCGACAACCACCGATAAACATTCCCGGGGTCGTGGTGAGGTGTGGGTAGGCAATGGTTGAGAACACGTCGTACATCGGGGCAACTGAGACTTCACCGGTGGGTGAAAGCACGAAGGAAAAGTTCATGGCATGGGCATCGGCATTGCCAACCAGCGCGTGGATTGCGCACTGTTTCAAGAGCTGTTCAAGACAGGATGGATCAGCCCAACGAAGCAGAAGTTGAGCAATATCTGCCAGGCTCGGCCCTCCAGCGTCTTGGTACTTTCGAGTCACCGATGCGACGGGCACCGCCAAGGCTTGGCACGCAGTTTCTTGATGCATCCGCTCGATGATGCCCCCTTCGCCTTTGGTCCGATCGAATCGCCGAACTACGAGCACCTGCCGATCGCCAAACGTAGCTATCTCACACGTTGAGGCGATCACCCCCACCAAGGCGGCAAAGCGGAGACAGAGCGCCTCGTTGGCAACATTGCCCACCAACCCAGCGATTTCTGGTTTGAGAATGTGGGTCGAGGTAACAGCACCAGTCGGAAGCACCCACCGCTTTTCGGTTTCGTGCCTAGTGCCAATGTCCGCCGAAAGGTCGGTTAGCAAGAGCTTTTCCTGCACGCCGCCCAACGAAACCCGAAGTCCTGCGCCCGACCCAAAGGGTTCGAAGCGCAGATTGGCGATTAGGGCATCAATTTCCGCTCGGCTCAGCGCAGGGAGTGCTTTAGCCGAAGCCGCCAGAAGCGGTTCCTCTCCTTCGGGAAGAACGGCGAGCGCACCGGCACACTCTCGACCGAGGACAGCCAGCATTGCGAACGTATCGGCCTCGGGTATCGCTAAGTCGTAAGCGATGATCCGTCGCGCCTGGCCTTCGGGGAGTAGCCCATCAAAGAATGGTCGGCATTGACGATCAGAGAACGCCGAGGCACTCGTTGGCAAACTCATGGAAATGATTGGTCGCCCAAGGCCGAACTGGTCGACTATCTCAGCCTCGTAAAGGAACCGGATAGTTGAGCCGGCACCGGTTAGATAGCCCAGCAATCGTTGATCCCGCCAGACCGCAAGCCGTTTCATCGCTCACTGATTTCGAGTTTTAGACCTAGCGCATGGAGGAGAGTGAAGTAGCGACGAACGTATTCGGGCACCGCTCCGCTCTCCACTCCTGAGAGATAGGTTCGGTGCAAGCCAGTTCGATCGGCTAACTCAGCCTGGGTCAAGCCTCTGACGGCCCGGAACTCTGCAACTGCAGCACCAAGATCTTCGGGAGCTCGGGTTTCATACTTCATTGTCTGGATTTTAGGACATTTTGTTGGTTCGGTCAATATTCAAGCCTCATCCTCGACGCTGTTCGTCCATTGAGGTGAGCATCTGCTGTCTAAAATGTTTGAGCATCGCAAGTCCTTCTGGCGTTACGGTTGCGAGATGACGCAACGATTTCCCAATCAGGTCAATGACGAGCGGACGATGACTTGTGAGTTCCTGGATGAACAGCGAACAATCTTCGAATCGAAAGTAAGTGGGCTTAGCAATGAGCAGCTGAGACGGACCGTTGCGTCGTCAACGATGACCTTAGCCGGGCTTATCAAACATCTTGCCTTGGTGGAGGACAGTTGGTTTCAAGACGATTTTCTTGGCCTCGGCGATCCGGAACCATGGGCAAGTGCACCGTTTGATGAAGACAACGATTGGGATTGGCATTCTGCAGCAGACGACGAGCCGGGGTACCTGATGGAGCTGTACCGAGTTGCGTGCGAAAGGAGTCGGGCAGCAGTGGAAGCGGCAGATTCTTTTGATGCAATAGCGGCAAAGGCCGATCGAAGGACCGGTGGACCGATAAGTCTCCGTTGGATCATGCTCCACATGATCGAAGAAACCGCCCGCCACAACGGCCACGCCGACCTCCTCCGAGAAGCCATCGACGGCGCGACCGGCTAGACACAAACGCTCTCGCCGCAAACTACGAATCTCGGCAGCAGATCGCTTAACGTGGTGGTCATGAAAAGCACGATGTCTGACTATCCGTTGTTGGTTACCGCCATGTTGCGCCGTGGAAAAACAGTGTTTCCCGATTCGAAGGTAACCACGATTGAGACCTTCGACACGATCACCGGCGCGCTAACCCTGCGCCACTCGACCTATGCCCAAGTGATCGCCAACGCCGGGAAACTCGCTAACGCGCTCAGAAAACTTGGCATCGACAGTGACCAACGGGTTGGCACGTTCAGCTGGAATCATCAGGAACACCTTGAGTGCTACCTAGCCATTCCCTCGATGGGCGCCGTATTACACACACTCAATATCCGTTTGTTCCCTGAGCAGTTGACCTACGTCGTGAATCATGCCGACGATCGAGTCATCATCATCGACGGCTCACTGATCCCGCTGTTGTGCAAGGTGGCCGGAACGCTTCCCAACGTCACCCACTTCATGGTCATTGGCGAGGGCGATCACTCGATGCTCACTGAGGCATTCCCGTCAGCAAAAACTGTCGATTACGCAACGGCAATCGCCGCAGAATCACCAGACTTCGCCTGGCCCGAGGATCTCGACGAGACCAGCGCCGCCGCCATGTGTTACACGTCGGGAACCACCGGCAATCCCAAGGGCGTCGCCTACAGCCACCGCTCCACCTACATGCACTCGCTCGCCTCACTAGGTGCGCCAATGCTGGGTCTCAACGAAAACGACACCTGCCTGGTAATCGTCCCAATGTTCCATGCCAACGCCTGGGGTGCACCGTATTCGGGCTTCTTCGCCGGCGCCGATTTCGTGTTCCCCAAGCAGTACCTCCAAGCCGCACCACTCGCCGCCGCCATCATTCAAACCCGGCCGACGGTAACGATGGCCGTTCCCACTATTTGGAACGATTTGTGGAACTTTGGCGAAAAGGGCAACTTGGACTTGTCGTCGCTGCGTTCGGTTACTGCCGGTGGTTCAGCCGTGCCGAGAGTGATGATGCAGCGCTTCAAAGATAAGTACGGATTGCAAATCATGCAGGGCTGGGGCATGACCGAAACATCACCGCTCGGCACGCTCGCCAAGCCCCACAAGTACGTCGCCCCTGAAGATGCCATGGACTACCACGACATGGCCGGTCGCATCCTTCCTGGTATCGAAATGCGTATCGTGTCCGACGAAAACGGAACGGTTGCGCCAAATGATGGTTCGACGATTGGTGAGATCGAAGTTCGTGGTTCTTGGGTGACCTCCAGCTATCACCTCGATGCCACACCGGAGAAGTTCCGTGATGGTTGGTTGCGCACCGGTGACATGGGCACCGTCGACGGTCACGGCTACCTCCGCATCACCGACCGAACAAAAGACGTGATCAAATCCGGTGGCGAATGGGTCAGCTCGATCGATCTGGAAAACGTCATCATGGCTCACCCGGCTATTTTGGAAGCTGCCGTCATTGGTATCCCTGATGCCAAGTGGGATGAGCGGCCCATGGGTTGTTTGGTCCTCCGCGAAGGCGTCTCTCCCGACCTTGGAACCATCGAGGACTTGAAAACCTTCCTCGGCGAGCGCGTCGCCAAATGGTGGATTCCAGCAAGCTGGGCCTTCATTGAAGCCGTCCCGAAAACCAGCGTCGGCAAGTTCGATAAAAAAGTTCTCCGCGCTCAACACGCCGACAACCTCCTCACCGTGCACGACGCCTAAACCCAGACTTCAACCGAAGAAACCTGTGGGATTGGGTGCTTGTTAAGCACCCAATCCAACACGTTTGGTTGCAGTGTTCGCCACTCTTCTCGCCCGCGTTCGCTCAAGGAATTGCACAATTTCGGTATGGTTCGCAATTGCAGTCCCTGCACTAGCTCCAGGTTTTCATCCAGGCCAGGTACTCGTCTCGATAGGGATTGTTGTTGAGACGGCTGATGTTGCGTTTCACTTCGGCTTTGTGAATTCGTGGTTTGAGACCGTAAAAGCGAACTCTTTGCGATGAAGAGTTACACCGAAGGCAATCCAGCGAGGGCGGCTTTGATGGCTTCCTCGGGGTAGTCATAATCGACGAGGTTTCCGGCGAGGTAGTTCTCATACGCTGCGAGATCCAACATGCCGTGGCCGCAGAGTGCCGTGAGGATTACCTTCTCCTCGCCAGTCTCTTTGCAACGCAAGGCTTCTTGCACCATTGCCGCCAAAGCGTGGGTTGGTTCCGGTGCGGGGATGATTCCTTCGGTGCGAGCGAATTGCACACCGGCCGCAAAACAGTCCAACTGATTTTTCGATTCTGCTTCGATAAGGCCCAACTCGTAGATGTGGCTTACCAGTGGGCTCATGCCGTGGTACCGAAGCCCTCCAGCGTGAATCGTGTCGGGGATGAAGTCTTTGCCAAGGGTGTGCATCTTCATAAGTGGCGTCATGCCAGCCGTGTCACCAAAATCGTACGCGTACACACCTTTGGTCATGGATGGGCAGGCGGCGGGCTCAACGGCAACGATGCGCGTGGTCTTTCCAGCCGTGAGGTTTTGGTGCAGGAACGGGAAGGTCAATCCGCCAAAATTAGAACCGCCACCAACACAACCGTAAATGAGGTCGGGATACTCCCCAGCCATCTCAAACTGCTTGAGTGCCTCCAACCCAATAACGGTTTGGTGCATCAGCACATGGTTCAACACCGATCCAAGCGCATAACGAATCGAATCGCCACCGGTGGCAGCAACTTCAACCGCTTCGGAAATGGCCATACCCAGTGAGCCCGGCGATGAAGGATCATTCGCTAGGAACGCCCGTCCGCTGGCCGTAAGATCAGAAGGCGAAGGGTGCACCGTTGCGCCAAAAGTTTCCATCATCAAGCGGCGGTACGGCTTTGCATCATAGGAAGCGCGAACCTGCCAAACCTCAACATCAAGGCCAAATTGTGCACCAGCAAACGCCAAGGCTGTACCCCATTGACCGGCACCAGTCTCGGTCGTGAGCTTGGTGACTCCGGCCTTGGCGTTGTAATAGGCCTGCGGCACTGCGGTGTTGGGCTTGTGGGAACCAGCCGGTGAGGTGCCTTCGTACTTGTAATAGAGATGGGCCGGGGTTCCAAGTGCTTTCTCTAAACGATGTGCACGTACTAACGGGGTGGGGCGCCAAACTTTGTAAACCTCGCGGACCTCTTCAGGAATCTCCACATAGGGATCCATTGAGACTTCTTGCATGATGAGGTCCATCGGAAACAGCGGCGCAAAGTCTTCGGGGCCTGCTGGTTGTTTGGTACCTGGGTGTAACGCTGGAGGAGGCGGGCTTGGCAGGAACGGCACGATGTTCAACCACGCCTCGGGAATGTCTTTCTCCGCAAGAAGGAACTTGGTTGTTTTCGACATATCTACCTCCATGAATGGGCACCTGAGAGGTGCAAATTTTGATTTTGTTTCCAACAATGCTGCGCTCTACGCGGTTGACATTAGGGCCTCACGAAGTGTTGTGCCATGCGACCCGGAAACTCCCGGCACGTGACGAGGATTTCTGTCTCAACAAAGGGCTCGTTGAAGCACCGAGTCACAACAGGGTTGGGGGTTTGTAGCCGCGGAGACGGTCGATGACTTTGCCGATGTTTGGGGCCGGTTTGGAGGTGGCATCGGTGGAGTTGGCCGACGACGCATAGCCGCCAGCAACCGAGGCCCAAATAGCGTTGGCACCGGTTGGAATGGTGCGGCGGTGGCGAGTGAACGGTGATGTTTCACGCGATTCAGCCTTACCCGAAAGAACCAAACCATCAGGACCTTCTTCAACGGGAAGAAATCCGGCATCACGAAGTGCACTTAGTACTTTTGCGGAAACCAACGGGGACACAGCAACCGTCGGCGCCAGCAAACGAAACTTGCATTTCGTCAACTTCTTCGATCGAACCATCTCCGCCAACAACGCCGCATCTTCTACGCGTACATAGCTTGTAGCGGCACCAATGCGGACAGAGCCGTATCTGCGGGCTACGTCGTCAACCAGATACCGCAGCGGTTGAGGCACTCCAGGACGAGCATGTACCTCCAGAAAGGCCATGATCTGCTCGGGGGTGCGACCACCGTCAAAGGCTCGCCGTAACGAAAGCTCAGTGATCTTGTAAACGCTCGCGGTTCCCTTCGAGGTGATATCAGCAATCAGCGACAGTTCACCCGAAGTTGTGGCATCAAGCTCGGCTGGAGCCAAAACGGTGAGATCGCCCGAAACCGTAAACGTGGACACCGGCGCCGCAAACATCGAGGCAGCAATCGTGGCGACATCGTCGGCAGATCCAAACAGCGCGGCACGACCTAGCGGAGTCATTGCCCCACCGTTCATTACCCCAACCAAGGCCGCTTCGACCATCAACAGTTCGGTGGCGTCAAAACCGTCGAACCCGTCACCCCAACGCCCCGGACCAAACCAGCGCGCCCGGCGCATCACACTCATCGTCTCCACCGGCTCACCGGTGGTGGAAGAAGCAACGGCTTCCATCACTCGGGCCCTGCGCCAAATTTCATCGGGCGAGGAATACCAGCGTTCCTGCAACGGCGGCTCACCACGAACCTCTTCGATACCCACCACGGCACTCAGCGAACGAGGAAGATCGGCCCACGTACGAACCAACACCATCCACCGATCGAGCGCCGATTCCTTCAGCCACTCATCAAAGCGGGGCGTGGGACCTAGGCGACCGGCATAATCGTCGGCCACTAACAAGCCTGCGGCCCCAGCCAACTCGACCAGACGGGCCGTGGAAGCTTCATCGACACCCACGATTTTCGTCATGGCCCGAATTTCTTTCACACCCACGCCACCAGTTTTCAACGGTGCCGGAACCGAACGCCCCCACTCGTGGCCAATGGCAGCAACCGCACTGATTAACTCACC
>JAYSVF010000198.1:0-3690 GCA_043718695.1 Acidimicrobiia bacterium | reverse complement strand
TTATTCTGATTTGCCGGGGCACGGCAGTCGAGCTGGTCCGACACGTTTGTGCACCGGGGAAAGCAAAACGCCCGGGGCTTGAAGAGCACCGGGCGTTGCATTCGATTTTTTGCACTCAGCGGTTCAAGAACCGCAGGGAATCAAACTTCAGGCTTGAGACGTGCGGTATCTACCTTCACGCCGGGGCCCATGGTCGAGGAGACCGTGATTCCGCGGACGTACTTGCCCTTGGCCGAGGCAGGCTTGGCACGCTGCAACTCGTCCATGATGGCGGTGAAGTTCTTGGCAATGTCCTCAGGTGCAAACGAGGCCTTGCCAATGGCTACGTGAATGTTGCCGAACTTGTCGGTGCGGTACTCAACACGGCCGCCCTTGAACTCGGTAACGGCACGACCAACATCGGTGGTTACGGTGCCGGTCTTAGGGTTTGGCATCAAACCACGGGGGCCGAGCTGACGACCCAAACGGCCAACCATGCCCATCAGATCAGGAGTAGCGATCGCCAGGTCGAAGTCCATGAATCCACCCTGAACCTTCTCAACCAGATCGTCTGCGCCAACCACGTCGGCACCAGCATCACGGGCGGCCTGGGCAGCATCACCCGAGGCGAACACCGCAACACGGATAGTCTTACCGGTACCGGCAGGCAGTGCGACGGTGCCACGAACGATCTGATCAGCCTTACGGGGATCAACGCCGAGCTTGACGGCTACTTCAACCGATTCATCAAACTTGGCCGAGGCCAGCGACTTGACGAGGGTTACCGCTTCGATTGGGGTGAACAGCTGTTCACGGTCGAAACGCTTCAGTGCATTTGCATACTTCTTTGAATTCGCCATTTTGGCTCCCTCGTCCTTTCGTTTGCCAGCAAGCGAGGTCGTCTTGCTGGGCAGGGTTTATGGAAAAACTGACCGGGCGAACCCGGGTACAACCAACTCGTGAAGAGTGGAACAGCGTGTTGCGGACCAGCCCTCGGCCAGCCGTTTTGCCTTGAAACTCGGTTGCCCGGGAGCGAAGCGTGAACGACTCACCAATGACTCCTATTTCAGGAGCAGTTAGTCAACGACCTTGATACCCATGGAACGAGCGGTACCAATGATTTGGAGCTTGGCGCCCTCCATATCGATGGCGTTGAGGTCTGGCATCTTGGTCTCGGCAATGGTCTCAACTTGAGCCATCGTGATCTGACCAACGATTTCCTTACCAACCTTTGAGGCACCCTTCGGTACTCCAGCGGCCTTGCGGATCAGCACGGGTGCTGGTGGGGTCTTCAGCTTGAAGGTGAAGGTGCGGTCGTTGAATACGGTGATCTCAACAGGAATGATCGTGCCGACCTGGGATTCAGTGGCGGCGTTGTAGGCCTTCACGAATTCCATGATGTTGAGGCCGTGCGGACCAAGTGCGGTACCAACGGGCGGGGCCGGTGTGGCCTTGCCTGCTGGAATTTGAATCTTCACGATGGCGGTGACTTGCTTCTTTGCCACGACGGTCTTCTCTCAGGTGTTCTCCCGGGTCCATCCGGGAACATTTACAAATGGACAGGCGCACTCCAACGCAGAGTGACCCAAAAATACGAACGGGCAAGATCCCTAGCCGAAGGCAAGGGATCAATCAAGCACAGCACAATGTTCTTCGTCCGGCGAAGCCGGATGCAGGAACATCGCACTTGCGAGACGTGCCTATTGACGCGACCCCTAAGCCTACAGCTTCGCAACCTGTGCGAAATCAAGCTCGACGGGGGTCTCGCGGCCAAAGATATTGACAAGCACCTTGAGCTTGAGCTGAATGTCGTTGATTTCGGCGATGGTGCCCGTGAAATCGGCGAACGGACCCTCTTTAACGCGGACGCTTTCGCCAACCTCGTATTCCAAGCGGGGCTTGGCTTTGCGAGTGGTTGGGGCACCGGTTTCATCCACCTTGACCTGCAAGATGCCTTCAACTTCTTTACGGCTGAGCGGGGTTGGCTTGGCGCCGTTTCCTACGAATCCGGTTACGCCCGGAGTGTTACGAACGACATACCAGCTATCATCATCAAGATCGAGGCGGCAAAGCAGGTAGCCCGGGAAAACCTTCTTCTGGACAACAACTTTTTTGCCATTTTTGAATTCGATGACCTCTTCGAGCGGGATGACCACTTCGAAGATTCGCTCTTCCATGTTCATGGAGGCGATACGGCTCTCGATGTTCTGCTTGACCTTGTTCTCGTAGCCGGCGTAGCTATGGATTACGTACCATGCGCCAGCCTTGTCATACGGGCTGATTGCCGGCACGGGCGCAGCTTCTTCGGTTTCAACCGCTGGCGCTTCAGCGGATGATGCTTCGTGTTCGGCGAGCAGGTCATCAATTGCCTGGTCGTTTACTGCTTCAAGATCTGACACTTCATCCTCGTTCGACATGGGTTCTCAAAAATTTGGAAAGGCTAAAGCTGCTGGTCACTCGAGTGATCGAAAGAACACCGTTCGAGTGGAACAGGCAAGGCCTAGCGATCGATCAGGAACAAAAGACCCTTAGCAAACACGAAGTCGTAAGCGAACACCAAGGCCGACATGATGACGAGCGTTACCAGAACCACGGCGGAGTAGTTCTTGACCTCGTCACGGGTGGGCCAGCCAACCTTCTTGAGCTCCCCCCGAACCTCGCGCACATACTGCGGGGCCGAGGTGCGCTCTTGGGCTACACGGGCAGCCGGAGCCTGGCGTGGTGCACGGGTTGGATTACCCTCTGCATCTACCTGGCCCTGGCGTTCCATAAGGCGCTTGGTCTCTCGGTTCACGTGCTTCCTCGCTTGCAACCCAATGGGGAAATCGGGCAAATCATGTGATGGCAGCTACACCGAGCGGTGCAACTGTGTTCTTAAAAGGTTTGCAGGGCCGGAGGGATTTGAACCCCCGACACCCGGTGTTGGAGACCGGTGCTCTGGCCAGCTGAGCTACGACCCTCTGCAGAACTTCTTCCAGTAGCTCTTTAGGCGAGTCTCGACCGTATTGGCCAATGACGCGTCAAAGGAAACTCTGGAGCCTCAACGATACCACCCGAACTTGGCGCCCAAGCGTCGATTTTGCCCCCGGCGAAACGCAGCTATTTCGAAGCTTGGCGTTTTGCCGAGGTGATCAGCCATCCAGCGACGCCGAGCAACACACTTCCGGCGGCCCCACCCAACAGCAGGTGACGGGTCGTGCGGGCGATTCGGCGCAGCGGACCGGTTGGAGCCGGTACTACCGCGGCGAGGGTATGCATTGCCCGATTGATACGTCGGTATTGGGTGAACTCTTGACTGCATCTGCGACAACCGCGCATGTGTCGGCGTAACGCAAGATCAACGACCCCCGAGTCGAGGGCTCGCGTGAGCGAATCGGCGAACGGCCGACACTTCCTTCGACGGAACATTCCCGTTATGCCACGTCGGTAGTAGGCACCTGATCAGCAGGTCGAAGCGCAGGGGCGTTGGTCGCGTTGGTCGCGTTGGTTGTGTTCGCGCCGTTGGTTCGTTGAGTCTCGCTCGCCGAGGTGCTGCTGGCATTGGCGGCATTTCGGTTGCGTTTGGCGAGCTTTGGTTCAGCGTCGAGGAGCGTTGCTGCGGTTCGGTCCTTGCCGATGCGAGGTGCCCGGGCTTTGACGCGCCGAACTACCGCCATTGTTGAGGTGTCTTGTGTTTCCCGCTCAAGGGTGCCGTCGACCTTTTCGTCTTGC
>JAYSVF010000197.1:0-8824 GCA_043718695.1 Acidimicrobiia bacterium | reverse complement strand
CGCAGCGCGTGTGAAGAAGGGTGGCAATCCCGTTATCGAAGTAATGATCCCGCTCACCGTTACCCGTGAAGAGTTGGCCTGTGCTCGTGGCTGGTGTGAAGAAGCCATCACCGAAGCAAAATCTAAGATGGATCCAAAAGCGGCAAAGCGTCTCGATGTAACCATCGGCACCATGGTGGAAACCCCCCGTGCTGCGGTGCGTTCCGATGAGATTGCCGAAGAGGCCGATTTCTTCTCCTACGGCACCAACGACCTTACCCAAATGACGTTCGGCTTCAGCCGTGACGACGTGGAAGGCCGCATGATGACCGCATACTTGGAGCAGGGTCTACTCAAGCGCAATCCGTTTGAGACCATCGATCAATCCGGCGTTGGCGCACTCGTTGAGCACTCCGTTCGTTACGGACGCAAGACCAAGCCTGGCTTGAAGCTTGGTGTTTGTGGCGAACATGGTGGCGATCCCGAATCGATCATTTTCTTCTACAACGCCGGCCTCGACTACGTATCATGCTCGCCGTTCCGGATCCCCATCGCCCGTCTCGCTGCGGCCCAAGCCGTGTTGGGCGCTAGTGCCGGAGCGGCGCGTACCGCGTAACGTCTGGCTGTTGGAGATTTGAGTCGCTGAGCAAACAACCAGCATCAACGAGAAACCGCCCGAACGATATCGTTCGGGCGGTTCGCGTCTGGCTCTTAATTAGTTGGTTTTGATTAGTTGGTCTTTGGTTGCGTTTTGGTCACGGAACGAGTTATCCCAGCGAGGGCTAGCGTTTTGAGGGCTTGATCAGGGGGCCTTGGCCGAACTGGCTGAAGTTCGCGCTTGAGAAACCAGGGTCCGCAATGTGCTTCCTGGAGCACCGCTGAGCACTCGAATTCCTAGCGCATCGAGTGCCTCGCTGACGCGTTGGCTTTCCTCAGGGGAAGAAGCGAGCGTCGACGACAACACCACCAAATCGGCCTTTACGTCTAAGGAGAACTTTGCAAGATCGTCGGTAGGTGTGTCGGCTCCCAGGTGATGGACTTTCCATCGGTCTTCTCGGAGGACCACGGCGGCCATAGTCGAAGGAAGGCCGTGTAGGTCGCCGGGGGGCGTAGTAACAACCACAGTCCCTCGAGGTCTACCCCTCGGGTTGTTGGCCAAACGGTTGAGCAGACCTTCAGCAATAGTGGTCGCACGGTGCTCTTGAGCAACAGAAACCTCCCCTGCGTGCCACGCCTCGCCAATGTTTCGCATGCTTGGAGCGACGATTTCTTCGCAAATATCCACGAGTGGAACTTTCCCCTCACTCAAACGATCAACGACCTCACGAGCTCCAAGTTCGTCGCCAGAACGTAACGCTGCTTCGAACCGTTCCCGTTGGGCATTCCAATCGCGAACCCGCAAGTTTTCAGGTGGGGCAATGGGGACTAGCCGAAGGGACAAAAAGCGCTGGACTTCGAACGGATCAACGTCGTAAGACCCGCCGATTTTTCTGGCCGCCAATTGTCCTTCCCTCACCCACCGGTACACGGTTTGGTAGTGCACGCCAAGCGTGTCCGCCGCTGCTTGTAGGTTCATACCGTCGGCCCCCAGCCTTCGTCGGTTCAGATGTCAAACGGAAACTCCACCCGGTTTCGCTCAGCTGTGATGACACCGGGTGCCAGGAAAAACCTTAGCAAGATGAGAACCTTTCACACTCATGCTTTGTTCACTTTCGTTACTGGCCGTCATTCGGCAACGAATTTCTGAAACAGGTCACTATTGTCATACCGGTCCGAGAGAATGTCGGGTGGGTCCAGACGGCGCTCAGTAGAGAAGCGTCAGAAGCAATCGCAATGAAGCAATCGCAATGAAGGAGGTGTGTCGTGGGGTTCGTTGAAGAGGATATAGCTCGGGTCCGCGAGGCCACCGATTTTGTCGCAATTGCTGGCGAACATATCGCCCTAAAAAAGGTAGGCCGCCAATACCAAGGCCTGTGTCCTTTCCACTCAGAGAAAAGCCCGTCGTTCTCCATTAATCCCGATAAAGGTGTGTATTTCTGTTACGGATGCGGAGCGAAAGGTGATGTGATTTCCTTCGTCCGAGATCTCGATCATCTTGACTTCGCTGGCGCGGTTGAGAAGTTGGCCTCTAAAGCTGGGATCGCCCTTCGCTACGACAACGAGGCAAACAACAAAGACCGGGTAAGAAAAACCAAGCTGTTCGAGGCCATGGAACAAGCCACCGCCTGGTACCACGACCGACTGCTCAATGGGTCCGATGCTGGCCCTGCCCGTTCGTATTTGCGTTCCCGCGGTTATGACGGCGAAGCAATCCGGCGATTTCGGATCGGCTGGGCGCCCGATGGTTGGGACACTTTGGTCCGATCGTTGAAGCTCCCCACTGACGTGGCCCGTGACACGGGTCTTGGGTTCACCAACAAAAACGGGAAGGTCAACGATTTTTTCCAGTCCCGAATTTTGTTTCCCATTTTCGATTCTTCGGGTAATTCGATCGCTTTCGGCGGAAGAAAGCTGCCAGCTTCCGAAGGACCCAAGTACAAGAACTCAAGTGAGACAAAGCTCTACTCGAAGAGCAAAACGCTCTATGGACTGAATTGGGCCAAGGCGGGAATCGTTGCAGAAAACGAAGTGATTGTCTGCGAGGGATACACCGATGTCATTGGTTTCCATCGAGCAGGTCTGGCCCGAGCTGTGGCCACTTGCGGTACGGCGCTTGCCGATGAGCACTTTCGCATCCTCAAGAACTTTGCTCGGCGAATCGTTTTGGCTTACGACGCGGATAACGCCGGGCAAAGTGCCGCGGCAAAGTTCTACGTTTGGGAACGCACCTATGAAATCGACCTCTATGTGGTGTCACTCCCTCCAGGAGCCGATCCAGCTGACTTGGCTGGCAAGGATCCTGAAGCGCTGGCCGATGCTGTCCGCAATGCCCGACCATTTCTTCAGTTTCGCATCGAGCGGCTGTTGGCCTCCGCCAACCTCAAAAGCCCCGAAGGGCGAGCTAGAGCGTTTGAGCAGGCCGCGGAGGCGGTATTTGAGCACCCAAATGGTCTTGTCCGTGAGCAATATCTCAGAAATGTGGCGGCAAGTTGTCAGATCTCGGAGGAAACCATGGCGGCCACATTGGCGGGGGGCTTGGCTGGATTGACGAAGCGAACCATGGGCGACCCAACCGATCGACCGGGGAAGGCCGGGGGAGCAAAAGAAGCGCCAAAAAAGAACTATAAAACGGAGCCTGGTACCGGGCCTACTTCTCGAGAGCGTCCGGTTCCTGGACCTCCCCAAGCCCGGACGCATGGGGGAGGTTCTCCCGGATCGTCGGGTGGCTGGTCGTCGGCGTCAAGCCCCGGCGTATCGCGGGATTCGCCTGGTCGATCGTCGGGTGGAAACGGTGAGCGCCAGATTGGGAACAGTGACCCAGGGTACGAGGCGCCGCCAAATTTCGACGATCAGGGTTCGTATGGTTCTTATGGTTCGTATGACTCCTATGGGTCAGGCTCAAACGATCAGCAATCCACCGGTGACCAATCATGGGGTGGAGCTCGGAGTGACCAGACACGGAATGGGCGAGGTTCGAGCCAGGGTTGGGATCGCAATCGTGGCAGCCAGGCTCGGCCAACTGCGGCGCCTCGTCAAGTCGGCGGTCGAGCAAGCTCCGCGTCTACCCGTGGGGCCGCAGCCACCCGAAAGGCTGCTCCTGCAGAGCTGGAGGCCCTACGGTGGGCGGTTCAAGACCCACCTCGGATCGTTCCCTGGCTCGACACTTCGTTTTTCGCCGATCCCGTACTTGGTCGCGCGTTTGCGCTGCTTGTCGCGCACGGAGATATCCGTGCGGCAGACGATTTTGTATCCAGATCCTCCAACGAGTTTTCTGACGGCTTTCCTGATGGGGTCCAGGTCAAGGATTCGGGAGCCGCTGAACATGAACTTTCGGGGAACGGCAAAAAAAATACTGACCCTGTGGCCCATGACCCAGGAAGTAGGGAAAACCTCCATAGGGAGGTCGATCCGACTGATGTGGCAGCCATAAATTTGTTACACCGTGTTGCGGTTGAAGGCCCCTCTTCGGAGGCTGATGACGCTGTGGCCTTGATGATTGGCAATGCCACCGAGCGAGCGATTGCGGTTTTGACAGCCGAGGCAATGGAGGGTGATGTCACCAACGTGCCAACGATTCGTGAGCTCAAACTGCTCATGGAGCATCTCCATGAGAGCAATGGTCGCGCTGAGGCGCTGGGCCAGTTGGTACCCTGGCTATCAGCATGGCTGCACAAGGGGAATTCGGAGAAGTAAACGACGAGTTGACGTCGTCCCAGATGCGGGCTGCCTACACGGGGCAGGGGGGCGGGTCTTCAGACCCGGTTCGGTTGTACCTGCGCGAAATCGGCAGAGTTCCGCTTCTCACGGGTGATGGCGAAGTAGCGCTAGCTAAGCGCATTGAGCTTGGAGTTAAATCCGAGTTGAAACTCGCGGAGCTCAGTGCAGATGGGCAACTCATCACCATCGAGTTCCGGGAACGCAGAAATCTGGAACGCTCAAAGCGTGATGGAGATCGAGCGAAGGAAGAGCTCACCAATGCCAACCTTCGCCTTGTTGTCTCAATCGCCAAGCGCTACACCGGCCGAGGCATGACGCTGCTCGACCTCATCCAAGAAGGCAACCTCGGCTTGATGCGAGCCGTTGAGCGGTTTGATCACACGAAGGGCTTTAAGTTCTCAACGTACGCCACATGGTGGATCCGCCAAGCCATCACGAGGGCGATAGCTGATCAGGCCAGAACCATCCGCATCCCTGTGCATATGGTGGAGATCATCCAAAAGGTCACTCGGGCCCAACGCGAGATGCTGCAAGAGCTTGGTCGCGAACCCTCTGTAGAAGAAGTATCGATTCGCGTAGAGATGACGCCAGAGCGCGTGCGAGAAATCCAACGCATCGCCTATGACCCAGTGTCCTTGGAATCACCCGTCGGTGAAGATGACGGATCAACCTTGGGCGACTTCATTGAGGATGCTTCGGCGATTGCTCCCGCAGAAGCTGCAATGCGATCAATGCAACGCGAAGCTGTTGACGTAGCGTTGGAGGGCCTCAATGAACGCGAACGAGAGGTTGTCCGTCGACGTTTCGGGCTCGATGATGGTCAGGCTCGCACGCTGGAACAGGTGGGCAAGGAGTTCAACGTAACTCGCGAACGTATCCGCCAAATCGAGACGAAAACCTTGGCGAAGCTTCGCCACCCGCAGCGCAGCCAAAAACTGAAGGAATACCTCGAAGAGAGCTGAGTATGGCGTTGCGGTGTCGTGTTAGCCACAGCCATGCCGTCCAAGGTGGTGTCACGCAGGGTGGAGATCGCCCCAGCGCTCAGCGTTCGCTCGCACTTCGAGCATTGCGGTGTGTGCTTCTGACATCAGCTCCGCCGCCGTTGGATCAGCAACGCCCTTGGCCCGGTGAGCAATGCCAATACTCACTCGTACGGTGAGATGTTTACCTTCAACAAAGAACGGTGTTGCTACCCCGGCAGTGATCCGATCGGCAACATCAACGGCATAGGCCCGCCCGATTTTGGCGGCTAGCCCAGCGAGCACCACAGCGAATTCATTGGCGGAAATCCGTCCGATGGAGTCCTCGATGCGAAGTGCCGAGCCAAGGCGAACGGCTACTTGATGGAATAAGGTTTCAACCACCTCTTGGCCGTAAGCCTCGCGTAATTGATCGGCTTCGTCGACCACGATAGACATCACCGCTAGATGCTCACCAGTTCGGCGAGCACGGTGTACCGCCACATTGAGCAATTCTCGGAACCGAAGGTTGTTGGGAAGATTGGTCGATGGATCAGCGGCCGAAGCTCGGGCGAGTCGTTGTTCAAGTTCGTGTTCGGCCGTTCGATCGGTAATGGTCACCACATCGGCACGGATGGCACGATTCGCCCGGTAGTTACTAAGCCGCAGTTCAATGAACCGAATTCCCCCGTGGGACGTTGTCCACTCAAAGACGCCGCCGCGGACGCATTCGCCGGGTTTTGCTGCACCGAGTCGGCTTAGGGTGGTGATTCGAGCCTGTTCATCTGGGGCGAAATCGGTGAGTGCCTTGCCAATGAGTGATGCCACTGGTGTCCCAAGAACCTCATTGGATCCGCCCGCTGCGTGGGTAACCAATCCATTTGCCACGACAAGGACTACTTCGTTTCCGTCACGCAGAACGGAGGCAAAGAAGGCGTCGAGACGAGTTAAGGATTTGGCGTAGAGCAGGGTGCACACACCGAGCCCCACGACACAGAGGAGTACAAACCCGGCGATCCATGGCCGCACCGAGCCGACCAGTTCAGCAGGTATTTTGGCTAGAGCGGCGTTGCCAACCGCAACGACCGCTGCGAGAAAGATCAGGGGAATGAATATCCAGCCTCGTTGAGACGGGAGCATCGAATTGGAGGTTCGCCTGGTACGCACGAAGATTTCTTCGGCGCTTTATCGCTCGGCCTTTAGAGGGACTCTTGGTCGATATAGGGCTTTGGGCTCATTTCTGCTGGCTTTTCTTGCAGTCGCTTGCATCGTGAACTCCTGGCTGGTTGTATCGAGGGATGAATCCTGATGTCTCTTTCACCTCTGAGGCCCGCTCGGCGTTTGGTCGTGGGACGGTTTTGGCTACGCACAAGCTGGCTGACATGGACCTGTTTGACGATGTTTCGCTGGGCAAAATCGTGGAGAACCACCCCGAACATCTACTGCACGCCCTCACGATGGGTTTTGACCCTTTGCACTCCTCCGACAACGAAAAGGTCGTCCACCGCGGTGTTTCTGGGGTCGACGTTCTCGAAGCAGTCCGAAAAGGTCGGTTGTGGTTAAACATCACCAACATCGATGCGGTGGACCCACGTTTCCGGGAACTAACCGACGCCCTGTATGCAGGAGTTCGAGCGCAGAACCCCAGTTTTCGGGTTGATGAAACCCACGCCACGCTGCTCATCTCCTCACCCAACGCCATGGTTTACTATCACGTTGATGGTCCGCCTTCGTTTCTTTGGCACATTCGGGGCCGCAAACGGGTGTGGGTTTACCCGGCACAGGATGAAACTCTGTTGTCTCGCCCGATGTTGGAAGATGTGTTTGCCGGGGTGCGTCAAGAATATGTTCCGTACCAAAGTTCCTTTGATGAGCGAGCAGAAATTTTTGACCTTGAACCGGGACAATGCGCGATGTGGATACAAAACGCGCCGCATCGCGTGAGCAACCTTGACTCGTTCAATGTTTCGCTGGTGACGGATCACTACACGCCTGAAGCTCGACGAAGAGCGCGGGTGTATCGGGCAAATCGTTTCCTGCGAGCCAAAGCCCATGTTCCGTACCGTTTTCTTTCGCCGGTTGAGACGGGCCTGCTGGCGACGGCAAAAGTAGGTGTGCACAAGATTGGAGCCACGTTAAAGCTCGACGACAAGGTCGCAAAAGCGCACCCGATCCCCTCTCGCAAAATCGATGCCAATTCCGTTGATGGTCTGCGGCTGCTCGCCGATGGGCGCGTTTAGCCTGCTCCGCAGCTTGATTTTTTGATGTCTCCTTCTTCTTTTTGGCGAGGACCAAGTGCGCAAGTGACTGGTCGGCGCCCGTCCACTTTTGGTTCGACGACGACTTCGGGAGTAAAGCGGTCTGGGCTAAGCGTTACCCGCCACGATGGAATCGTGGCGTTGGAAACACTTAGCGCGGAGTTAGACGAAGTCAATGCCGCTTCGGTGCGGCCATCTCCCTTCGCCACTGCCGCGTTCGCCCTTGCCTATGCGTCGAATTCCGAACGTGATCCCTTGGGTATGGACGTTCGGTTGTTTGTTGTGCACGGTCGTGGCGAAGATGAGAAGTTGGGGCTCGTCGGGTTCGATCCAGGCCCGCACTTGTTGGGCTGGGCAGTGTTTGCCTTTCGTGTCGATGAGGTGATTGGTTCCCAGCATTTGGATTGGATTGATCACAAAAGCCCGGCGCTTGGTGGAATCGTGCGCCAGGCCGCCCGCGCAGGAGGTGCCCCTCGACTCGAACTTATGGCCACAAGCGATGTGGATCGTCCGGGAATCGTGGCTCGAAAGGGTTTCGAAGATGTGGTCGCTCAATCGTTGTTAAACCATCTGGTGGCAAACGAACGGGATTGGACGCTGCTCGAATGGCGTGCACAAGAGCAAGATTCGCCCCTATGGCGTGCCGCGCACAACATGGCCACACCATTTCTTCGGGTTCGTGACGTTGAAATTGATCCCTATTCCGAAGTACAGCTGATCTGGCCCGATGGAGGGGAGTACTTTCGGGCACTGTCGAAGCGAATGCGGTCGAACGTGAGCAGACAGGTGCGAAAGCTCTATGCCAGCGGTGAGGTTGAAGTCTTTTTGGCCAATGGACCCGAAGTCACCTCATCACTGTTTGGAGCGTATGCCGAGTTAGAAACTCGATCGTGGAAACATAAAAGCGCAGCGGCGATGAGCAGGCACCCACTGCGCATGAAACTGTATTCGCGCATACTTTCAGGTCGGGCTGGTCTTGAGCCTTCAATGATTGGTGTGACCCTCGACGGGGTATTGATCGCGGCGCTGATTAACGGCCGATTCGGTGACCGAATGTGGTCTATGGAAATGGCTTTCGACGAATCACTCAACGAGCTAGGACCGGGGCAACTGTTGCTGCTCCTCGCCGGAATGGACGCGATTGCCAAGGGCTGTGTCTCGCTAAACTTCTTTCAGCTGCATGGGTACTTCAAAAAGCGCTGGTTGGCCGATGAACTGCCAGTGGTGAATTTGCAACTCATTCGCCGACCGAGTTTGCATGATGTGCGCGGTTTGGCCGGCGACTCAATGCGATTCGTTCGGGCCGAAGCG
>JAYSVF010000196.1:0-1582 GCA_043718695.1 Acidimicrobiia bacterium | reverse complement strand
GGATCTGCTGAGAGGGACTCCCAAAGAACTTGGCGCGTCGGACACAGCGCCGTTTGCCTCGCTTTGTTGTTTCCCGAAAACAAAAGCCGCAAACAGGCAACCAATTACGGCGAGAACCAGTGCGACGAGGGGTAGGGAGTTGGTTTTGTTGTTCATAGTTTCCTTTTGCGTGGGGCCAAGTTGTGGCGGTGATGTTGTTGGCATCACCCTCGCAAAGGAATGTGTCAGCTCGAAGGCGCAGCCACGGCAGGATCAAGGCAGTAGCCCAGATCACGTTTGCTGGCGATCAGTTCCGCGGGGGCGTTGGCAGCTTTGAGCCGGGATCGCAGCCGTTTCACCATCGAGTCAACAGTCCGCACATCGTCGGTGAAATCGGTTCCCCATACCGCTTGAAGCAGGTGCTCGCGGGTAAAGACCATGCGGGGGCGTTTGGCGAGCAGCGCGAGGAGGTCAAACTGCAATCGGCTAAGGCCAATCAACTCGGAATTCCAGCTCGCTTCAAACGTATCGAAATCCAGTTTGAGTTGGCCTACTTGGAGCATGTTCGTAAACCTGGAATCTGCGGCCGAGGACGTGCGGACGGGATTGGCCGCGGTGAGCGCTGTTTCGCCCAGTTGGTTTTCTTCGTGGCGGGTGACATGAGTTCTGCGCAGGTTGGTTTTTACTCGCGCAACGAGTTCACGCACACTGAAGGGTTTGACCACGTAATCGTCTGCGTGCATTTCAAGCCCGGCGATTCGATCCGCTTCGCTTCCGCGTGCCGTAAGTAAAATGATCGGTACATCGCTGACTGCACGAATTTCACGACACACGGTGAGCCCGTCGAGGCCTGGGAGCATCACGTCGAGCAGAATCAGCGAGGGTGATTCGGTTAGCGCCATCCGCAAAGCCGTTGGCCCATCGTTGGCGACGAGAGTGGCGAATCCGGCCTCAAGAAGCGCGAAGATAAGCACATCGACGATTCCCGGTTCATCGTCGACCACCAAGATGCGTTCCACCCCGCCGACACTATTCGAACAAACGCGATCTACTCACAAACCTTGGCCCAATAGATAGAGCCGAATAGGGTGAGCTTCGGCCACAGAGCAACGACCTTGCCAAACTTTTCCGATGAGATCCGACTGCAGGGGCCTGGTATCTAAGACGGGTGGCCAATCGAGAGTGATTCGGCTCAACGAAGTCGCGACTCTCAGTACTGGGTTGACTGGAATTTGCTCATCAGGTGCGGTCCGGCGGCGATTGGTTCGTACCGTGGCGGTTCGGTTGAGGATTGGCAAGTGGGCAGACATTCGATGATGGTTTCCCAGTTGGCGTTGTGGAAGAACGCAATCGACTGTCGGCGGGTTGGTTCATTCGCATTCGCTGGTGGGGTGAGTACGCGGTGCAACGTTGAACGCCAACGATCGTTGGTCCATCGAGCCATCGCGTCGCCGAGATTTACCACGTAACTTCCGGGGACGTAGGGAACATCGATCCACTCTGCGCTGCTCAGTGCCGTTGTTAGCGGGCTCAGCACTTGGAGTCCGCCAAGTTTTTGTTCCTGACGCAAGATGGTGATGGTTCCGTAATCAGTGTGCGCGCC
>JAYSVF010000195.1:0-3717 GCA_043718695.1 Acidimicrobiia bacterium | reverse complement strand
AGCTGATACTGAGCTGGCGTGGCGTCTTGAATCCTCAGGCCAATGGACCAGGCTTCGCGCCGCGGATGGCACCCCGGGCTTGAACTCACAAGCAATGCTGCAAGCTGACGCCATCAAACGTTCGCGCTAAAGAGCAGGATACGTACGACTTTCATGACGCTGTATTTGGTTCGTCACGCGCAAGCTGGTTCTCGATCAAGCTGGTCGGGTACCGATGATTTGCTCCGCCCCTTAACTGCCCTTGGCCGGTACCAGGCTGCGGACATAGTAGGTGTACTTGGCGAAATGGGTATCACCGAGATTCGCACCAGCCCGTACCGGCGGTGCATCGAGACCGTGGCCCCACTCGCGGCTGCCCTAGGTCTTGACCTGATCGTGGATGAACGGCTCACCGAAGGACCCGCAACCGGTGCGATTGCCCTAGCCCGTTCACTTGCTGAAACCTCGACCGTGTTTTGCAGCCACGGCGACATAATCCCGGCGATTCTTGACCACCTTCAACTCAACGATGCTCTGGATTTGGGTGTAGATCCCCGATGCCAAAAAGGCTCAACCTGGATTTGTGAACCCAACCGGTCCTGGGCTAGCCACTTCGCTGAAGCGACCTATCTTGCTCCGCCAACCTCTGCGAAATTGTGAAGACGTGTGCCGTAGTGCGTGTTCGCATAAATCGTTGCGTAGTGATTTCGGTGTGAATTCCGCAGTGGCGCTGGGAACTGAGAGGAAAACACTACGCAACGACTTACGCTTCTCTGCACTAGTTGTGCACAGGGTTCTACACTCACCAATATGGGTGCGGTTCTGGGCAGAAAACGCAATCGAAAAATCAGGGTGACCCGTGCCTGATCGACGCGATCTCACTTCCGACAACTTCCACGATGAGGAGCAAACACCAAGGAGGTCCTACCCTTCTTCCTCCTCGAGCAGGTCTTCTCGTCCGAATGGAAAAGCAAACGAGAACCCAAGCCATGGCTCTGCATCTGGCTCAAATAGAGGGCGCGGTTCGGCCAGTCCGTTGTTTATCAACGGCGTTCAGGTGCGCCATTACGAGAATTTCCATTTGCCTAACTCACCGTTTGGCCGGCTTGGCCTCACGCATGCAGCGTGTGCCGCTGGCGATACGTTCGTAACGATTGCTCTGGCGAAGACCCTGTTCTTCGTTAGTCCAGATCAGGCTCGCAGCAGCGTCATTTTGTATCTCATGCTCACGCTGGCCCCGTTTGCAGTGGTATCGCCTTTCATAGGCCCACTTATCGACCGGTTTGCGGCAAACCGTGGGATTGTTATCACCATTTCCGCAGTGATACGCGGGGCGTTGTGTCTTCTCCTTGCTGGCGACTACAACGGACCCGGGTTGTTCCCTGAAGCCTTTTCCCTTCTGGTCGTGTCGAAGGGATATGCGATTGCGAGAAGTTCACTGGTACCTGCCGTAGTTCCCGATGCCGACGAGCTTGTCCAGGCCAATTCGCGCTTATCGCTGATTGCTGGATTGGCAGGCTTTGCGGCGGCGATCCCTGGAGGGTTGCTCAGCTTGATCAGCCCTCGATGGGTTCTGACCACGGGCGCGTTGGTGTTTTTTGTGGCCGCCTTTTTTGGGACTCGGTTGCGAGTTCCCGTTTCGATCCCGCTCGATCCGCAGGACACACCGGCCCGCAACACCCGGACCCTCGACACTCGAAACCACAACAACACCATCGCAAACAAGTACACGACCAGTACCTTTTACGACGACGCCACCACGGAGCCGGTGCGAAAGAGTGGTGCAGGGAATCCAACGTTTGGCTCGGCCATGCGCACACAGCGTGCAGAACGAGCCGAGCGTTTTGACGTGTTTGAGAACGATCGCCGTCGAGCACTTGAACTTCGCCTCGCCACGGTAGCCATGTCAATTCAGCGGATGCTCGTGGGGCTCGTCACGTTCCTGTCGGCATTTAGTTTGAAACGGGAAAACGCCGCCACGCTTTGGCTCGGGGTCATGGGTGCGGCTGGGGTGTTGGGCGGTCTGCTTGGATCGCTGGTAGCGCCGAAACTTGGGAAGCGCATTAACGAACTCACCACGCTTCTGTGGTCGATGGTTGCCGTGTGTTCGGCTTCAGCCTTCGCTGCGATTACGGGTAGCAGGCTGAGTGCGGCCCTAGCGGTGTTCGTCATTGGATTATCTGCCGGTGTCTCCCGACTCGCCTTCGACGCTTTGGTGCAACGAGACGGTGTGGAGGAACTGCGGGGGGCATCGTTTGCTCGGCTGGAAACTCGCTTTCAACTCACCTGGGTTTTGGGCGCCTTGTTTCCTGTTGTGGCTGAAGCGAGCCGCAGTGTGGGGTTTGGCGTGATGACCGCAGCGAGTGGGTTCGCCCTAGCGGTGCTGATCGGCGGTGAAGCCTCATTGAAACGGATCGATGCTGCGCTTTCCGTTGGCTCATCGTTGTGGCATCGGCCCAAACCACCGACCGAGGCAGACTGGCTCTCCGAAGAGGACGAAAACTACAACTAGGAGTGAACAATGCGACCTAGGCAAGTACGAACTGCGAAAACCGAGCGAACTGAGCAATCCAGTTCGCATTTGTTCACCAGTCTTCTGGAATCTGTTCGGAGTTAATCGGTGAGGCCGATGCGGGCCAGCCAGAGTCCGGGAGCTTCTACTTCGGCTGCAGTTGGAAGGTTCGCTTCCGATTCCCACAGTGCCGCGAGCCCGTCGGAACCAACTCGTTGCAAGACGCCCCCCACGAAGCCGCCAGAGGCCTCGAGATCGGCTTTGGTGAGTTGCAGACCCAAAAGGGTGGCGAGGGACCGCACGGCATCAGCGGGCGCGCTTCGTCGACGCCTCCACGCTTCCATCACCTGACGGTTATCCCCGAGCATCCGGGCCCCAATTACCGCAACTCCGTATTCAATCACTCCAGCCAGCGGCACCAGAAGCGTACGAATCTTTGCTCTGATAGCGGCCTGGGCGGGCGTTTCCGCAATACCAATCAAACCGCGATCGCCCGAGACCGACCGCAGAGCTCGCATGGCATCGTCGGCATTTGCACCGCCAGCGCCAGGACCTCCAGGTCCACCGGGGGCACCGAACCCGCCAAGACCGCCAAGACCACCAAGGCCGAATCCCGAAAGGAGCCCACCGAGGTTCCCCAGAGGAGAATCGCTGGATTCGTCGTCATCAGAAGAACCGTTCAAACCGCCAAGCATGCCCCCGATGTGATCCCGCAACGCCGCGGGGTTCGGACGAGTCGCGGCCGCGTAAGCCTGGACCAATTCAGCGATCTGGGCTGCCACATGCGGGACGCGCAACACTCCCGCAGTGACGGCTTCGACGATAACAACATGGCTCCGGGCGACAAGCGAATCGATGCTCCATTCCTCGGCGAAGGCGGCAACATTGACCGGAATAACCATGACGTGAGCGTTGAGCGTTGCTGAATTCGTACCTAGAGAACCCGCGTTGGCCCCAGCGATGTCGGCGCTTCCCAGGGCCATGGTGGCCAAGGTGCCCACCATGGTTCCCAATTGGGGGGAGTTCATCATGGGGGCAAGCATGGCGAACAGTTGGCCGATGGCGGCAAGCTCCTGAGGACTGTCGTGATCGTCGCCGTCGGAAAACCCCGTACCGGGAG
This sequence comes from Acidimicrobiia bacterium, assembly GCA_043718695.1. Lineage (GTDB taxonomy): Bacteria > Actinomycetota > Acidimicrobiia > Acidimicrobiales > JANYDT01 > JANMZO01. The sequence goes on along the minus strand of JAYSVF010000195.1, from coordinate 106 downwards.
ATGCGGGGGTAGCAATTCCCGTGACGACGGCATCCAACACGTTGCGAAGCTGCGCTAGGTACTCTGCAGCAAACCCGGCTCGGGTCTGGGCGTTGATCGTGTTTGG
>JAYSVF010000194.1:0-22209 GCA_043718695.1 Acidimicrobiia bacterium | reverse complement strand
AGAAGAACACGATGACTTGGCCACCAATGTCGTTGAGTTCGCGAGAGAACGCCACAAACGTGAGGTTCACCGCATTGAGCATGAGTTCGAGACACATGAACATCACCAGCACGTTGCGTTTCAGCAACAGGCCAGCGGCACCCATGGTGAACAACACCGCGGCGACGGCCATATAGGCAGAGGTATTTGGTTTTCCGATGGCAGCGAGAACTACACCGAGCATTATGCGCCACCTCCAACAGAACCCGTAGAACCGGCACCATCGGGCGCTTTGGGTTTGCGGGAAAGCAGAACTGCGCCCACAACAGCAATCACCAGCAAGACCGAAGTGATTTCGAACGGGAAAAGAAACTTGGTGAACAGCGCTTCTGAAAGCTGTTCCACGTTGGTTCCTGCACCGTCGAGGGGACCTGAACCGGCACGAGCACCGAGCGCCACATTCACCCGAGAAATCAGCAGCAGTTCAACGAGGGCGATGCCACCAAGAACCGCAGCCATCACGCGCTGACCTTTGAGAACCTCTGGAGCTTTGATTTCGTTCTTATCAACACCGAGCAACATGATCACGAAGAGGAACAACACCACGATTGCCCCGGCGTACACAATGATCTGCACAGCAGCTAAAAAGTGCGCCTGAAGCGAAACGAACAGCACGGCGACACCAAACAACGTTTGGACTAAGAACAGCGCGGCATGCACAGGGTTACGCATGGTGAGCACGCCACCCGCACCCACGAGTGCCAGCAAGGTACCAGCAGCAAAAACGATCCATTCAGCCATTAGTGGTGGCCTCCTGCATTCGAGGAGCCGGAGGCCGAAGCCCCAGCAACGGCTTTTGCCGCGGCGGCCATGCGGGCTTTGCGTTCGATTGCTTCGGCCAACTGTCCCGGTTCGCCGGCCTGAAGACCAACACCAAGATCGCCAGACCACAGCGAGTCACCTTCAAAGGCACTGTTGCCACCAGGAGCCGTCGCCCGCATCCAACCCGAAAGAGGTTCCGAAGCGTTACGTCCGTCTTCCCAAGGTTGTACCCGTGGTTTGCCATCGTCACCGACAACAAGTTCGTCTTTGGTATAAATCGCATCTCGACGGTTGGTGAAGCTGAACTCGAAAATCTTTGACTCGGTAATGGCTTCGGTCGGGCAAGCCTCAACACATAGGTCGCAATGGATGCAACGGAGATAGTTGATCTCATACACAAAGCCGTAACGCTCACCGGGTGAGGTGGGATTATCAGGATCATTGTCGGCACCACGCACGTAAATGCACTTAGCCGGGCAAACACCCGCACACAGTTCGCAGCCAATGCATTTTTCCATGCCGTCTTCGTAACGGTTCAGGACGTGGCGTCCGTGAAACCGCTCCGGCTTGGGGCGAATGGTGTCGGGATAAGACTCGGTGCGGACGTCTTTACGCAGACGTTCCTGCAACGGGATGCGGAAACCTTCGAGGTAACCCATTAGAACCTTCCAGCCGAAAGTCGACGGTCTTTGCTTGTTCCACCGGAACCAACATGTTCTTCTTCAGACGTTTTTCGCCCGACCTTCATGGCCGCACTGAGCAGCAGATAGACGGCGCAACAACCGACCGCCGCGATCCCCACGTTGCGCAAACCTTCCGCTTTGTTGCCATTTCCAAGCTTCGCGGCGGCAAGTACCAACAGCCAAAGCAGCGAAGTGGGAATGAGTTTCTTCCAGCCGAGATCCATCAACTGGTCATAGCGGAATCGTGGCAGCGTGGCACGAAGCAGAATGTAGGTGTACAGAAGAATGATCAGTTTGATCATGAAGTACACCGGCGACACCGAACCAAGCAGCGGGAGGCTAAACGGCATCGAAGGCCCACCGAGGAACAGCGTGATAATAAGCGCGCTCATCGTGATGGTATTCATGAACTCGGCCAAAAAGAAAAAGGCGAACCTTGCCGACGAGTACTCGGTGTGAAATCCGCCAACCAATTCCGATTCGGCCTCAACCAGGTCGAAGGGTGGGCGGTTTAACTCAGCGGTTGCAGCGATGCAGAAGATTACAAACGGAATGAAGATCGTAGTGAGGGCATTCCAACGCCATCCTGCTTGGGCTTCCACAATGCCGTGGGTGGAAAGCGTGCCGCTTTGCAGAACAACCGCAGCAAGCGAGAGACCAAGCGCTGCTTCATAGGAAACCATTTGCGCGCTCGCTCGAACCGAACCAATGAGGGGGTACTTCGATCCGGAGGACCAACCAGCCAACATCACGCCGTACACGGCAATGCCGGAGATACACAGCGAAAGCAACACGCCCATTGGGGGATCGGACAACTGCATGTAGGTGGAGTAGCTACCAAAGGTGAGGGTGCCACCGAGGGGAATCAAACAGAACGTTAGGAACGCGGGGACAGCACTGAGGTAGGGCGCCAAACGGAAAACCCACTTGTCAGCTTTCTCGGGAAACAGGTCTTCTTTGAAGAACAGTTTCGTTCCGTCGGCCAACGTTTGCAGCAATCCAAACGGTCCGGCACGGTTGGGCCCAACACGGTTCTGCATTTTGGAAATCGCTTTGCGTTCGAACCACACCATCAGCAAAACGCCGAGGAGACAGAACAGCAACGAAACAACAACTTTGACGCCAATGATGAGTAGCGGCCAGCCAAACAGGCTGCGACCCGGAACGAACAACGGGTCACCACGTTCAACGGCAAACACCGAATTTGAGAGAGCGGAACTGGTCAACGGACCATTGAAAAAACTGAGAGCAGCGATCGACATGCTTAGGCGCCTTTCACTGATTCGAGACGAACACGGGTAACGCCTTCGGTAACCAATGATGCGTGGTCGATAAGATCCGCCGCACCAGGACCGGCCTGATTGAACGGGATCGAAGCCACTCCACGGGGTACACGGTCATCGGCCACGATCGCCAACGTTACGGCACCTGTCTGGGACAACACCTTTACCGCCTGTCCGGGGACGAGACCTTGGCGTTCAATCTCATTTGTGTGCAGGTGCACGCCCGGGGCAGAGGCCAGCTTGCCCAGCGAGGGTGCTGATTGCAGCAACGTGCCGTTGTCATAGAGGACCCGTCCAGCGTGCAGACGGATCGAATAGGAATCGGGTGCTGGGGTCACGGAAGCCGTGGTGGTGAACTGATAGTCCACCAACTTCGGAACTACCGGGCCCTCAACGACAAGTTCCCCATCCGCGTCGGCAAGCGCAGCGTCGCCACCAACATCCGAAGCAGCCACCGGCGTAGGTTCCGAAGCGATTTCCAGAGCTGCTGTTTGCGAGGCGCCTTCGGCAGCCAGGGGCAACAAGACACCATCGGCATTACCTGGCGCGCCGAGCACCGAAGTGGTCAAGCCAAGATGCGAAGGCGCAACATCGGCAATTTCGGCCATCACTTCTTGGAGCGAAGCGAAGCCCAGATCAGCACCGAGGGCCATACCGAGTTCCCAGGCAATCATCCAGTCGGCACGAGCTACACCGGGGGCTGAAACCTTGGCGGCCAACCGTGAAACCCGGCCTTCGATGTTTGTGGTCGTTCCGGATTTTTCGGCATAACCCGCAGCGGGCAGAACCACATCGGCACCGGTGTTGGAATCGTTTGTGTGCGTATCAACCGACACGAGATACTCCACCTTGGCCAAGGCCTTGGCGGCAAGCGCCCGATCAGGGAAGTCGTTGAACGGATCGGCTCCAACAAGAACCAAAGCCTTGAGGGTTCCAGCGGCGGCAGCCGTCAGCATTTGGGCGGTGTCCATGCCCGCAGCCGATGGGCCCGAACCCCATTTTGCAGCAAACCAAGAGGCCCCATCGGCAAGTGAAACTCGCCCTGGGAGCAAACCTGGAGCCATGCCCATGTCGAGTGCACCATGCAAGTTGGCTCGGCGCATCGCAGGCAAGAACGTAGCGGCGTCAACGGTGCGCAGAAGACCTGCGGATTCAACGATCGAGTCAACCGAATCGGCCAGCGACGGACGACCAAGAATCACGACGATCTTGCCGTTCCCTTTGCCCGACGCCAGAGCAGCAGACAATGCTGCGGCAGCAGCGTTGAGATCAACTGATTCCACGCCAGCAATTTGGCGGTCAACGGATTCGCCACCCCATGCAGCACCAAGCAAAGACTTGACCAACACGGCAGCTTCGCCGGAGCGGTAACGCAACGACTGCTTCGCATATGGGCTCATGCCAGTCGCCGTCGGGCTCAGTTCAATGACCGGCAGACGCTTGTTGGTGATGGCATCGCGAAGCCGTATGAACAACACGGGTAGCTCTTCTTTGATGTCGCCACCAAGCAGGATCACCGCGCTCGCACCTGCAGCATCATCAATGGTGGCGTGAGGAAGGCTCAACCACATTGCACCGGGGAGACCGTCGCCAAGCTGTGCATCAACGTTGTCGGTCTTCAGTACTGATTTCGCTAGTTTCACAAATGCATACTGATCTTCGTTGGTGAGGCGTGCGCCGCCAATGAAACCAATTTGTTCTGGTTGATACGTGCGCAGACGATCACCAACTTGGCCGGCCGCTTCAGCCCACGATGTGGAAACGGCCGCCGAGTCACGGGAGGAACGCACCATTGGTGTTGTCACGCGGTTTGATGCACTGATCGATTCAAAACCGAAACGGCCCTTATCGCACAGCCAACCCCAGTTGATTGGATCAGAATCGACACCTTGATAGCGGGTGATTTGATCGCCACTGGATTGCACCACGGTGCGACAGCCAACGGCACAGCTCGTGCACGTCGACTCAACCTGATCGAGGTCCCACGGACGGGCAGCGAAACGGTACGGCGAAGCAGTAAGCGCGCCTACGGGACAGATTTGTACGACGTTGCCAGAGAAATACGAAGCATACGGATCATCCGGGAAGGTGTTGACTTCGGTTGCATTTCCGCGGTTGATGAAGTGGATGAGCGGATCGCCGGACACTTCTTTGGAGAACCTGGTGCAACGGTCACACAGGATGCAGCGCTCACGGTCAAGCAGTACCAATTCGGAGATCGGAATTGGCTTTTCAAAGTGACGCTTCTCTTCAACGAAACGCGATTCACCCGGACCGAAGGTCAGCGTTTGATCTTGCAGAGGACACTCGCCGCCCTTGTCGCACACGGGGCAATCGAGCGGGTGGTTTACCAACAGGAATTCAAGGATGCCGTCCTGGGCTTTTTTGACCACATCAGACTTGGTATCAACGACCATGCCTTCGGCACACGGCTGCATACAGGCCGGTTGAAGGGACATGCCACGGGGGCCCGAAACTTCAACCAAACACATCCGACACATGCCCACTTCGCGCATGCGGGGGTGCCAGCAGAACCGGGGGATGTAGGTGCCATGGCGTTCTGCGGCAGCGATCAGCAACTCACCGGGGTTGGCCTCAATGGCTTTGCCGTCAATGGTGACTGTAAGGGTCGTCTTCGGCGGCGGTGTAAGTGTGGGGGTGTCGGCCACGGCGTCAGTTGTCTTGGTATCAGTCATGTGCGTGGGTGACGGCTTTCAAAGGCTGCTGGGCAAACAAACAGGGCGAACTGGTGAACAGAGAATCGGTGGAACTAACAAATGAGGTGATCGGAAGGCGATGCTAGGTGAATCAAACCTGGCAAAGTCGCTATTGACCGGCCACCAACACCGGTATTTGAGGACGAGATACCGTAGCCGCCGCAATGTACGCCTCATACTCAGGACGGAAATAGCGGATGGAGCTCAGAAGCGCACCGGCAGCTGCCGAAGGTCCCAATGGGCAGATGGTGGTCTGCTTCGGCGGCCAGGTGAGCCCGGGGCTGATGTTGTCGGCCACGTCGAGGAGAAGATCAACGTCTTCGGGGCGACCTTGGCCGTTCAGGATTCGTGAGTAAATCTTCTCTAGCCAGTTCGTGCCCTCACGGCACGGGGAGCACTTGCCGCACGATTCCTTGGCAAAGAACTTCACCAAACGCCAGGCGGCCCGCACCATGTCGGTGGTTTCGTCCATGACCACGATGGCGCCTGATCCCAACATGGAGCCCTTACCGGCCACGATGCCAGCGTCGAGCGGGGTATCGAGATCGGCTTCGTAGAACCAGGGGGCCGAGCCGCCACCGGGAATGAATGCCTTCACTTTGCGGTCCTCGCGGATGCCACCGGCAAAGTCGTAGAACAATTCCCGGAACGTGGTCGTGCCGAATTCAACTTCGAACACACCAGGATTCTTCACGTGGCCCGAAACCGCGAACAACCGGGTACCGGAGTTCTTCTCGTTGCCATAGGAGGTGAACTTCGCTGCGCCGTTGGTGATGATGTAGGGCATGTTGGCCAGGGTCTCAACGTTGTTAACCACCGTTGGCTGCATGTACAAACCCTTAACCGCAGGGAAGAACGGTGGCTTTAAGCGAGGCATGCCCCGGTTGCCTTCAAGCGACTCGATCAGTGCGGTCTCTTCGCCCACGATGTATGCGCCGGCACCCCAATGCAACACCACGTCGATGGAGAAATCAGTCCCACAAATGTTTTTGCCGATGTACCCGGCCGCATATGCCTCGTTGAGTGCAGCCGCCATGCGTTCGTGAGCAAAGGGCATTTCACCGCGAATGTAGATGAACGCTTGGGCTGCCTTAATGGCGTAAGAAGCAATCAGCACGCCCTCAATCAGCTGGTGCGGGTCCCTCTCACACAGGATGCGGTCCTTGTAGGTGCCAGGCTCGGATTCGTCGCCGTTCACCACGAGGAAGCGAGGAAAAACGTCTTTGGGAAGGAAGCCCCACTTGGTGCCGCAAGGGAAACCTGCGCCGCCTCGGCCTGCGAGGTTCGCGGCCTTCACTTCTTCAAGCACAGCATCGGGCCCCATGGTGAGCGCCTTACGCAAGCCCTCATATCCACCGGTGCGCAGGTACCCGTCGAGGGTGTGCCCGTCGGCTTGGTCCCACCTGGTGCTGATCATCTTGGTTGGCGCTGGCATAACTAGTTCCTTTTTCCGTCAACTTTTCTTGGTGCTGACGGGGCGAGCGGGTCCTGCGGAGATACTGCGGTTGTTCTAAAAACGTGGCGAAGTTCCTGGTGGACCCTCGATGTGAATCTGGCTTACAAGTTCTGTTGTTTCGTGCTGCATTTGCTCATGGTGGTAACGCCCGGTCAAGCAACCGCCGAGCGAACACACCGATGTTCATTCATACTGCCTTGTTTAGATCGTGACGTGTCCTGCTCTGCGATCAGACGGGATCGATTGACGAATCGTTGCGAGGGTCCCATGCGGAGGAATGTCGCCCCGTTTCCCGGCACGAATTTGGCCGACGAGTGAGTCAAATTCCGAGTTCGTAACCTTGTATTCGTAGCGGTAGTTCACCTGCAGGCAAGGCGCTTCGGTGCACGCAGCGAGACATTCCATTTCCTCAAGGGTGAACAATCCATCTGCGGTGGTAGCTCCGGTACGGATGCCCAGTGATGCCTCAGCGTGTGCGAGCAGTTCTTCGCCGCCGACGAGCATGCAGGAGATGTTGGTACAAACCCCTACGACGTATTTGCCGACCGGGTGGAACTTGAACATTTCATAGAAGCTCGCCGTACCGTAAACCTCAGCCGGGGCTACGCCAACGAGTTCAGCGATCTGCGCCATCGCGTCGTCGGTCACATAACCGTCTTGTTCCTGGGCTAAATGGCAAAGCGGAATCGTTGCACTCTTGGCCCGCGGATAGTGCCCAATAAGTTCCTTGGCGCGCTCAAGGTTTGATGAAGTAAAGCGTGCCATTTAGTGGGTTTCCTTTTGCGCGGTTCCCTGGTCATCGGAATCGTTGGCGGTATCTCGGGGGTGGCCGAGGATTGATTCAAAAACATCGACGGCCGCTTCGGCGATGGTGCTCATCAGTTCAATCATCAGAGCTGGCCTCTTTCGGCCTTGATTTCGGCAACCCGGCGAACTTGATGCGCTTTTAGTCGGCGGGCTTTGTTCCACTTCCAGAATGCGTGAGCCTTGTCGACCACGAACGCGGGAATTTCGAAAAGGGCGTCCATTAACGGTCAACCTCGCCGAGGACAGGGTCGATCGAGGAGATGATGGCGATCATGTCGGCAACCATTGCGCCCTTGGCCATGGTGGGCATCGATTGGAGGTTTACGAACGACGGTCCGCGGACGTGCATGCGGTACGGCTTGGTTCCGCCATCGGAAACCATGTACACACCAAGTTCTCCGCGTGGGGATTCAACGGCACAGTAAACCTCACCGGCTGGAACTTTGTACCCGTCGGTAAAGAGTTTGAAGTGGTGAATCAACGCTTCCATCGACTCATCAATACGGGAACGCGGTGGCGGGGTGACCTTTTTGTTTTGCGTGCGGTAATCACCAAGTGGCATCAGATCCACGATTTGACGGACGATACGAATCGACTCGCGAATCTCGTTCAAACGGATGGCATAACGATCAAACGCATCACCATGGGTGCCTACGATGACGTCGAACTCAACCTTGTCATAGGCCAGGTACGGCATGTGCCTGCGAAGGTCCCACTCGACGCCAGTGGAACGCAAGATTGGTCCGGTGGCGGAAAGGGCGATGGCTTCTTCTTGGGTGATCACGCCAACGCCTTGAGTGCGATCCAGGAAGATGGGCTGACCGGTGAGGAGGGTGTCGTATTCGTCGAGGCGTGGTTCAACCGCAGCGCAAATAGCGAGGACGTCTTTTTGCCAATCCGGTGGAAGATCCGCAGCTACTCCGCCGGGGCGAATGTAGTTGTGGTTCATTCTCAGCCCGGTGGTCTTTTCGAAGAACTGCAGCACTTCTTCGCGTTCACGCCATCCGTAAATCATCATGCCCACCGCGCCAAGGTCCATGCCGTTGGTGGCCATGAACAACAGGTGCGAGCTCATGCGGTTCAGTTCGCTCATGAGCATGCGAATCCAGGTGGCGCGCTCAGGAATTTCAATCTCAAGGAGCTTCTCGGTGGAGAGGGAGAATGCCAGCTCGTTGAACAACGGCGCCAGGTAATCCATGCGGGTTACGTTGGTGCAACCCTGCATGTAGGTGAGCGTTTCCGCCGTCTTTTCCATGCCCGTGTGCAGATAGCCAATGACGGGCTTGGTGCGCAACACCTGCTCGCCGCGGAGTTCCATCATGACGCGAAGCACACCGTGCGTCGATGGGTGCTGAGGGCCCATGTTGATGATCATGGTCTCGTCGTCGCCGAGTTCAATGTCGTAATCGGAGAAGTCGAGCACATCGGCATCGTTTATGCCGCGTAGTACTGCGCCTTCTTCGCGGAGCAGTTCCGCAGCAGGCGTCGAGAGTCGGTCCCGCATTTCCTGGCCGAAGTTCATGGTGTGCTCGCTTTACTCATTCGTGTACTTAGTTTCCTGGTAACTGCTTTTGCGCAGCAACACCTAAACAACGTCGAGGTGATAAGCGCACGTAAGATCAGCGTGGTTGAGGCGCTGCCTTGAACTGGACCGGGATTCGGCCCGTGGCGTAATCCTTGCGGAGCGGATGCCCCTCCCAACCATCAGGAAGAAGAATGCGGCTCAAGTCTGGGTGACCATCAAATATGATTCCAACGAGGTCATAGGCCTCACGTTCCATAGCTTCGGCACCTTGGTACAGGTCATACAGCGAGGCAACATTTGGCGCTTCAGCGGCGAGTTGCACGCGGACTCGAACTCGTGCAGCCATCGAGTGCGACAGAAGGTTTGCTACCACTTCGTAGCGCTCTCCAATGGTGTCGCCCAGATCGCGATCATTCGTTGCCAGGTAGTCCACGGCGACGAGATCGATGAGCATGTTGTACCCGTCGGCCTTCAACGCACCGACAAGCTTTAGGTACCCGGCTTTGGTGACATGCACGGTCTTTTGCCCACGCGAATACGTAACAGGGCAACCATGCAACAATTCGGGCGCAGGCGCCTCAGCAACAGCAACATCAGTCATGGCTACTTCGGCGTTCCTGATCGGAGTCGCAAATTTCGCTGAGGTTGATCATCAGTTAGCGGTGCTTTCCCGTTGAGTGTTTGCAGTATCAACATCATCAAAATTTCCGACGCCTTTCAGCGCGGCGTTCCAATGGCAATGGTCTTTGGTGGGACGTCGAGAAGCAGTGCTGCTCCCCCGCCGTTTTCGCTGCGACGTTTGGCGATTTCGCCGGTGCCAATTTTTTCATGCAACGTCAAAATGGCGTGCAGGAGGGTTTCCGGTCCTGGAGGGCAACCTGGGGCGTAGACGTCGACGGGGACGATTTGGTCGACACCTTGCACGATGGCGTAGTTGTTGAACATACCGCCGGAAGATGCGCAGACGCCCATCGAGATGACCCACTTGGGTTCCATCATTTGGTCATAAACCTGGCGAAGGACGGGGGCCATTTTTTGGGAGACGCGCCCTGCGACAATCATGAGGTCAGCTTGGCGGGGGGAGGCACGAAAGACCTCCATACCGAAGCGGCTCATGTCGAAGCGGGAAGCGCCGGTGGCCATCATTTCGATGGCACAGCAGGCGAGGCCGAATGACGCGGGCCAAACACTTTGCTGACGACACCAGAGGACAAAGTTCTCCATCGTGCCGGTAAGAAAGTTGTGATTGAGATCTTCGAGACCCATATTAGGCCGCCACTTCTTCAGGGACGCCGAGCGGTAGGTCAGCTTCGGTTACAACGGATTTTGGAATACGACGAATCGTTGAAGTCGTGGTTCGCAAGGCGCGGGCGCCAAATTCTTCGACCTTCACAACCGGTCCCCAATCGAGCGCGCCGTTGGAAATTAAGTACACGAACGAAACGATTACGGCGACGGAGAAGATGACCATTTCGACGAGGCCGAACAAACCGAGCTTGTTGAACTGCACCGCCCACGGGTACAAGAAAATGATTTCGATATCGAAGATGATGAAGATCATGGCGACGAGGTAGAACTTCACCGGAAAACGCTCAGAAGGCGCGTCTTCAGGAACGATTCCGCACTCGTACGGCCCAATTTTTGCCGCGGTCCGCTTTTGTTTTGGTCCAAGTAACGCCGAGGCGACGAACGAACCGAAAACAAACAGTGTGGCTACAACGAACAGCAGAAAAATTGGAAGGTAATCAGCCATGATTTACGCGCCAATCGCCCGAACAGGTTTGAGTTTCATCGCCGTCATAACTTCTCGGTCACGACGGTGAAGCGAAAGCACACTGATCCCAAAGAGAACGAGAGAGGCAAAAAGAATCAGCCAGGCCGGTTGACGGAGACTGCCTTGGTCACGAATCGCGTGGACGTAAAAAGGTTTCTTATCAGGATCGACGATGCCTTTTTCCTTCGCATCTTTGATGACGTTACCCTTCTCGTCGAGCAGGAGGAAACGGTTAATTTGAACGTAATGACGCTCACCATGAAGGAGACCCATAAACCGGTAGCTGGTTGGGAGATACCACTTTTTGCCAGACTCTAAACGAGGGCGTATTTTGAAAATCTGCTCGCCACCTGTTTCGTAGGCGGCAACACCTACGTAGGTGGATTCGCCTTTTTCTGGAACTAGTTGCGCTCCGCCGTCGGCCGTCTTGGCTTTGAGATAGGCCTCAACTTGTGAAGAAGCTTCGCCACGAGTGGCGGTGCCTTCTTTTACTTCGGTCCAGCCTTTGACTTTTTTGCCGGCCTCAGCAGGAAGGACACCCATCTTGGAGAACTGCGCATCAGCTACGTTCACGATGGCTTCTTTACTCGTCCAAGAAGGAGCTTTGCCCTTCAGACCAATGCCGTAGATGAGCCAAATGATGCACATGAGCGCCATCCAGCCCCAGAACGCTGCATTGGAAACAAGGAAGCTCAAACGGTTACCAATGTTGGTCGCCAGAATCACGTAGCTGGAACCACACAGGATGAGAAACATGATCGTTGGGAATAGAATCCCTCGGATCGTGGGATCCCATTTCAGTGCAGCAGTGACTAGGCCGATCATTTGAGACTCCGCTCGTAGTCGACGATCTTTTCGATCTGTTCAGGGGTAAGAATATTTTTGAAGTACGGCATGCCTCCGCCCGACCAGTGGTTCACTCCGGCTTTGCCATAGGCGGCATTGTCGGTTGCACCGTTCGCAACAAAGTCAATCTGATCTTGCTTCTCCGGGAACTGGTTCTTGAGGCTCGATTCACGCAGCGAAGGACCGTAAGCACCCCCAGCTGGAGTCTTCGGCTCACCGTAGCTGTATCCCGAAGTGTGGCAGCGGGCGCAGTTTTGATTGAACAGTAGGGCGCCTTCGCTCAGTTCAAGAAGCGCTTTGGCTTCTTCGATGCTCTTGAGCAATGCATCAAGTTCTGCTTTGGAATCGGCAAAGGCCAGGGGTTTTGTGGCTTTTGCGGCCTCGGCAGTGACGATCTTCTTTTCAGCTTCTGCGATGCTTTTCGCTTCGCTCTCTACGACACCTTCGGCAGCTTTTCTTGCGGATTCGTAGGCTTCAGCTGTTTCAGCTTGTGCTTCTTCTTTTGAAGCTTCTATGGCTTTGGCATATGCCTTTTTGTAGTCACGCGATTGCGACCATTCAGCCAAGTACGCCTTCTTCGCAACAGGATTCTCTTCAATCGAGAGGTGCATGAGGAAGTTGACGAGATCGTCTATTTGTTGCTCGTTGCCCGGGCCGCCACCCTTGATTCCCCACGCCGGCATTGGGTTGTTCTTCGCTCCACCGCGCCCGTAAATCAACACGTTGCGAATTTGCTCTGGCTGGTAACGCAAACCAATGTTGTTAATCCGCGGAGCATTCCAAACCACCTGGTGGCTCATTTGCTTTCCGGTTTTAGGATCCAACTTCGGGTTGCCCTGATCGTCGTAATCGGAGACCAGGTACTTCGCTACCCCGCCGCCTCCGTTGGCTCCGTGACACTTCGCGCAGTTAAACCCAACACCATGGTTTTCTGGGGCATAGGTCTCTTCGCCGCGGTGCACACTGCGGTTATCAAAGCCACGGATAGCACCGGTTTGACGGTTCTGTTCGTTCAACCAATAAAGCGGTAGCGAAAGCGCAACGATCGTCATGGAAATAAGTGCCCATCCAAGCCAACGATCGAGGCGAATTCCTTCAAACACTTCGTCATCTGGTGGATTCTTGCGATTAGGCGCATCGAGAAAGCTCTCGACATTTTGTGCGGCGGAACGGCGGTTTTCCAGCACCACATAGACCGCCCAGATGAGCAGCGCAGTGACAAGGATTACGAGGCCGACGGCCCTTTGATTTGGAAGTGCTGCGACGATCATTGTTTCGTCCTAAGGAGAGGAGCAAAAAAGTTAGCGGGTAAGTAGGTCGGCTGTGAGAACAACCGGTTGATAGGGGCGCAAATTACACGCAGTGTGGACCCTCAGCCTCTTGGCCAGTGGTGTTCACACCATCGGCAGGCCCGATACGCACGGCACCAGTGTCCACGGCTACAAGGCCACCAGAAACCGAGATGTCGAAGTGATCGAGTCCGCGGGGTGCGGGTCCACCTTTTCGCTCACCAACACGGTTGTACTGCGAACCGTGACAAGGGCATTCGAACCATTGCGAAGAAGAGCACCAGGGAACCTTGCAACCGAGGTGCACACACTTTTGGTAAACCGCAACCACGCCTGCTTCCATACCGGCATACACACCTGGACTGTAGGAATTCTTGGCTTTCGTCAGGGTTCCTGCGTCGGTTGGGTACACCGTTATGTAGGTACGAGCTTCAGGAAAGTACTGAGGTTCTTTTGAATCGTTGACTGCCTTGATGATGTCATCAAGCGCACCAACCGTTACTTTGGCGCCGAAACCGCCTGAAAGTGTCGGCCACAAAAAGTTCAGAACCGCGCCACCGAAACCAGCGAGACCCAAACCGAACATGGCGATGATTGAACGGTTGAGAAATCCTCGACGCGTAGCGCCAAGTTGTTCAAGGTCCATAGGAGGACGAATCACATCAAGTGGTGCCGGTCTGGCCACCTTGACGAGATCGCCCGAGGTGCGTTGTGCGAGTGCCGCACTTTCAAAAGCACGACCTCCAGCTTGAGTTGGCGGAGCCGAAGGATCCACGACCTTTGCACGGCGACGATCGCGTGATTTGGATTCGCGGCTCAACAAGCCAGTGGCAGCGTTGCGGTCACTTGATCGTGCCGTCACGACCAGGAACACCCCGGCCAGAACGACCACGGCGACGATGGCGAGAAGAAGTGTTATTCCAGTACTCATGATTGGGGGTCCCTTACGAGCTTCACTGCTTAAAGATTGAAGAAGATTCCATCGCGCCAAGGCATGATGAAGTTGTAGCCCGGTCCGCGGAAGAACGAGCTAATGATGACCAGGATCGCCCAGAACATCATGAAGATGCTGAACAACGAGATCGCTACTTTGCGATCTTCAGGCTTGTTCGACGGGTTTTTGTCGAGGTAGGGGGCGAGGATCAGGATGAACATGCCCATACCGGGAATCGTTACGCCGGCAACCATGGGGTGGAACATGGTGAGCAGCTCTTGGAGTCCAAGGAAGTACCAGGGGGCCTTTGCCGGGTTTTCGGTCAGGTTGTAGTTGGCAAGTTCGGCCAGGGGCGCGTTGACGAATGTGGAAAGAATCATCAGCAACACCAAGCAGGCAAGTGAGGCTACGAATTCACCGATGAGAAGGTGTGGCCACGTTGAAACCTTGTCCGTCGGAACGGCTTTCACATCTTGGATGGAGCCAGCCTTTACCACCGTGAGGAGGCGCTGGGTGTGACCGGCGGGACCAACCAAACCGGCAGTTCCTGATGTAGCTAGGGCTCCGGCTGCAGCGGCAGCACCAGCAGATGGTTTGTCGAGAACGGCAACGCCACCCCCAGCCTCTCCGGCAGCTTCCTTCTTTGCCTTTGCTTCAGCGCTGCGCGCCAACAGGTGCGACGGGATCTTGCCGGTTGCGTCTGCTTCGGCGTAGCTTGCGCTGTCATCGGATGCAGCAGCAGCGACCGGTGCTTCTGGTGCTACTCCTCCGTTTTTCTCGGCGAGTTTTTTCGCTTTTGCGGCTTCGGACTTCCGCTTCAGTTCTTCCATGTCAGCCATGAGAATTCCTTAATCTTCGTGTGGGAAAGGGTGGCGGTTCAGATCACAGAGGACCGGAAATGCCACCGTCCTTGCGGACACGCCAGAAGTGGATCGCCATGAAGATGACGATGATGAACGGGAACAACAACACGTGAAGCACGTACCAACGCAGCAAGGTATTGGTACCAATTTCCACCCCGGAGAGGAGTACGAATTTGGCTTGGGCTCCAAAGACTGGCGTGTAGCCAATCATGTTGGTTCCTACCGTTACGGCCCAAAGTGCCAACTGATCCCAAGGGAGTAGATAGCCGGTGAAGGAAAGAAGAAGGGTGAGCGTGAGAAGGATCACGCCGATGATCCAGTTGAACTCACGCGGAGCCTTGTACGCACCGTGGTAAAAAACGCGGGCCATATGCATGAACACCGAGAGCACCATGAGGTGGGCACCCCATCTATGCATATTACGAACCAGCAAACCGAAGGTGACCGCAGTGTGCAGGGTTTGAATATCGGCCCAGGCCAGCGATTCGGTTGGACGATAGAAGAACATCAAGAAGATGCCAGTAATGGTGAGGATGATGAAGAGAAAGAACGACAGACCACCAAGGCAAAGCGTGTAGCTCACCTTGACGGCGTGGCGCTTTACCTTGACTGGATGCAAGTGGTACAGCAACGAGTTCATGATCACGTAGCTGCGGTTACGCGGCGAATCGCTGTAGCCCTTGCGGAAGATCGAACCCGGACGGAATATGGAATTCCAGGCTTGGGAGCCTTGGGTTTTCTCTGCGATCTCGGCGAGCTTTTGCCCGGGAGTGGGCTTCATCGGTGTTGCCACGAGGGTCTCCTGCGTGAGTGGTGTGGAAAGTGTTACGAGTAAAGGTTTACAGGGGTGGTGCGGTTACAGAAAATGCAAATGACGAGAATTTAGAAACGCATCCCATACGAATAGCCATGCTTGTTGTCGCGCATGTGCTGGTCGCCGTCGCGGGGTGCAACGCCGGCCTTACCCATGATGATGACTCCGGTTGGACAGCGATCAACGCAAAGTCCGCATCGGGTACAAACGTCCTCGTCAACAATGAACACGACATGGTCATCGGGATCGGTGCCCGGCGCAATCACGTCGACGGAGTCAGCGACGGTGCCAGCGGAGAGCATGTGAATGCACTTCCAAGGGCAAATGTCTACGCATCCTTCACACATGATGCATTCAGACTGGTCAATGTGGAGAAACTGCTTTGGCTTGACGCTCTTGTTCAGATCGTCAACAGAAATTTCAGCCAGCGTGTAGCCCCCAGGGAAAGAGGGCATAGGGGGCGAGGCTTCGGTTTTGGCCATAGGGCTAAGCCTTTTTCACCAGAGGACGACCAAAGGACGATGCTGGCTCAATTTTCGCCAGTTCCGCGGCTTTCTTGTTGCGGTTTTGCCACATCACCCACAGCTTCATGTGGGCGCCGAGGAACACGATGTAAAGCGTTGCAGCAATGATGTCCCGGATCTGTTCTTTCGAAATTTTGACTCTTCCCCGACCCAGAAAGGTGATGCCATCGGGAAAAAAGACATTGCGCTGGTGGTTGTAGTAGTGGTTGCTCAGCCTCGTCGGGAGCAGGTCTTGGAGTTTGCCAGAGGGAATGCCCACAGCATCGCTGCGCCACTGCAAGTCTTTATCGGCCCATTTGATGAACACGTCAGGCACAATTCCATAGGCCAGGACCATGATGGCGAAGAGAACGATGGAGCCAACCATGGCTTCTCCCCAGGTCACAGGCGTGCCTACAGGTCGGCGTTTGCCGTATGCCATAACCAACCCAACGCTGGCGATCAGCGCAAGAAACGATCCGTAAAAGGCAACCACGTTCTATCCAGTCCTCGATAAGAGATTGTGAAACGAATCACATTCTAAACCGACACACCCGTAGGGCTAGTTCGGCTTCCTAATTTCTATCACCGCAACCGGTGCCTGGAGCTAATTGGCCGATGGGTATTCGGCGGTGACCTTGGTCATCGCTCATTCAGAACGGCCTCATAGGCGTTATCGTTTTCACAGATGGTGCGACGCGTGGATCATGATCGAACCGTCGTTCAATACATCGGACTCGTAGAGTTAGTCCTTGACCGGTTTTCCCGTCTAGATTTGCCGTGTTCAAAACACGTTCTCGGAGGAACCGTGGCTGAAGTACCACAACGTCTACTTGATATGTCGAAGGCACGCCGGGCGTTGCTCGCTGGCAAACCCGCGCCCGAAGCCTCTGCGCCTGCTGCCTCCACCGAGGTTGCAGTGGCTGCTTCGGCCGCAGCTCCAGTCGCTAAAGCAGCGCCTGCTGGAGGCGGCACCGGGGCAGTCAGCTCGCCATATCCCGTCATTCCAGCCTCGCCACTGGCGCCAAAGGGCTTCCGATTCGCCAAAATGGGGTCAGTCTTCCTTCTGACGGCAACACCGATTTGGGCGCTGTTTATGTTCAGCGCCTGGGCGAAACCTCAGATCAAAGGTGACACCCCGCCGAAGGCAGGTGCTGCGCTTTACGCACTGAATTGTGCTGGATGCCACAACGCCAACGGTTCGGGAACAGAAGGCGGAGGTATTGGCCGTCCGCTTTGGAACAAAAACGCCGAAAAGACCTTCCCCGATCCAGCGGCACAATTGGCCTACATCTGGCGTGGTTCATGCGAAAAGGGGGTGCCCTACGGCGACCCGGCACGCGAAGGTGGCCAGCACGCAGCGAAGGGTGGAATGCCTGCCTTCGCTGGTTCGTTATCCGCCACGCAACTCGCCTACATCGTTGCCTACGAACGTTCTTCGTTGAGCGGCGGCGATTGGCCGGTTGACTTGTTTGCCAAGGTTGGCGAGGAGCCCGATGCGGTTCGAGGAGCTCTCCCCCTTGACGAGGCTGCTTTAGAAAAGCAGGCCGAAGAGGGCGCTGCAACAATTTGCGGCTAACGCCAACGAGTTTCGTTTATTAAAAGAACCGCTCCGATTTCGGGGCGGTTTTTTTGTTTGAACGACCGAAATCCATAGTTCGTTCCGCCTCCTTGGCTAACGGTTGTCATCGAATACTCACCCGATCACCGGTAGGTTTCTATAGATGGGTAACCAAATTGGGGTTTCGGTATGACCATAGGCCGATCCAGAAACCACGCGGACTCCCAAACGGCCGTTGACTCTTCTACTTCGCGTCCCGGATTTGAGGATCCAGGGGCATTGGAAGAGGCTGAGGAAAGCCCCGTTGAGTTGCCGGTCGGGCCCGATGGTGAGATCGATTGGGATGCCTACTACGACGATCCAGCGCTTTGGGCAAAGGTCAACGCCGATATTGCTGCCCGTCGAGTTGGAGAGGTTCCCATCATCCGGCGCAGATCGGCCAATGGATCAGTAGTTTCGGCCATGATGCTGGGAATTCGCGATGCCCTTGAGATGGGCAAGCCCAAGCAGGAGATCGTGGTGCAACGGGATGATTCCGGTGACCCAGATCGGCCCGACAAAGGTTTTCATCTCGAATTTGATCCAGATGACCCCACAACCACTCGGGCAACGGTCCGCCCGTGGGCCGCAGATCACGATTGATCCAAAGCTGTCCTTGGGCCAACACAACTCTCCGACCGACGAGTCTGAGAGATTGCTGTTAACTCAATGACCTGTCCCTCACAGGTTCCTCACGTCTGGTGTGCAAAGTGTAATCACCACTCGGAGACGTACAAAGGAGGTCCCCCGATGGCAACACTTACCCGCCCTTACTTCCCTCATACGGGGCCCGCAGGTTCCGCCGTATTTTCTCGCAACTCGATTCCGCCCGCAAGGTCCGGAATCGGGACGAGTCTTGAGCAGTCGCCCGCACCACGCCGAGCGCGTGCAAAGCGTGGCGAAGGCGACAAGCTTCGTGGCGAGATCCTTGATGCGGTAGACAACTTGCTTACCAACTCACCCCACCGTGAAGACGCGGTTTCCATTCGGGCAGTCGCCGAAATGGTTGGCTGCACACCTCCAGCGATTTACCTGCACTTCTTCGATAAGAACGAACTTCTTTTTGATGTATGTGCACGTAGGTTCACCCAACTTTCCCAGGCAATTGATGCAGCCAAAGTTGGAATCGACGATCCGCTCGAAGCGCTTGAAGCTGGATGCCGGGCTTATGTCCGCTTCGGCCTCGAACACCCCGAGCACTACCGAATTCTCTTCATGGGCAATTCGATTCTCTCACCCGATCAGCTCGACGAAATGCGTCGAACGGGTGTTACCGGTCTCAGTCGTCTTGTAGACCAATGCAAAGTTTGTATCGATTCAGGCATGGTCAATGCACCAAACGCCAAGATGATGTCTTACGGCTTGTGGACGATTGCCCACGGGATTGTTTCACTGATGATCGCCAAGCCTCATGTTGAGTGGCCCAAAGTTGACGTGCTCTTCGAGCATGTTATGGGTACGTACATCAATGGCCTCCGTAACGCACGGGTCTTAGAAGGTTCCGTGCAGTAACAGTTGTTGTAACAGTTGTTGTAACAGCTACTTCCCCATAGCTAGCCATGGAATGGCGTTGGTCTTCTTCCACGTGAAGGCCGACGCCATTTTCATTTGATGCGTACTATCGATTTTCCAAACTTTTGCTTACCGGCCACGCTCCCAACTGGAGGTACACCGGCCAGTGCAGTATTTGCACGTATCGAAAATGCCGACCGCGGTCAACCTGGAACGGTTGGCGTCTGAGAATCTGCGCTTTCTTTTTGAAATCATCATCCGTACTGCGACGTCGCTACGAACACCTCTAGTACCCCCAACAAGGAGCAGTTCCTATGCGCAAATCCCCTCTTCTTCGTGCGGCCTCAGCCGTTGCGATTGCTTCGCTCAGCTTTGGTTTGGTTGCCTGTTCGAAGGACAGCACCGCAGATACAACCATCGCCGGCGCCGCCACGGAAACAACAGCAGGCGAAGCTACAACCGCTGAAACTCCTGAGACCGATCCACCTGCAGCTGAAACCGTTGCCGCAGAAACGGTTGCAGCACCGGCAACGGAAAGCTCGGCAGCCACCGCTGATCCCGCTGCCGCTGGGGCACCTAAAGACATAATTGATACCGCCGTTGCTGCGGGGTCGTTCAACACACTGGCTAAGTTGCTCACCGATGCTGGGTTGGTTGAAACCTTGAAAGGCGCGGGACCGTTCACGGTGTTCGCTCCAACCGATGAGGCTTTTGCCAAGGTTCCTGCAGACACGTTGGCGAAACTGGCTGCCGATAAGGCAATGCTCACCCAGGTCCTTACCTACCATGTAGTGCCTGGCAAAGTTATGGCCGCAGATATAGCTGCTGGCGATGTGGCCACAGTTGCCGGTCCAACGGTGACACTTTCTGTCGCTGATGGCAAGGTCATGGTCAATGGCGCAACAGTTACCACCGCTGATGTTGTTGCATCCAACGGTGTCATTCACGTGATCGATCAGGTCCTTCTTCCTCCAGCCTGATAATTAGCGCGAGGGCGAGATGGGACGCGATGCAACGGTGCCCTCGCCCAACACCACGACAGTCATCGGTCGTTGATTTCTTAAACACCGGTTTGTTTCCACCACCCCCTTCGGTTGGATACAGGCCGGTGTTTTTGGTGGTGTGCTTATTTCTTCAATTCGTGTCGGCCGAGAGCAACGATGTAGTTCCATTGAAATTCGCTGACCGGCATAACACTGAGACGATTGGCTCTTTGGAGAAGATGAAAGTGCCCGAGCTGTTCGGTATGTTCACGTAGTTGTTGCAGACTTAGGTAGGTGGCGAATTCTTCGACAAAGCGAACGTCACGACTGATCCAGTACAACTTTCCTGGCTTCGATTTTGGATCGTAGTAGTGATGTTCTGGATCGTATTGGGTGGGGTCGGTGTATTCCTCACCCACGATTTCTGCAATTCCAGCGATGCCTGGAATCTTGCAGCTCGAATGGGCAAAGAAGAACTGGTCGCCTGGAACCATGGCTCGCATCCAGTTGCGGGCACGAAAATTGTGCACCCCGTCCCATCGAAACAGCCGATCGGGTTCGGCCTTAAGAAATGCCATGGGCAATTCCTCGGGTTCAGATTTCATCAGCCAGTAAGCCATGCCATCATTCTGCCGTCGTTCTGCCCGACAAGTTTGCGCCATTAGTGGCACCTTTTTAACTGGGCCAGTTAAAAAAGGTGGGTTACTGGCGCATGATTCAAGCCGGCACACTTGCTCATCCTCACCAGGAGAGAGCTGAACAATGCGGCCTAGACAATCACGAACTGGGTAAACAGAGCTAGGTGAGTAAACCCGTCGCTTGTGTTCAGCACTCTTCTCGTGCACAACGGCGGCAGCCCAGCCTTCACGTCACTCGCCAGTCCAGTCGACGGCGCTCAGCTCGAGGATCGGAATCACGTCGCAAAGCTTCGGTGTTTGGCGGAAATCGTTGGATACATGACATTGACGCCATGAACCGGATGGCGCACGATGGTCGGATGGAATCGCGCCGGGTGGTCTTTCTTGCTTACGACGGGTTGCAGCCGTTGGATCTCGTAGGCCCGCATGAGGTATTTGATGCTGCGAATCGGTTGCTTGATCACGAGTCGCGATCGTCGCCGCGATACAAGCTGGTGGTGGTTTCCGAGCGCGGTGACGCTATTCGTTCGGAGAGTGGTCTTGGCATTGCAACAACCAAGTGGTCGAACGCTGGCCAAATCGACACGGTGATCGTCCCCGGTGGAATGGCCGCATTGGACACTTCCCCGTCGCAGAATGCAGTTTCGTGGTTAGCCCTAGTGAACCCCGATACGCGTCGAGTGTGTTGCGTGTGCACCGGCGCGTTTATTGCTGCTCAAGCCGGTCTCCTTGATGGCCGACGGGTGACTACGCATTGGTCGGCAGCGAAACGGTTAGCGGCCGCCTATCCAAAGGTGATCGTTGAGCCCGATGCTATGTATATCAACGATGGCAAGTTTTGGACGTCGGCTGGAGTAACTGCTGGAATCGATTTGGCTCTTGCCCTGGTGGAGGCTGATCACGGTCAAGATTTGGCTCAACTGGTTGCCCGTTGGTTGGTGATGTTCCTTCGCCGACCTGGTGGTCAAACGCAATTTGCCACAACCACGTGGACCAAGCCACCAACAACGGTTTCTCTTCGTGCCGTGCAGGAAGCGATCGTTTTGGACCCGTCGGCAGACCACAGCGTTTCGGCACTGGCGGCTCGTGCCTCGATGTCGGAACGTACGTTTCAGCGATTGTTCACTGCTGAGATTGGCGAGCCACCAGCACGCCATGTTGAGCGAATTCGTATTGATGCG
>JAYSVF010000193.1:0-22299 GCA_043718695.1 Acidimicrobiia bacterium | reverse complement strand
TCGCCATGACCGGCTCCAAATGGATACGGGACATTTCGTGGCCGGTGCGGGCGCTTTCCTCCCAACCCTGCTGGATCACCGCAATGACCTCGTCTATCGGCCTCGATGAAAGCAGCGCGAGCGAACGAGCGAGGTGGGGAAGCAACAATGCCTTGAACGGGTTGGCGTGTAAATCGAACATCGCCATGGCACGGGCCGAGTGGCGGTCGGCGAGTTCAGGTCGGCCCGCATCGTCGCCACGAGCGAAAGGGCTTCGTATGACCGGCTCTGCAGACGCAGCGGATCGCCGTCAACATCATCCGGCGTGAGACCTATCGAATACTTCGCACAACGTTCGGCCTCGTCGAGATTGCCCATGTAGAGAGCAAGCAGAGCCTTCCAACCGAACATTTCCACCCGACGGACATCGCGCTGACCGAGGAGCGTGAGGATCTTTTCGACATGCTCCCACGCTTCGCTCTGACGGGTTCGTCCGGCCATCGTCGTCAACGCGGCGAGCGTCGACTCCAGAATGATCTGCTCCTCGACCGATGTGGGACGCGTCTCGGTCGACCGACAAATTGCCTCCGCTTCCACGACTTCGCCGACGAGTACGTGCAGTTCCGCTACCTTCAACTGCAAGGCAAACGTCGGTTCGTTTTCGCGGCAACACGCGAGGGCGCGTTGTGTCCAACTGAGCGCCGAGGGTAGCGAAAGCGGCCGCGCCTCGCCAGCGGCACGAAGCATCCATTCAACCGCTGCCGCATCGTGAGACGGTGTGCTCTTCCAGTGCTGCTCGGCAACTTCCGTCGCTTGCGCGCCAAGCAGGGCGAGGCGCGAAGCAAGGTAACTGTGACGGATTCGGCGGACCGTCTCACTTCGATCACCAGCAACGATCGACTGGACAATCGCATGCTGAAAAGCCAGTCCGTTCTGCGTTTCCACGAGGATCCGCATCTCCAATGCCGGAGTGAGTGACTGCACCAGCTGGGCCATCTCGATGCCCTGGATGGCTGCCAACGTGCGCACACCAAAGGTAAGGCCCAGGAGGGCGGCGTCGGAGAGAGCAAGCCGACCGACCTCATCAAGCACGGAGAGCCTGCGAAGCACCAGCCCGCGCAGGGCCGCAGGATAAACATCTGCTCGCTTATCACTCGATGAGTCTTCGATCTCGCTCAGCCCGCCGAGCAACTCGGTGATGAAGAGTGGATTGCCGGCCGCAGCCGTCAGCAATCGCTGTGACGACTCATCGACCGGACGCCCCAGCACGACCTCGGCCAACTGCCGTGCCTCGTCAGGTCTGAGCGGACTCAGAACCACGTTGGCCGCACCATTCGCGTCAAGGCCTCGACGCAGTGCCTGCACTCGTTCGCGTGTCGAGGAACGAAACGCAACGACGACCAAAATCTTGGTGGATCGCGGGCGTCGGGTCATTCGCCAAAGAAGATCCGCTGATGCCTCGTCGATCCAGTGCGCGTCGTCGAACATCACCAGCAACGGAGCGTCTCGTGCGAGTTCGCTGAGACCTTCGACCAGAGATGTCGTAATGCGGTCGCCGGCAACATCGCCGTTCGCCCAAGAACTTGCTGAAACGCCGAGCAACGATTTCGCCTCGAGAAGCTCCGTCGGCGTGGACTGGTCGAGCCGTTCGATGAGTTCGTCGAGTGCGATGCTGATGGGGACAAAGGGACGTTCGACATCGAGTTCAGCGCACCGCGCATCGAAAACATGCCATCGTTCGCCGATCACTTCACTTAGCAAGGTCTCGAGGAGTCGCGTCTTACCGATTCCAGGTTCACCCTCAAGGGTGACGATGGCACCGGCACCGGACCGAACACGCCCGACGGCGGCCATCAGCTGACGAAGTTCAGGTTCCCGACCTAGTACGACCACTGCCCAACCTCTCGTCGCTGACCAGCCGCCAACGTTACCGGGTCATGCCGTCGACCACAACGTGGCGACGTCGGCGGGATCGTTGGTGGCTCGTGCTTGATCGGCGAGATCCTCGCTGTTGCGAGGGTTTACGAATTCTGCGACGGAGCGAGTCATGCAACTACAGCAATACTCCGTCGTCGGCTTGGTACACAGAGATCTCGCGTGACAGTGCCGCTGGAGTCGCTGCGGGTTGCGGTGCAGCGGCGAGGCCAACGAGATGCGCATCGAGTGCAGCCCGGGTGGTCCATCGTTCGGTGAGAATGACTACGCCTGGATCAACCGCATCGGCCGTGAACGCATAGGTGTTGCAGCCTTCTTCGGCACGGGAATGAACGGTCATGGGCGTGCGGTTCGCGATGAATGCATCCCGGTCTGCTGGTTCAACGTGAAAGGTTCCGATAACAATGACCATGGGTTGACCTTACTTCAGCGGCCCAGGCCCGCAGTGGGGCTTATTAGGAGACTGCCGAACAAATGCGACTGTCTACATCGATTGGCACTGTATTCCCAGTTCGCGACTTGTCGAGGTCGCATTATTCAGCACTCTCCTAGGGACCTGTGTACCCTTCTTGGAGATACACGTCGCCCGGTGCCCATCGGTAGATGACGTTCCAGGCGTGGTATTCAGTGAGTAACCCCGGATCGGCCTTCATGTTTTGCGCATAGGTGGTGATCGCGTTGACGTACTTGTTCGAATTGTTGTAGCGAAACAAGGCTTTCGACATGTTGTAAGGGCCACCTTTTGCTTTCAGGAAACGAGCAGCGGCAGCAATGGAATCATTGATGTTGTTGATGTCGCCACCCTTGCCGTAGAGCTTCCACGTCGATGGCAAGAACTGCATCGGGCCCTGAGCACCGGCGGTACTCGTTCCGCGGATTCTTCCCATTTTCGTTTCGACGAAATTTACCGCCGCAAGGTACTGCCACTCGATTCCCGTTTCCTTCTGCGCCTTGTTGTACGCAGCACGAAGTTCCGAAGCGGAGGCGGGTGCAATGAGATTCCACATAGGGAGATTCGGCTGGGGTTTCGTAAGCGCACGTAGTTGCACCGCGGCATCAAGTTCGCTCACTACTACCGCCCGGCGTTTGTTGTCGGCAATCCCCTTTAGAGTTGGATCGCGCAGTTCCGGATTGAGAACAATCGCGTGAATAGCTCGTTGATGATCCAATGCAGCACTTATGCCCCGCGGTGCAGAAAATGCAGAAGCCAGAATACTTGGATCGGTTTCGTCGACCACCCAAGCCACCTTTGCAGGAAGCGGTGGTTTCTCCGATACTGCGGCCAGACTCTCGGCACCGTCAATCGCCAACGCTAGACAGAACACCAATGATGCGAGCAACCGTTTCATAGCTGACCTCTAACTTGTAGCGAATCGGTATTCGTATGTGTATCGGGATTGTCGAAATCGGAAACTGGCACGTAGAAAAAGCCCCGTCCTTGAGTAGCTCGACCTGGCCGAAGAAGACCATCAGTTGCCAAACTAGCTAACAATCGTCCGGCTGTTACTTGGCTTAGTTCAGTTAGTTCGGCTGCTTCGGTGCTAGAAATCCGGCCTCGTTCCCTGGCCCAATGAAGCGCAACCTGTTGATTGAACATCGAAGTGGCGTTGATCCCGGCGCGAGACAGGTCCTTAAGAGTCCCGCCAGAGACCAACTGATTTCGAGATCCGGGACCAAGCCGGTATGCAGGTGGTTGATCCGCTCGAATTCCCTTCATGCGGTTCAGAACCGGGTCACCTGCAAACTCCGCGTCAATCAAACGACTGAGAACCGCTTTCGCTTCTTCAGTCGGGCGCTGAAGAACACGACCGGCAGACTGCTCGTCGACCCAGCCATTCCTGATGAGATACGAAAGCACTAGGAGGGCGTCGAGATCGCTAGCGATAACTGGCGGAACGACCTCGCTGAGAAAATTCACAACTGACTCGCTCGGGTCGCCGCCAAGAAGTGCAACACGAATGTAAGGACCCGGGGTCTCCGCGATGCTTGGTTCCGAATGGCCTAGAGCAAGCATGTCGCGAATCATTCGATCAACTCCGATACCTTCTCGTTCTGCAAGTCGCAACGATGCCATTGCCTCGGCGAGGCTCCTATACCTCGGGGCCGACGGGTGCGTGATGATGTTCGAAGGCTTGACCCCACCAATGAACCCGCCAGGGGAAGTCACGACAAGTTCGTCTCCCACGTGCTCAACGGTGGTCGGCTCGGGGGAAAGCCAGTCGCGGTGGACTATCCCATTGACTATTGCTTCTCGGAGCGCCCCGCTCGGGATCGCTCGCAACTGGCCAGCGGCAAATCCATCACGCCGGTGGACCAAGCGATTGTTTGCATTGCTGGCGTTATCAACCTCATAGACCTGCTCAAGAAGCGGGCCCTTCCCTCGCACACGATTGGAACTGTCGCTTGCTGGGACTTGTCGACGTATGTAGTCGATCCCAATTTCTGGAGTCTCCACAAACAACAAAGAGCCTGCGTTGGTTAAGCGCCCTTCTCCGTCCAACAACGAAAGCCGACTCAACAGGTCGTTGTTCGAGGCTGCGGCAAGATCCATCGAGCTCGGATCACCGGCCGAACGCAGGTAGCGACGAGCAATCTCTAAGGCAACGGCTTTAGCATCGGTCGTCGTATGTCCTGACGGCTGTGCTGACCAATCAAATCCACTGCGAAGCAACTTGCCCGCGTGCCACGAAGTCGCATCGATCTCAACACAGTTTGTGTCGACCCTCCATTTGAGCTTTCCAGCTGCGCGAATCGGTTCGATCGCCTCATGCGTGGTGAGGACCAGAATTCGAGTGGCTTCCAACTCGGCCTCTCGGATCGTCACGGTGAGTTTGCGCTCACTCATTTCCCAAATGCGGTGCCTGAGCCAATCTGGATCGAGATCGGTGCCAATCCGCTCGCCGTTGTCGGCCACCCCAAGGATGATCGCACCGCCACCCGGCGTGTTGGCTAGACAAGCCATCTCCGCAACAAGGTACTGAGCGGCAGCATCATTCTTAGGTGAAGAGGGAAGGATCGCACCGCCTCGGCCGCGCCGCCCAAACTCCTCCTTGACGTCCACTTGCGAGAGTTCAATCGCCGATGGTGGCAGGCCTCGCGAAAGCAACGCCAGCACACGGTTCAACTGCTCCTCGACCGGATCAGGTCCCAAGATTCTGTAACTCATCCCCGTTTTCCCCCTTCGGGTTAGACTTTCCGTTCAAAAGTATAAGCCGAATCTAAATTCAGGGCGCTCCTTACACTTTTCCTAGCCTCACACCTGTTACCAGCAGCTCTCGTAAATTGGATGCGTTTCACCACCAACTCGTTTCTCAGAAATGTCCTGCAAACGCCGTCAAGCCACCTCTTATCGATTAGCAATTTAGGGCGGCTCACAGCAGCCGCACCTACCCCTATGGTTTGTCGGGCTCGCATAATCGCTGAAGGAATAAGGTCTTCAGGAAACGTTGAGGTTTGGTTTCGTCGCCGCAGAAAGCGCTACTGACACCATGGTTCGCAGAGTCAAGAAGCAAATCATTCCTATGACGATCGTTAAAGGAATGGGGTCTTGGGGATACACTGAGGTTTTGGTTTCGTGTGGCCACTTGGCCGCATGGAACCATGCAACCCGGGGGACACATGACGATCAACGATTTCGCGATGGACTACTTCAGCCTGGCGGGGAAGAACGCCATCGTGACGGGCGGAAACAGCGGGTTGGGCCAGGCATTCAGCCTTGCGCTTGCCAGGGGCGGAGCAAACGTCTTCGTGCCGAGCATTCTTGATGACGATGGCACCACCGGAGCCCTGGTTGAAGCGGCTGGTGCCCAGTACGAATTTCTCAAGGCCGACATCACCGAAACGGGTATGCCAAATACCGTGGTGCGTAAGTGTGTCGAACGGTTTGGTTCCATCGACATCTTGATTAACAGTGCCGGGATCTGCCCAATGGCCGAAGTGTTGGAGTTTGGTCGCGATAAGTGGGATGCGACCGTCAGCGTGAACCTCACTGCGGCGTTTGAGATGAGCCTTGAAGCTGCGAAATTTATGGTTCCTCAGAAGAGCGGGAAGATCATCAACATCTGTTCGATGTTCAGTTTCCTCGGCGGCCGCATGTCGAGTGCGTATTCAGCAACCAAACACGGAATCGCCGGGCTCACCAAGGCTTATTGCGATGAATTGGCTGAGCACAACATTCAAGTGAACGGGATTGCACCGGGCTATTACGCAACGGCAATTACGGAAAACACCCGGAGCAATCCCGGCACGAATCAGCGCGTGCTCGATCACATTCCCGCAGCACGTTGGGGCGAAACACTCGATCTCATGGGAACCGTGGTGTTTTTGTCGAGCAAAGCCTCAAACTATGTGAACGGACATGTTCTCGCCGTCGATGGCGGCTACCTTGTTCGGTAGTAGTGAAATACCGAGGCTCACAAAGAGCGCCAAAGCGCGCTTTGGCAACGTTTCGGTTCCTCCCGAATTCTCCCAAAGCTCAGCTTCGCCAGCATTGGTAAACGCAAGCCCATCAACTACTCGATCATGAGCAGCAAGAACGACCGTCCCCTCCTTGTTGGCGTTGATTGCGGCACGCAAAGCGCCAAGGTTGTGGTGTTCGATGCCAACGGAAACGTGTTGGCCAAGGGTACCCAGTTGCTTCGGGGGATGGATCGTCCGCGTCATGGCGTGGTGGTGCATCCCGACGACGATCTCTGGGATGCCATTGCCAGTGCGAGTCGTAAGGCTATGGCCGATCTAGTTGCTAACCGTGGCCAGGGCGCACTAGCAAGAATCAAGGGCGTGGGGATTTGCCCGATTCGGTGCAACAAGGCATTCCTCCGCGCCGATGGATCGCTCACCGAACCGGTGATCAGTTGGATGGATGATCGGGCCTATCAACCGTATGTACCTATAGATCCTTCGGCCGCTTACGCAACCACTTCTTCGGGCTACATTGCCCATCGGTTCACCGGCGAATTCAAAGACACTGCCGCCAACTGCATTGACATGCAATGGCCGATCGATTCCGATACCTGGCAGTGGAGTACCGATGGTGCGGTTCACGAGCGCTTTGCTATCCCCCACCAAATGCTGCTCACCTTACAGATGCCTGGTGACATCATTGGTGCACTTACGATTGAGGCTTCAACGGCGACCGGTATTCCGGCTGGCGTTCCCGTTGTGGCGACCGCAAATGACAAGGCCGTGGAGATGCTGGGCGCTGGCCCGCTTGGCGCCAACACCGCACTCGTTTCACTCGGCACCTACATTGCCGCCATGGTTCCGGGAACGGTAAACCACAAAACACCCGCGAACTTCTGGACCAACTTTGCCAGCATTCCGCATCGCTATCTCTATGAGAGCAACGGCGTGCGGCGAGGTATGTGGACCCTCACGTGGTTCTTGGATCTCCTCGGCCCTGAAGTAGCGGAACGCGCAGAGTCGCTCGGCATCACCCGCGAGGAATACATCGAGCGCGAAGCCTCCCAAGTTCCCGCCGGTGCCGACGGTTTGATGACCGTTCTCGATTGGCTGGCGCCCACCGACAAGCCGTTCCGCAAAGGCATGATGCTCGGCTTTGATGCACGCCATACACGCGGACATATCTACCGTTCCATCCTCGAAGCCATCGCCCTCACCATGAAAACCCACGTAGATGCTATGTGCACAGAACTTTCTTTAGAGCTGGAAGAAATCGTGATTTCCGGCGGGGGATCCAACAGTCCCCTGTTCATGCAAATCTTTGCCGACGTCTTTGGCATCCCCGCTTCACGCAACCTTCCCGTTGATCCCACCAGCGGCGAAGTTCGAGGCGGAGGGGCAAGTTTGGGAGCAGCAATCTGCGCTGCTTGCGCTGCTGGTTTGTATCCTGACATCGAAACTGCCGCGGCACAGATGACTTCGGGTCGTGAATCCTTTGCGCCAAACTTGGCCAACACCGTTCTCTACCAAAGCTTCAATGAAACCGTGTACCAGGGCGTCCGCACCCACACCGACTTGTTGCTTGAGCGCGCATATCCCCTTTTCCAATCATGAAATCACGAATTTGGGTGGGATTTAGTACGTTCCTAGCGTACAAAATCCCACCCAATATGCACACGTACTAAATAAAATGATCCACCAGTCGCAACCCAGCCACCAACAAGACTCCGAAGGAATAACCGTCATGCCACTCTCCCGCGAAGCCATCGTCGAGCATCTCCGCAAGATCGTTCCTGCCGATCAAGTGATCACCGACCCAGCGATCCTCCAAGCGCGCAGCATCGACAATTTTCGGAAGCTGCAGTACATCTTCGAAAAGTTCATCCAACCCGTTCCAGCAGCCGTGGTCATGGTGAAGAGCACCGAACAGGCATCAGCCGTGTTGGCCTTTGCGAACGAGCACCAAGTAAACGTGGTGGCCCGAACCGGTGGAACCGCAACCGAGGGTGGGCTGGAAACCCCCGTAGAGAATTCGATTGTGATGGACGGTTCGCAGATGAACCAAATCATCAAGATCGATGCCTACAACATGCAAGCAACCGCGCAATGTGGCGTGCCCCTTCAAGTGTTAGAAGACCAGGCTCGTCTCCTCGGCCTCACGACCGGGCATTCACCACAGTCAAAACCGGTCGCGCAAATGGGAGGGCTCGTCGCCACCCGAAGCATCGGACAGTTCTCCACACTGTACGGCGGCATCGAGGACATGGTGGTTGGTTGCGAAGTGGTGTTCCCCGGTGGACAAATTTCGCGCATCAAAAACGTTCCACGCCGCGCCGCTGGGCCCGACATTCGCCACATCGTTATCGGCAACGAAGGCGCGCTGTGTTTCATCGCCGAAGTGACCGTAAAACTGTTTTCCTATATGCCGGAGAACCACACGTTCTTGGGCTGGACCCTGAAGGATATGAAGAGCGGTTTTGAGGCGCTCCGCGAAGTAATGGTCGCTGGCTACAAGCCCTCCGTCGCCCGTCTGTACGATCCCGAAGACGGCCAGCTGCATTTCTCTAACTTCGCCGCGACCGACGATTGCATCCTGCTGTTCCTCGCCGAGGGCAACCCTGGTATCGCTAAAGCAACGGCTGAGGGCATCGCCGAAATTGTGGCAAAGTACACCCAGTTCACTCCCGTCGATCCGAAACTCGTGGCCGAATGGTTCGATGATTTGGTGTGGGGTCCAGAAAAGATCACCAACGAAGACACCCGGATTCGCACCACCCGCAACGTAAATCGCACAACGGAAATCTCCGGCGACTGGAGCTGCATCAACGACATTTATGTCGCAGCGATTGCTCGTATCCGCAACGAAATAAAAGGTCTTACGCTGCTCGGCGGACACTCCTCGCACAGCTACATCAACGGCACGAACATGTACTTCAACTACTTCTACGATCTCATCGATTGCGAACCCGAGGAAGAGAACGACAAGTACTACTTCCCCATCATCAAAATCATCTGCGAAGAAACCCTGCGCTTCGGTGGATCAATCGTGCACCACCACGGCATTGGAAAAGCTCGTTCGCGTTGGGTGAAGGAAGAGTACGGCTCGTCTTACGCCATGCTGGAAACCCTTAAGCGCGCATTCGATCCCAACGGCATCATGAACATGGGAACCATCATCCCGCTCAAGCCGTAAGAGGCAACAAACGCTAAAGCCCAATTGGGCGTTCCCCATTACCGGTGCGGTCGAATCGGCGCACCATCCGCCGAGCAGCGAACCGACACGACGCAGTACACCGGGATCCTTCTTGCCCTCACCAATTGTTGAGGGCAACAAACTCTTTGGCCCAGTGGTAATGATCGAGCAAACCGTTCGTAGAGCGGCCGAGAATCCGATGCGCCACAAAAAGCGCCTCAACGGTTGCCAGTCCCCCATCGGGAAGTTCACCGATAGACGAACCTCGCGGATAGGCCGTTTGGATGCCCTGTATCGAACGCGTTTCTAGTCCACCGAAGGGGGCGGCCAGATCCTCAACCCAGCGCCACGTTCCATCAAGAAGCAGCAATCCGCGGCTGGCATCGGCTTCCGTTAATGGCGGCGCACGTACATCCAGGCGCAGGTACCCTTCCAATGGACCAGTCGCCCGCTCGGAGGTGGAACGCGCAAACCGAAGCCCGGAGGTACCTCGTAGCGGCAGAATCGTGCACTTCGATCGCCGTTCCTTCGGATGCACGACAATTACTGTTTCCGGGAACAAGCCAGCGACGGGAGACACCTCTGCCGCCAGTTCATTAGGTGTCACCGTTTGAATTTAGCCCGACATCCGACCTTTCCGGCAGCAGCCCAAGTATTGGCTGTCGACGCCGAAGACCGGGTGAGGCATCGGGATCCCAGGGCAGCATCCCGTTCTCTAACCACAGAATCTGCAAAGCCAAACGGTGCTCGACGAAACCTTGCTCCCTCGCATACCGTTGCGCTCCGAGAAGGAAATCACCCTCCCACAGCCCGTCAGGAATCGCTACTGCGCCGAACTTGTGCGAGGGATTGCTCGGTATGTGGCTGGCCCCGTCTTCGGGAATCACAATGCGGTCCCACTCTGAAGCGATGCTGTTAAGTATCACCGCCGATCCCACTGAATCCAGGCCAACTACGACAAGTTCTGGGAGACCGGCTCGCAATCGGCCAATCGTGTAGGCCCAAGGCACTCCGTTAGGGGGCGCCATTACGTATTGGTTGGATGCAGTACCCCCGAGTCTCAATGATGCGCTGCATTCGTTCCCACGAAGCGACCCTATCGAAAGGGACTCCGGATTCTTCAGCAAGGCAGGCAACGCAGGGGCACTCTGACCGCTTCGAAGCTGTGGATCCGGGTCGAGAAGTTCCGGGCGAGGTAAAACGGCCGGATGTGCGAGAGGTAGAACGCTTGCTTGTCATTGCCCAATTGTGCCCATGGGGGTATGACAGTTTTTGGGGTCCAACCGAAAATTCGCCGAAATTTTTCAGAATCGGACACACGGAAAGGAGGCCACCCGTTCCACTCAGGCTTCATGAGATGGCTGAGCGCCAACCGAAAGGACGAAATCAACAAAGCCAGTTTGTTCGAGGTGAAGGGCAACACGGTCAAACTCCACATCGAGTTGCACCGCCCAGTTTGCGGGCACAGACGACTCGAAAGATCCATTACTACGTTTACTTAGTGTTGAGAGCCACCAGGATCGAAATTTCGTGTCTTCCAAAAGCGCATGGGCGTACACACCAATGACTGAGCCCTGCTGCCAACCAGCATCGGGGGTCTCATTGCCAAAGAGCGGGGCAGCCTCAGAATCGTTCGTGGGCGCAGTACGTCCGTGGTGAATCTCATAACCAGCCACCTCTGAATTAGTTGGGAGAAGCACCGCAAGAAACGGTCGGGTTACCTTCTCAATCGCAAACTCTGTGGTGATTTGCAGCAGCCCAAACCCTTCAACATCACCGCCCTCCAGGTTGTGCGGATCCTTGATCCAATCTCCGAGCATTTGCATGCCGCCACATATTCCAAACACTGATCCACCCCGCTGTGCCATTCGGGCCAACTCACTCCCAAGCCCTACGGAACGTAACCACTGGATACTCTCCGCGACATTGCGGGAGCCGGGCAGGATCACCGCATCGAATCCATCAAGTGATCCGCCGCTCCCAATGGTTGCAACAGACACCCCGTCGACCGAACCAAGCGCGTCGAACTCATCGGTATTCGATGCATACGGATACAAGACGATCCCTACGCGCACAGAAGACCCAAAAGACTCAGAGGACTCCGAAGATTCAGGGAACTCCGAAGTTGCTGTTCGATCGGCGTTTCGGACAATGAGTCGATCTTCTTCGGGCAACTGATGATGAATCCAAGGAACCACCGCAACCGTTGGTACCCCAGTTTTCGCTTCTAGCCACGACAGCGCATCACCCAACAACAGCGGATCACCTCGAAACTTGTTGAGCACGAAGCCCTTCAGCAACGCTTGTTCTTCCGCTGCTAGGCAATGCCATGTTCCAAGAAGATGCGCAAACGATCCGCCTCGATCAATATCGGAACACAAATAACTATGTGCACCTACGGCTAGGGCAACGCGCATATTTACGATGTCACTGGCCCGCAGGTTCACTTCTGCCGGGCTTCCTGCACCTTCGATGACCACGACATCAAACTCGTCGATCAATGATTGCAGCGACGATTCCACAACGGGCCAGGTGAATTGCGAGCGCTCCATCCACGGAACGGCTTCAATTTCAGGAGCCGGACGGCCATTCATGATGAGTGCACCGCGCACATCACTGAGCGGTTTGATCAGAATCGGGTTCATCCGATCATCGGGTTCGACCCGAGCGGCGAGAGCTTGCGCATATTGGGCGCGACCGATCTCAAGTCCGTCGGCAGTTACCGCGGCATTGTTTGACATATTCTGCGCTTTGAACGGTGCCACCCGAATCCCACGATTCGATAACGCTCGGCACAACCCCATCGCCAAGAACGACTTCCCTGCATCGCTCGTACAACCAAGAATCATGATCGGGGCCCGTTTCACACCGTCGACGGTACTGCCCACTTTCAAGGAAACAAGCATCGAAAGGTTGTGAATAGGTTCATCTCAGCACTTCAGGTTGCACTTCAGGGTTGCTCGATCCAAAGAATCGCAATCGACCAATCAGTCGCAACCACGCCTTAAGCCTCTGAACAACAGCGTTTAATGCTGCCGGGCCGACTTCGTCACCCGAACGGACGATGCTCTCATCCAACCGGCAAGCCGGATTGGGCGCACCTGCGCTGGCTAAACACCAAAAAGAAGCTACTTGTCGCCCGAAAGACCGGTGATGGCTCCTAGGAGGCTTTCGGCGTCGAACTCTGAAGTGGGTGCGTTGCGGACGATCTTGCCTAAGCGCAGCACCACAATTCGATCGGTGACCTGCAGAACGTGAGGGAGGGTGTGGGAAATGAAGATCACTCCCAATCCGCTTTCTTTGGCCGAGCGGATAACTGACAACACCTCAGCGGCTTGGCGAGCGCCCAAATGGTTCGTGGGTTCATCAAGAATGATCACCTTGCTGGCCCAAACCACGGCCCGACCAATAGCTACAGCTTGACGTTGACCACCAGAGAGTTGTGACACCGGACGGTTCGCTGAAGCAACGGCAATACCTACTCGCTCCATCTCCGCCTGCGCCTGGGCATCCATCTTCTTTTGCGCCAAAAAGCCCATTTTGCCGAGCAATCCGGGCTTGTACATTTCGCGTCCCAAATACACATTGGAACTCACCGAGAGATGCGGAGCCAAACCGGAGTCTTGATACAGCGTTTCGATGCCAGCTTCGAGCGCTCCGCGAGGGGAAGACCAAGCACGCTGTTCACCGTCGAGATACATCGAACCGCTGGAGGGAAGGTGCGCGCCGGAAAGGCATTTTACCAACGTCGATTTGCCCGCACCGTTGTCGCCAACCAGTCCAACAATTTCACCGGCGTTCACCGACATCGAAACATCATCAAGAGCGACAACACTTCCGTAACGCTTCGAAATATTTCTTGCCTCATAGAGAGGTTCCCGATCCGGCTTGCCGGTCGGATGAGAACCCACTGAGGGGACTCGAAGCAAAGCGGAGTTGGGGCCCGTCAGCTTCGAGAGGGGTGCTGAAGAATCAAGGGAGCTCATGCTGTCCTCCCTTCGCTCTTGCGCAGAGACTGAACCGTTGCCGCGATAGCAATCAAGATGGCCACAACAACACGTTTCCAGTTCGGGGCAATGCCAATGATGATAAGTCCGCTGGTTACCGTCGTAATCATGAGCACACCAAGCATTGTTCCGGCCATGCGACCAAATCCACCCGTGAGGGCAGCTCCACCAATTACTACTGCGGCGATGGCATCGAGTTCGTTGCCAGCACCCGTTGATGGAGCACCAGCACCAAGGCGCATATAGAAGTAGAAGCCTGCAAGGCCCGCAAGAAAACCGGAGAGGGCATAGACCTTGGTGATATGACGGGTGACGTTAATACCGGCACCACGGGCGGCAAAGGAGTTCGATCCAATGGCGAAGGTATAGCGACCAAATCGGCTGAGGTGCAAGAACAACCCAGCAATCGTCACCACAACGAGCACAACGAGCACAGGACGAGAAAATGGGCCGAGGAACGGAACCGTCATACGGATGGCATTCGAGGGGCCGCCACCAACTGGGCCACCGCCGGTGAACACGATCGAAAGCCCAGCGCAGGCGCCCAGGGTAATGAGCGTGGAAATGAACGGCACGAGTTTGGCCCGGTTAATCAAGAACGCATTGATCAGTCCAACAAACGTTCCAGTTCCAACGGCGACCAACACGCCGAGAAGAAGCGTCAGATTGGCACCCCACCCATGCGTGGTGAGGTTTCGCATAGCAAGTGCACTTACTACACCGCAAAAGCCAAGGTTGTAACCGACGGAGAGATCAATACCACCAGCCACGATAACGAACATCTGCCCGGCAGCGATCAGGGCGATCGGTCCAAAGTCGGCCAGGATGTTGCCGAAGACCGCGGTGGAGAAAAAGATGCTGTTGCGCCACGTGAAGAACGCAACCATGGCGAGGTACACGAGGAAAAGAACAATCTGCTGATTGCCGAGTAGCGAGCGAAAGCTTCGAGCCCCCGGAGAAGCTCCAGCAGAGTTAGGCGCTGCAGGATTTGAAACTGAGCTTTCAGGTTGGGCTAGGGGCGTCACGCGGAACTCCTCGGTTTTACCGACGCTGCGAATGGAAAATACTCAAGGTATGAGCGAACCGCCAAGTGTACGAGTTCACACTGCACGGAAGCTCACCGAAAAAAGATGGAACTCAAACTACAAACACGAGTGGCCGGCATCCGAGACAAGGACACCGGCCACTCACAATTACGTTCGCTTACGAAGCGTTAGCACACAGCTCACTTCGCGAGCAAGCAGTAACTACTTGACGTAGGTGTACTGCTTCAGTTCTGCTTCGGTTGAATCCTTGGTGATAACAAAGTTCGGGATTACAACTTCACGGGTGATGCCGTCAAGCGACTTGGTGTTGATGTACTGAACAAGATCCTTGATGGCCTGCTTGGCTTCCGCGGCGGGAACCTGAGCAACGAGAGCAGTAAAGATGCCGCTCTTTACCTTGGCAACATTGTCTGGGTAAGCGTCATAACCAACAAGGGCAACCTTGCCAACGAGACCCTTCGCCTCGAGAGCAGCAGCTGCGCCTGAAGCGTTGGTGCCGTCGATGGCGAAGATGCCATTGAGATCGGGGTACTTGGTCAACCAGTTGCTTACGTTGGTGTTGGCAACATCAGGCTTTGACTGCGAGTAAGCAACGTCAACGATTTCCATGCCTGGGTACTTGGCAGCAACTTGTGCCTTGAAGCCATCGAGACGGCCAACGTTGGTGGTAGCGGTAGCCGAGGTAAGGCCAACTACAACCTTGTACTTCGTTCCGTCGGTGTAGTTCATAGCCGTGGCCATAGCGTCGGCGGCCCGTGAGCCACCGTCTGCGTTGTCGCCGGTGATGAACGAAACAACATCGGTGAGGTCTTCAACGCGGGTGTCAACGTTGGCAACAGCAATGCCAGCGGCCTTGGCCTTGGCAACGGAATCCTGGAGGGCTTTTGGATCGGTTGGGATCAACACGAGGCCATCGGGCTTGAGGGCGATGACTTGGTCAACGATTGGAATCTGGGTAGCTGGGGAGTACTCCGAAGGATCGCCCTGCCAGATGAGCTCTACGCCCTGGGCAGCAGCTTCTTCTTCAGCGCCGACCTTCATAGCCTGGAAGAACGGGTCAGACTCTGCGCCCATTACGAAAGCAATCTTGAGCTTCTTGCCACCGGCAGGAGCAGCTGCAGCAGCGGCAGCTGTGGTCTCAGCAGCAGCAGCGGCAGTGGTTTCTGCGGCTGGTGCTTCGGTTTCAGCAGCAACGGCTTCAGTCTCAGCGGCAACGGCTTCAGTTTCAGCAACGGCTTCGGCAGCGACGGTTGTGTCGGCTGCTTTGTCTTTTGAGCAAGATGCGAGGCCCATGGAGGCGGCAGCGATAATCGCTACACCCAACAAGCGAACTCCGCGGGAACGAAGGTTTTTCAAGTGATTCTCCCCTGTGATCGGCGGCTGGCGAGTCCAGCACATTGACAACGTTGTCAGACACTACTGTGTTTTCCTCCGCTGATCAATTCATTCGCCCCCTCGAAATGAGAAACGTGATGACCGAGACAAAACCAGGTCATCGACCCACAAAACCTCACTCAGCTCCGCCCACGAGCGACCATGACCGATCGCAAAACCAGTCACCGACCCAATCGTTGTAGTGCCCACAACCAGATCGCACGCGGCTCTGGTGAATTCCCTGTCGGCAACGCCAACAGGAACGAATACTATGCACACGTAGCCACAATTATCGTGCTATCGACCGGTTGACGAAAAGTGCTGGTAGTCCTTCACTCGACTGAAGGTTCCTCCCCAACCCCAACCAATTCGTTTGAAGGCTTTCACGACTGAACCCTTGGCCGTTATCACACCTGCTGATTCACTAAGCGCGCTTCTTTTTACATAGCGCTTTGCTTTCGGATCAAGAACGCTGCCGTTTGACCGAACATAGGGGTTCTGGACCGGGTTGATATCAATTGCTCGACCCCACGCGTGCTCCGAAAACGACTTGCCGCCAGTCACAACCCGGCAGTTAAACGCCGAGGTGTTGTTAGCCATCGTTGAGCGATCATCGTCCCCACCAAACACCTCAATCGGCTTGGCGCTCGAGATGGAAAACTTCGCCTCGAACAGTTCCTTCAAAACACCTTCGATGCCGACGGCAACTTCCACGTTCACCACAACTTGACCAGTAGCGATTTCCCCGTCAAAGCTCCAGTGCCTAAACGTGATCCGGCGCAAATCTTCAAGCCCCACCGGGCACCCTTCTCGCCAAACCACACCGACCATGGCGGCCCGCGTCGGCTCATCAAGCGGCTCGACGATTGAACAATACGCACTCGCCCCACAATCCAACGTGGGCGGAACCGCAACAGCTTTCGCCTCCAGAAGGCCCGAACCAACCAAGGGCACAAGGACAGCGATGAACCGGGGGAGG
The DNA here is from genome assembly GCA_043718695.1 of Acidimicrobiia bacterium. GTDB lineage: Bacteria > Actinomycetota > Acidimicrobiia > Acidimicrobiales > JANYDT01 > JANMZO01. The sequence continues at coordinate 5,385 of JAYSVF010000193.1, read as the reverse complement.
GAGCGAATCACCACAGCTTGCTACTGGCGGAAGCGCTTACCAAAAAATGGTCGCCGAACAAGGGTTGAACGTTCAGCGGCCTCACCACGTTCAACTTGCGCCAACAGTTCGGGATTTGCGAACAGATCGGCAAACTCTTGAGGCATCACTTGGGGCTCAGACATACGAGCATCCTAATAACTACTGAACGGTACGGCGGCCTTCTAGGGCACGGCCGAGAGTGAGTTCGTCGGCGTATTCGAGATCGCCACCAACGGGGAGACCGCTGGCAATTCGAGAGACCACGATACCGAGGGGTTTTAGTAAGCGTGCGAGGTACATCGCGGTTGCTTCACCATCGAGGTTGGGGTTGGTGCACAGGATCACTTCGGTAATATCTTCGGTGCCGAGGCGTTGCAGTAGCTCTTTGATACGAAGTTGGTCAGGACCGATACCTTCGAGGTGGTTGATTGCCCCTTGCAGTACGTGATAGCGGCCAGCGAACTCTTGGGTGCGTTCCACAGAGACAATGTCACGGGGTTCTTCAACGACACACACCAACCCAGTGTTGCGCTTTGGGTCAACGCAGATGCCGCATTCCACTTCGCTGGCGTTCTCAACGGTGATTTCGGCGATGTTGAAACACCGCGCACAGAACACCACTTTTTCTTTGGCCACGGCAATGGCGCGAGCTAAGCGCAGGGCATCATCTTTTGGGCGTTTCAGAATGTAATAGGCAATGCGTTGCGCCGATTTTGGGCCTATGCCAGGCAAGCGACCGAATTCGTCGATCAGTTCCTGCACCGGTGCTGCGTAAAGATTTGCCATAGCTACGTGTACGTACTTCTCGTTAGTTCGGTTGACCTGAGAAACGCTACGTGCGCTTAGGAGCCGAGCAGCCCACCAAAGCCGCCCATGTCTACATTGCCCATGGCCTCTTGCGTGAACGCCGCACCCTTTGCTTGCGCGTCACGAACCGCCGCCACAATCAAGTCTTCCAGCATCGCAATATCGCTAGGGTCAACAACTTTTGGATCGAGTGTTATCCGTTGCATCCCACCCGTTGCCGTCATTTGCACTTGCACCAATCCGCCGCCAGCCGATCCCGTCACAATCGTGTTGGCCGCTTCTTCTTGTGCAGCCGCGAGATGTTGCTGCATCTCCATAGCTTGGGCTAACAGGGCATTCATATCGGGCATATCACTCATGGCGAATCCTCTTACTCTTATTGGCCCGGTGGGGACGGAACGATTTCGGCGCCCGGAAAGACTTTCATAAACGCAGCAGCGGGTGTTGGTGCGTTGGAATCGGTGGCATCGGTGAGATCAGCCAAATCGATATCCTCTTCGGGTGTTGGCGTTTCATCAATCGCCGGCGCGGCTGAAACATCGTCAAGGGGCGCGGGCACCGAACGAAGATGGGCACCCCGTCGAGCCAACGGGGATGAAGCTTCTTCATCCCCGGGTTCAGGCTCACTCATTGGGCTTGCACCCTCAGGATCAACCACGAGTTCTACCGTGACCGCGCGACCAAGCACGGCTGCCGTCGCAGCGGTGAGATCGCTAGCAAATTCAGCACAACGATTGAGATGCATCGGGTTCGGCACACCGTAGGTGAGTACGTCACCTTCTTCAATCATGAACCGGCCAGCCATCAGCAATGTTCGAGCTTTACGATTCGTGCGTTCCAATTCACTCAGCACACCGCTCCGCAAATCCGCGGGCTCTTCAGCCAGTGCAGCGGAACCAACCGATCGGTCTGCATACTGATTATCAGCGCGCATTGGACTTACCTGCGGCGCTGCATCGGCCCTTGGTGGTGCCGAATTTGCCGAAACGCGTTGATGCTCAGGAGCACTCGAAAGTCGGGCTCGTGCCGCATCGGCAGCACCACCCTTTTTCGGCGGCGCAGGCGCTGCGTTCGCGGCCGAAGCATTGGCCTTCAGCGAGGGCAGACCATTTCCCGCAGGCACGCCCGAAAGCGGAGGCAACACCCGGGCAGGTTCCGACAAAGTTTCCGCTGGTGCGCCGTCGTTCGTGTCAACCGAAACCAAGGTCGGCCGCGATGGCGCAATGCTCGGATGCTCATTCGAACGTTCGATAGGGGGATGCAGCTCCGAAACCGTCGCCGAACGCGAAGGCTGCGAATCTACCGACGGGATCAATCCAAGAACTGCAGATCCGCCAGGATGCTCTGCCCCCGGCGGGGTTACTGGCTCTGCAGCGATGGGTACCTCTGCATTGGAGGTGGCATGCGCAACCGATGCTGTCGCCGTCACCACAGGAGTCTCAGCGACGGGAGCCGCAGAAGCAGACGGGGACGCCAACGGAGCCGAAGCAATTGGGGCAGAAACTACAACCGCTGAAGCCGCGGCGTTTGAAGGAGCCGGAGCAGCAACCGCTACCCGGTCCGGGGAAGAAGCAGGGGCACTCGTGGTAGAAACAATTGGAGCCGCTGACGCTGTCGAGACCGCCGGCACACCGTTAGCCAGCAAGCGTTCCATGCGCTCGAGACGCTCTAACACCGCAGCTGGAGTGGTATCCAAATCCGGACGCACCAAACGCACCAAGGTGGTCTCCAACAACACCCGAGGCTCAATGGCATCGCGCATCACTACCAACACTTCACCCAACAACTCCAAGGCACGCGTGACCGCGGCAGGGGCCAGCAACCGCACCAAAGAATCGTCGGCCAACGAACGAGGAACGCCCATATGCACGAGGAACACTTCGCGCAACGTCTCGGTGAGATCACGCGCTAGTTGACGGGGATCACATCCACGAGAAACGGCACGATCAACGGCCATCATCAATTCACCGGCATTGCGGTTGCCAAGGGCCACGGCGATTTCCGAAGCATCAAAGGTGTCTTCGATGCCACCGGCGGCAATAACTTGATCAAGCGCCGAGAGTGCGTCACGGGCAGAACCATTGCCCTTCCGAGCGACGGCTTCGATGGTGGCGTCGTCAATCTCAATGCCAGCTTCGGTAGCAACACCTCGAAGCAAACCAACAAGCGCGCTTACCGAAAACAGACGAAACTCAAAGTGCTGAGTGCGGCTACGAATCGTCGGCAAAACTTTTTGCGGATCAGTTGTGGCAAGCACAAACACCACATGATCCGGTGGCTCTTCCAACGTTTTCAGCAGCGCATTGGAAGCCGCAGTAGAAAGCATATGAACTTCGTCGACGATGTAAACCTTCCGACGACCAGCTGTTCCTAGCGAAGCTCGCGAAACCAAATCACGCATGGCATCGACACCGTTGTTCGATGCCGCGTCCATCTCGATAACGTCCATCGAGGAACCAGCTGCTACCTGATTACACGAATCGCATTTCTCACACGGCTCGCCACCTTGGAGATCGGTGCAGTTGAGCGCCTTGGCCAAAATACGCGCGCTGGTGGTTTTGCCGCAACCACGTGGGCCGGAGAACAGGTAGGCGTGATTAACCGTGTCGGTGACCACGGCATTGCGCAACGTATTGGAGATGTGATCCTGCCCAAGCACATCGGAAAACCGTTGCGGACGGAAACGCCTATACAACGACTGGTAAGCCACCCCGACAAACTACCGGTTCGCCAACCCCTCAAATTCCGTTCTGCGGTCTTCACCAAACTGGGGGATTGGGTGTTTGTTGAACACCCAATCCCACGAGTTCCAAGCCGAAACGAAAACGGCGCCGGTCGGCGTGGGCGACCAGACTTACTGCGGCACAAGAGATTTCCCGCTGAGAGCTGCTGCCTTCCGACCCTGACTCGGTTCACGGGTTCCCTTTGCGCAGGGCCCGGCCGACCACGCCCACCGGCGCCTGTCAAACGGAACATGCCAAACGGCTGAACGAGGACAACTTTAGTCCATGCCCGCCAACGTTCCGCCAAGCCCGTCGACACCGACCGCTCAACCGAGAGCCGATAACTGCCAGACACCGTCGCTGGTCTGCACTATCCTTGGCGCTCGATGTTCTGAAGTGCCCGGTAGCGATACCAGGCGCAGAGGCTCGTCTGGAGGAGTACGAAAGCGGCCGAACCGGCACGCTTGGAAAGTGTGTGTGGGGCAACTCACCGTGGGTTCGAATCCCACCTCCTCCGCGTGAACACCCCGAACCCTGATGCCGGTTCTTCCCAGCCTGTAGGTTCGCCTGTCCCGTCGGGGGGCGCAGCGGCCTCTTTGTCAGACGACGAAGCCATGCAGTTGGCCCTCAACGAAGCCCGAGCCGCCCTTGCGCATGGCGATGTTCCTGTTGGTGCTGTCGTTTTACACAACGGGCAAGTCATTTCATCCCGTCACAACGAGCGCGAGCTGCACAACGACCCCACCGCCCACGCCGAAGTGTTGGCCCTGCGCGATGCCGCCGCCGTCCTAGGTTCCTGGCGCCTCAACGAAGCAACGCTGGTAGTTACCCTCGAACCGTGCCCCATGTGCGCCGGCGCGTTGTTGGCCGCTCGTATCCCCCGCCTGGTGTTCGGCGCCAATGATCCCAAAGCCGGCGCCTGCGGAACCCTTTACAACCTGTGTGCAGATGCCCGCTTGAATCACGAAACCGAAGTCATCCCCGGCGTCGCCAGCGCAGAATCCGCCAAACTCCTCACCGATTTTTTCGCCGCCAAGCGGTAAGCGGATCCCATCGCCGATGCCAGGCGTTTGGTCTCGGGCGCAATCCGTCCGGCAATTCTCCACTGCCGAAACAGTTTTCATCGCCAGCTCCCTAGAGGGCGGCAAAGACGACAAATCCGCAGCTAAACCTCGACAAATCCGCAGTCAGTCGCCGACAAATCCGCAACGGAGCCAAAGCTATGCCCATTGAATTTTGATCTCGTAACCCTCGACGTGGCCGACGACATCGCCATGGCCGCGTTCTGGGCGGCCGCACTTAACCTCGAAGAAATCGAATCCGAGGACGGGGGACGCTGGCGTGTCTTCGGGCTTCGCCACACAAACGGTTCCACTACCAGGCGTCTAGGGCTCCAGCGCATCCCCAATTTGGGTGCAGAAACGCAAAGTTGGGAAGGACCGAGCAAATCCCGTCAGCACCTTGACCTGAAATGCACCCCTGTGGAATTCAACGCCGAAGTAGATCGCGTCGTCGCCCTAGGTGCCACCGAACTCCGCCCCCGTCGCACCGAGTGCTACGGCTCCATCGCCACCCTCGCCGACCCCGAAGGCAACCTCTTCGACATCTGCGCCTACATCTGACCCTTCGACGATCAATCAGACAGAAAACGAAACGTGCCGGGGGTCCTCGGGCGGCTATCATCTTTCAGCCGGAAACGGCGGGTAAGCAACAGCATCTGGAGAGGTGCGAGAGCGGCCGAATCGAACGCACTCGAAATGCGTCGTACTGCAAGGTACCGTGGGTTCAAATCCCACCCTCTCCGCCACGCAACACCAGAGCAACACCTGCAGTT
>JAYSVF010000192.1:0-8944 GCA_043718695.1 Acidimicrobiia bacterium | reverse complement strand
CTATGACCCCAAAGCTCGCTTGGCCGACATGGACGTCAACTGGGTGGAAGCTTCGGCCTGCTACCCCACGTTCCCTCGTTTCTGTGGGCAGACGTTTTCTGAGGGCAAAGACAAAGACCTCGGCTTGGCGTGCGTGAAGGCCTACAACGATTGGATGGTGGAGGAGTGGTGCGGTGATTCGGGCGGACGGCTAATTCCCATCTGTTTGGTTCCCCTATGGGATGCACACCTCGCTGCCGAAGAAGTGCGCCGAAACGCATCCCGTGGCGTTCGAGCGGTTGCCTTTAGCGAGATCCCCGCGCACCTTGGACTGCCGAGTATCCATTCAGGTTTTTGGGATCCGTTCTTCGCCACCTGTGAAGAGACCGGCACGGTTGTCTGTATGCATATCGGTTCATCGTCGCGGATGCCCTCAACTTCACCTGATGCGCCTATCGCTGTGACCGCAACACTGGGATTTGGTGGCGCGCAGTCGTCGGTCGTGGACTTCTTGTGGTCTGGCGTGTGTGTGCGGTTTCCCAAGATCCGGCTTTGCTATGCCGAGAGCCAAATGGGCTGGATTCCCTACATTCTCGAACGTATCGATGACGTGTGGGAAGACAACCAAGGATGGGCCGGAACCAAGGCCATCCCCGAACCACCGAGCACCTATTTCCACCGCAACATGTAGGTGTGCTTCTTCAAAGACCAAACCGGTATCGATATGCGCACCAAGGTTGGGCTCGATCGCATCCTGTTCGAGACCGACTATCCCCATAGCGATTCAACGTGGCCCGATACCCGTGCCGTTGCCGCGAAGTTGCTAGACGGGCTTCCCGCGAACGAAATCCACCAGATCGTTCGGGGTAACGCCATCGAGCTGTTTGGCCTGCAAGGGTTTCGCTAGATGTTTGGTTACTCCTAATGGAGTTGGCCTTCACCAAAGACGAGGACCAATTTCGTGACGAGGTTCGTACGTGGTTAAGTGAAAACTCGCCATGCGACCGTCGTCCCCGGGATGTTGTTGGTATGCGTGCCTTCGATTGTGCCTGGCAACGCAAGCAGTCGATGCTGGGTGGGCCGGGATTTCCTGGCCGGTGGAATTTGGTGGCCGCGGGCTGTCGTTGATGCAGCAGCTGATTTGGCACGAGGAATACGCTCGAACCGGTTTGCCGCCGATTGATTCCCGTTTCGTCGGTTTAAGCCACGCAGGCCCCACGTTGATGGCCCGTGGCGACGATACCCAGCGCGCTGATCACCTTTCCAAGATCGTGCGTGGCGAGGTCGTGTGGTGCCAGGGATTCTCCGAACCCGAAGCAGGATCAGATCTGGCCAGCCTTCGCACCAAGGGCGAGATCGACGGGAACGAGTTGGTGGTGACGGGTCAGAAAATTTGGACGAGCTTCGCCCCGGTTGCCGATTGGCAAGAACTGTTAGTGCGTACAAATTCCGATGTTCCCAAGCACAAGGGACTCACCTGGGTCATCTGCAACATGCACACACTCGGTGTCGACGTGCGGCCGATCAAAACGATGGATCGCGGTGAGGAATTCGCGGAAGTGTTCTATGACGAAGTGCGCATTCCGCTCACCAATGTCGTCGGTGGGATTGACAACGGTTGGAGCGTCGCGATGTCGACCCTGTCCTTTGAACGGGGGACGGCGTTCACCGTCAGCCAGGTACAGTTAGCCAGCAGCGTGGAGCGGCTGATTGAAATGGCCCGTTCCCGCAAATCCGTCGACGGACGGGCGGTGATCGAAGACGAAGCGCTAGCGAAACGATTGGCCCGAGCCCGAGCCGATTGTGCAGCACTACGTGCACTTACCTATTTGAGTATTTCTCGCAATGCCCGATCGGATCAGCCTGGCCCCGAGGGATCGATGCTCAAACTCCAAGACGCCGAACTGAACAAACGAGTACTTCGTCTTGCCCTCGATGTGCTCGGAACCCGTTCGCTCGCTGTGCCCGATGATGAGGATGACACGCTGTGGATCGATCGTCAGCTGTGGTCCTACGCCGCATCAATCGGTGGCGGAACCTCAGAAATCCAACGCAACGTCATCGCCGAACGAGTCCTAGGACTTCCCCGATGAGCCTCTCACTGAGGAGCCCTTCGGTGCCGTCAGAAGGGTCGACGGTTCTTTGCGATTTGCCCACCGGAACCTTCCTAAGCCCTGCGTGTCCAGTCGTTCATTATTCGGTGGGCCAACGTTGTTCAAGCCGGAGGTCGCGATGGATCTAACCCCCACGTTGGAGCAATCAGAGATCACCTCGTCTTCCGCTTCCTTTCTGCGGACTCGTTTGCCAATCACACGCACCAGCGAAATGTTCGCAGAAAGTTCCAATGTCGATGTTGCCTCATGGGATGATTCTGCAGAGCTTGGGTGGCTTTGCCTTGGTCTACCAAGCTCAATGGGCGGAGTCGGCGGCAATCTCGCCGACGAAGCCCTGCTCTTCATCGAACTCGGTCGCTCTCTCGCTTCTGGTCCTTACCTGTCGACAGTCCTGGGGGCCCGGGTCGCTGCATTCGGTGGTCAACCTGAACTGGCGAACGAAATAGCCAACGGTCGAAGAGTCGGGTTCGCTATTGCCTCTTCGCCCAATTTGATCGGTGTCGACGGGGTCCTCAACGGTGATCTCCAGTTCCTCGATGTCGATGACCACGGTCTAGTGCTCGTTGTGGATCAACACCGTTCGGTTCTGATTTCCAGCGATGACCTCACAAGCGTGACAAAGGTCGAATGCATCGATCCGGCTGTGCGCCTACAACGGGCCGTCGCGCAATCGGTCAAGTCCTTGGCCCTGGTGTCATCGGAGAGCGATCCGGTGGCGCTTCGGGGTCACGTGCTGATCGCTGCCATGCTGACGGGCATTACTGAAGCAGTGCGCGATATCTCGGCCGAGCATGCCAAGAACCGGATGCATTTCGACAAACCCATCGGCGTCAACCAAGCCGTCAAGCATCCGTGTGCTGAGATGGCCGTCCAAGCGCAACTCGCCTATGCACAGACGTTGTTCGCTGCACTCTGTATCGACGAGGGTCGCGACGATGACGAACTGCATGCCCTCAGCGCGCATATGGTCGCCTCCCAAGCAGCCGAAGCCAGCGCAGCGGCCACCATCCAAATTCTCGGCGGGATGGGCTTCACGTTCGAACACGACGCGCAACTCTACGTAAAGCGCGCCTACGTGTTGTCGTTGCTTCTCGGTGGAACCTCTGCTCTACTCAATCGCCTCCTCGAACTCCCGGGATCGCAATCACGAGGGTGTTTCCTCGCACAACGAGTCTAGTGATTGGTCGGAAGTGCGCAGTAGTTGCGCGTTTCCGCCGACACGCTTCGGGCGAGTTGGCGGCGTACGTTGAGAAAGGCTCCTGCTCATGATGGGAACTAGCCCAGTGGCCCTAGAGCGAAATTTGCTCGGTGCGCGTACCGAAGCTCCGGTGAAGGTTGAGATCTACTCCGGCGTTGCTCGCTTGGCTCGAACCGTGTGGGGGAGTGAGGTTCGGATCGCCGGAACCCAACCGAAGGTCGCCATTATGTTCTGCCACCCGACGGCGAACTTCCTCGGTCACTATGCACTCGAAGGTTTGGCGCAGCGAGGATTTGGTGCCGTTGGATTCACCACCCGTTATGTGGGCAACGATACGTCGCTCATTATGGAGAACTGCCTGCTCGATATGGGCACCATGGTTGAGCACCTGTATGAGCGTGGCTATGAGAAAGTCGTGCTGGTAGGAAACTCCGGTGGCGCTTCGATCGGGCCGTACTACCAAGCCCAAGCACGCAACCCTACGATTACCAATCCACCTGGTGGTGGTCCAGATCTCATCGCTGCCGGTCTCCGTCCCGTCGACGCCATCGTGTTTCTCAATGCCCATCCTTCGCGTGCTCGCCCCAACATCGAGTGGCTTGATCCAGCCATCACCGACGAATCGAAGCCCTTCGACCGAGATCCCCAATTTGATATGTATGCTTTGGAAAACCCGGCACCCTACAACGCCGAGTTCATTGCTACCTATCGAGCTGCACAACTTGCGAGGAACCATCGCATTTCCGCCTGGGCTGAACAACAGCTCGCTCAACTTCAATCCGCGGATCAAAAACTGATCACTCAGGGCCTCGATGACCTGGCCTTCGTCGTCCATGGAACCGCCGCCGATCTTCGATTCCTTGATGGAAACATCGACCCAAGTGACCGTGAAATTGGCGTGACTCTGTGGGGCGCACCACGGGTTGCGAACTACATGCCCGCCGGTATCAGCCGGGTGACCACGTGTCGTTCCTGGATTAACCAATGGTCGCTCGATCACACCAACGGTGACTCACTGCGATGGCTCGCGGAAATCGATGTGCCCATACTGATTGAACTCGGCACTGCTGATCCAACGGTAATGCCTGCCATGGCCCAGCAAATGTTTGATGCCTCAGTTGCGTCGCCCAAACGGGATCTACATTTCATCAAGGGTGGCACGCACTATTTCGAAGGCCAGCCCGAGTTGCTCAAAGAAGCCCTCGACACCATGGCCGAGTGGATCACCGCGAACGCATAGTTCTAGAAATTCAGTCAGCAAGTTGTCGCCAGAAAACCCCGTCAACAAGTTCTAATCAAGGAGGACATCATGGGTGCAATGCAAGAAGAAATCGTTGTTCGTTTCATGGATGCCTGGAGTAACGGCGGCGCCGAAACTCCCGACATTGAAACCATCATGTCGATGTTTGCCGATGACATCGAATGGGCCCTTTGGATCCTCGGCGGACCGACACTGCGAGGCAAAGAAGCCGTCCGCAAAGACATCGAACGCCAAATCACCTGGGCGAAATTCATGCGCTGCGGCCCCAGTCATGTTGCCTCCGTCGGTAACGTGGTGTTCACCGAACGCGTCGACAATTTCGTTACCAACGGCACCACTATCGAGCACCACCTCGTCGCCGTCTTCGAACTAAACGATGAAGGAGAGATCACAGCCTGGCGCGAATACTTCGACACCAATGACATCGACCGCCAACTCTCCGCCACCAAAATCGTCGTCCCTAAAGTCGCCAAACAGGCTTGATTCGTGGAACGAAGAAGTAGATTTACTGTGTAGATTTCTGTATACTTTCAGAGCATGACCCTGCTGGAGTACCCCGTCAACAACTTGTCGGTTACCGACGCCTCCGCGCGTGGTGTTGCAGGATTGGTCAAAGATGCCGAGGAAGGTCGGACGGTTGTTGTGTCGCGTCACGGTCGCCCTGTGGCTGCTGTTGTGGCGATGGCTCGTTTCGAGAGCATTGAGGAAATGGAAGCCGACCTTCGTTCTGCCTGCCTGGTCTTGGCTCGGGCGGCTTCTGATAACGGGGCGCGAATCGGTCTGCAGGACGCCTTTTCTCAACTTGGATTTGATGCCAACGCAATGCGAGTCGAACTTGCTACAGAGCTGGAAGACAGCAAAGCTCAGCAATAGATCGAAGATTTGGACTGAGAAGAAGCTCGGCGTTGCCAACTCGGGGTCACCACGGCCAAAGTTACGTTCGCGTTGTTTTCACCGAGCCTGCGCTTGAGGATCTCCGTCGATTTCAAGCGTCTGCTCCTTCGGTTCTTCCTTTGCTCTTGAAGAAGCTCCTGTTGCTCGAACGGAATCCGTATGCGGGTGAACCACTTCTTGGGTGCCTGATTGGCTATCGAAAAATCGTTGTAGGTAACCGGCATTGGCGAATCGTTTGGAGGGTGATCGAGGACGCTTCCGGTGAAACGACCATAGAAATCGCTGAAGTATGGGCAGTTGGGGCCCGTGCCGATTCCGAGGTTTACAGCGAGGTTCGGAAGCGAATTGAAAAGCTCGGCTCAACTCCCGAGACGGTTGCGATCGCCTCTACGGTCGCTCGGTTGAGTCGAGGGGTCGATGTCATTGAACGCCCAGACCCGGTTGAGGACCCAGTGCCAACTTGGTTGTCTGTTCGGCTTACAGAACAGGTCGGCTTAACCGCCATGCAAATCTCGCAAATGTCAGGTGAGCAAGCAATGAAGCTTTGGGAAGCCTTCATCACGCAACCGCGTGGCTGACGCAAATCGAAAACTAACTAACTAGCTAAGAGCGCATAGCTGAGAGTCTGCTGCAATCGCAATTCCCGAACAGGGTTACTGGGTGGCTTCCACTGGGCGCCACCGGTGGAGAACTGTGGCCGTTGATCGATCGAATGTCCAGAAATTGCATCCACCTGGAGCAGCGTCTTCGCCACTTTGATCTTCGGCTCGCGACATGGCTTTTCGATCGGCTGAGAGAGCCTTTGGACCATCCGTGACGAAGTCGGCCCGGCCGCGTTGAAGGCACGTGCGTTGGTTGCCGTTTTACTCTGACATGGCAGCCCTCTGCTGCAGCCCTGTGGTACTTCGAAGAGGTTCTTCTCGCAGGCGAAACGCGAGGAGGAAAGCGACCACCCCGACAAACACACTCAAGAAGAAGATGTGCGAAGCACCTTTGGAGATTGACACCTGCACTGCATTTCGAGCGGCCGGGGCGAGCTTTTGTATCTCCGACGGTTGGCGGATGATGGACAAGAGGTCACCCGAGGCTTCACTCTTTGGAAGGCGATTTGTGAGCTCCGAACGAACGACTGAATTGAATATCGTTCCGTAAACCGCGAGGCCAATCGAAGAGCCAAGGCTGCGAAAGAAGTTTTGTGCTGAAGTGGCAATTCCCATGTCGCGCGGGTCGGCCGAGTTCTGCGACGCAATACTCAATGTTGGCATCACGCAGCCCATGCCAAGGCCGATCAAAAACATTCCGAGTGCAAGTACCCAAAAGGAACTTTCGGTTTTGATTGACATAGAAACGATCAACCCTGCGATGCAAAACGGAAAGCCGACAATCGGAAAACGTTTGTAGGTTCCGGAGGCGGAGATCATTCTGCCAACTGTGGTCGAGGCCAAGAGCATTCCGGCCATCATGGGCAGAGTGGCAAGTCCGGAACGGGTCGGCGAGTAGAAGCGAACGTCTTGGAAATACAAAGCGAAGAAGAGGCCGGCAGTCATCATCATCGTTCCAACGAGCAAGCCGAGAGTCATCGTAAGGCGGATGACTTCGTTCTTGAATAGTCGGAGTGGAAGTATGGGCTCAGGGGAACGACTCTCCTGAACGAAGAAGCAAACGCCCGTTACAAATGCGACCAGAAAGAGCATGATGACGAGGCTGTCGCTCCATCCAAGGGTACTTCCCTCTTCAAGGCCAACCATAAGTGCGCCTATTGATATGACTACTAGGAGTCCGCCAAGCCAGTCAATATGAATCTTGCGCGGCGTAAACGGGAGCTTCAAGACTGCGGCGATAACCGCGAGGGCTGCCACTCCGAGTGGAAGGTTGACGAGGAAGACCCAACGCCACGAGACGTTGTCTACGATCACCCCGCCAACTAGGGGTCCAGCGATACTCGAAACCCCCCATACCGACGTAAACAGACCGAAATACTTTCCGCGTTCTCTCGCTGGCACGATATCGCCGACGACAGCAAAGGTCAGAGCCCAAATTCCCCCTCCGCCAAGTCCTTGTACTGCGCGAAACAGAATCAGCTGATCCATTGACTGCGCAATTCCGCACAAAAGCGAGCCGATCAAGAACAACGATATGGCAAAGAGAAACACCAACCGCCTGCCGTAGAGATCGCTGAGTTTTCCAAGCAGGAGCGTGGAAATTGTGGACGTCACGAGATAGGCGGTGGTTACCCAGGTAAAACGGGAGAATCCTTGAAATTCACCGACGATTGTTGGTAACGCTGTGCCAACAATCGTGTTGTCCAAGGCTGAAAGAAAAAGAGCCAAAATAAGTCCCGCAAGGACAATATGGAGTTGGCGTCGGGAAAGACCGCCGCTCTCGCTTTCGAGTACGGGCTCAGTTTGTATCGCAGTCACAGTCTTCAACTTTCAGTGGTTACTGTTAGTTTCCCAGCGATTCACCTTGGCTCCAATTCGGGTGGGTCCGACTTCGCGGAGCACGCCGAGTTTCAGTCCGAGTCTGAGGGTCCTAACGCCCCGCTTCAAGAAGAGGAACGCCGTAATCAGAGAAGGCTGCGTCGCTCGTCATGACCGTGAGTTTCCATTGAGTGCTTGTGCGATCAGCATTCGATCAAAAGGGTCCCTGTGATGAAGAGGCAACGAGGGTGCCACACGCGCATCGGCAAGCTCGACCGATCGTGTTTCGAAACCACACTGCCGTCATGGTGCAACGATTGGTTTGGCCGTTTTTCAGTTCGGCTGCGCTGTAGCCTTTGGACCGTGAATGCTCCTTCCACTCCGAGAGCGGCATTAGCCAAACTGGTAGCTGCCACGCTTGACGGTAGCCTCGATGCTCTGTGTGAGCGGTTTGAGGTTCGGCTTCTTTCGGCATTTGGAAGTGCAACTCGCAACGGCGAAACACCACCGAAGGACCTAGATATCGGAGTGAGTTTTCAGCGGAAGAACTATGGCTCGCAAGGTTCACAGGCAAGCCTGGAGTCCCGTTTGGCGCTTTGGGACGCTCTTGTTGATCTAACCGGTTGCGAGCAAATTGATGTGGTGGTTCTTGACGTCGATAATCCAGTTTTGCGGGCAGAGGCCCTTTTGGGAGTGCCGCTGTATGAATGCGAAGCTGGAGAGTTTGCGGAAACTCAGATTGCTGCAGTCGGCGAAGTTCGCGACTTGGCACCGTTTCGGCGGCGCAGCTTGGAACTGATGGCGCAATGACGCCGAAGCTGCCGAACACATCCGTAGTCGAGCGACGCCTAGCTCATCAACGCGACCTTCTCGCCGTCATGCGCACGCTCCAACCCATGACTGCCGCAAGGCTTGCCGACGAGCCCATCATGAAAGCAGCGTTGGAGCGAATGATCCAAGCAGTGGTTGATCTGGCCCTGGACATCAACGGTCATGTCGTTACAAGTTTGCTTTCAAAATCACCTGCGACTGGCCGAGATTCGTTTGATCTGATGGTTGAAGCAGGCGTTCTTGAAGG
>JAYSVF010000191.1:0-8960 GCA_043718695.1 Acidimicrobiia bacterium | reverse complement strand
GGAGGATAGGAGAGGGTGGGAGGTAGTGCTCTGGCGTTTTGGGTCGGGGTCTTGGGTCTGGGGTTTGGGTATTCGTCGTTGACGCAGTAACGGTAGCTGCGATGTTGTGATGGCGTGTGGGTATCGGTAGTCTGCTCTATGTCGTGCGTATTCGTGATCCCCACCAATTACTAGACGCAGCGTTTGCTGGTAACCGGACTGCGCTTGCTCGGGCGATGAGTGTCTGCGAGGCGGGCGGTGATGCCTGTGAGGTACTCATGCAGCGGTGTCGAGGCATAGCTGCCCGAGCGCACGTGATCGGCATTACCGGGGCCCCTGGGGCCGGGAAAAGCACGCTGACCGATCAGCTACTCAACGTCATGTCTGGTGCCCTGAGACCTGCTGGAAACATTGGGGTGTTGCTGATCGATCCTTCCTCGCCGGTGACCGGTGGGGCGATTTTGGGGGATCGGGTGCGAATGGCTGACCACACCCTTAATGATGGAGTGTTTTTGCGATCGCTGGCTACACGGGGGGCTCACGGTGGGCTTTCTCGGGTTGTTCCCAATGCGGTTCGCCTGCTTGATGCTGTGGGTTTCGATTGGATCGTGATCGAAACTGTGGGCGTGGGCCAAGTTGAACTCGATGTTGCAGGCGCAGCCGATACTGCGGTGGTTGTAGTGAATCCTGGGTGGGGAGATGCGGTGCAGGCTCAAAAAGCCGGGCTCATAGAGATTGCCGATATATTCGTGATCAACAAGGCGGATCGACCGGGCGCTCGTGCGGTTGAAGCCGATCTGTTGACCCTGGCCGAATTGCGATCAGGTTATGAACCAAATGCTCGGGTCTATCCCATCGTGTCGACGATTGCCCTCGATGGCACTGGTGTCGACCAGTTGTGGACCGAGATCGAAGCGCATCGATCCCGTGCAATTGCGGATGGTTCCTGCGAGGTTCGCCGGGCCCAACGCAACACGTTGGAATTGGCTGCTCTCTTGAGGCAACGCTTTGATGAGCAGTTAGCCGAAAATTCAGGCAGCGAAGGTTTCCGAGAGATTGCGCAGCAGTTGTCCAACGGAACCCTCAAACTTACCGACGCCTTGGACCGAGCAGAAGAACTTTGAACGAAACAACTATCAGCGGCGGATTCCGGTAATGAGGCTGATGATTCGCTCGTCGGGGGCGAGGAGCCCTTGTTTTTGCAGCATCACGGCGCCGGCCAAAGACGCGCTGCCCGTTTCGTCTGCGTCAGCTGGATCGTCGCCGGTGCAGGCCAGATCATTGGCTCGCTCGAGGGCCGATTCGGTGGCAACGATGGGCCATCCGCCCGTAGCGAGCATGGCTCGGAGCAGCGTCACCCAATCGTAGGTCTCGTCGTCAAGAATGCCTGTTGCGACGGAAACCGGCTCGTCTTCCCATGGCCACATGTAGCTGCTGCGATGGGTGAGGGCGTGGGCGATTGCTTCATCGACGGCTCCTTGGGCAGCGGGATCGGCGAGCGCTGCGGCAATGGTTGCGTCACCCTGGTGGGCGAGGTCACTCTGGCCGAGGGAGGCCAATGCGCGGCTGGTGAGCTTGCGCCACGCTCGTTCTAGCGGTGCGGCCCCTTCGCTTTGCACGGCATGAAACTTCGGCAGGCTGCTAAGTACACCTAGGGAAAGCGCATCGCGCAAACCGCGCATGGTTGCCGTGCCGAGCGCACCGCCACCTACTTGGATGAAGAGCCGATCGGGAACATCGCCGATCATTCCGCCGAGCATGGCTAGCTGATCGGCAAGTTCATGGCCCATCGTTGTTCCACCGTCGATTGTGAGACCGTTTTCGGGACCCTGCACGCAGAACGGAAGCTCGCCTCGTTTCACGGCTTCATGAAATCGGTGGATGCAAGGGTCGCCAGGTGCGTCGGTGGGGAGGCGAGGGCATTCGGTGAGCTTGGCGTTCAGCGCGCGTAGCATTTCGATCACGACGGGATTGGCACCGGTTGGTATGTGCACATGCAGTGGGCGATGCGCAGCTCTGGCGAGGGTGGCCGCGGCGAGGGCAGCATTGCCGCACGAGGCGATTGCTAGAGGGGTGTTTTTGGGAATGCGTCGGAGTTCCAGGTGGAGCAGGATGCCCATGAGGTGGCGGGCTTTTTGGGAACCAGCGACACTGTGCGTATCGCGCTTGGTCCAAACATCAACACCCAAAGCCTCGCTGGCTGCATTGGCGGGGACGAGAGGGGTTACGCGAAATCCCGTCCCCGATACTTCGGCGATTGCTTTATCGAGACGTTCTACCAATGCGACGTGACCGGCATCGGTTCCACCGAGCGCGCGCCCGAGCCAATAATTGTGTTGCAGGGTTCGGTAGCGGATGAACGGATTCGTTGATGCTTCGGTGGGCCATTGGTTAACGCCGGCGCTGATGGGATCCCACGCCAACACATGATCCACGTTGCGGGCCCGTTCGGCATTAGGGCATCGGTAAGGCGCTCGGTTTATCGGGTCGGCTGGATCAACCGTTGCGGCGCATCCAGCGCAGCGAAGGATGAGTGAAATCGTTGCCATGTGTACATACCTTTGATTGGGACCCTAACTGCTGACCTTAATCGTCCCCGGTCTGTGGCGGGAAATCGAAACGCCGCGGGTGACGAAGTCGGCCCGGCATCACGTGACGCAGTGTTAGGCCATGCCGGTGGCTGCGTTGAACTCGTTGATGCGCTCATCCCAAAGGGGAACCAGAGCCCGGACGCCTTCCCACCACGACTGGTTGCGGCGGGCCTCGAAGTCCTCAAAGGCAATGTTCTGCTGTTCAACCCAGGTGTAGTAACCGAGATTGAAAATGCGGTTGCGATCGAATTCGCGGAGTTGCAACAGGTTTTCTGAATCGACGGACAGCAGGTATCGCCCGGCAACTTCGGCGGCTGCGGTGCTGTCGAAGCCTTGGGGGTAGTCGCGAGCCAAGAACTTTTCGCGCTCGCTGGGGTACAGCTCAGAACCATCGGTGGCGACGGTAACGATCACATCATCTGCACCCATACGATGTTCTTTCGCCATTTTGATTGCGGCCAACGTGTTGCAAATCGCTGAGTAGCCAAAGTGGGTGAGCTGCTCGATGACGCTTCCGGGGACTCCGAGGCGATCGCGTAGGTACGCGTGGCCGGCAGCGGTGTTGAAGAAAATGTCGAGATTGTCGGTGGCTTTATCGCTGATGGCTACAACGGCATCGGTATTCATGACGTTGTGAATGAGCGGGATGTGCTTGTCGCCGATGCCTTGAATGTTGTGCTCGCCAAAGCCATTCATCAACATCGTTGGGCATTCGAGCGCTTCGCAGGCCACGATCATGGTGCCGTAGTGCTCTTTGAGATAATCGCCCGCGCCAATGGTTCCCGCGGACCCCGTCGCACTGGTGAAAGCGCGGAGCTTGAGGTGGCGCTGTGAACCCGCCTGAGCGCTTACGTGCTCGAAGACGGTGGCGAGGGCTTTGCCGGTAACGGTGTAATGCCCGGCGTAGTTGGCGAACTCGCTGAACTGGTTGAGGATTACGTTTTGGGGATCTTTGGCCAGCGTATTACAGGCGTCGTAAATCTCCTTCACATTGGACTCGGTGCCGTAGGTGCGAATGATGTCGGCAGGGTCTTCGGTCCATTCGGCTAGCCAATCGAAACGCTCCTTTGACATACCCTCGGGAAGCACCGCGGTACCTCGACAGTTCATAATGCGGCTGATGGCAACTCCTCCGCGCGCATAGTTTCCCGTCGACGGCCAGATGGCTCGCTGGCTGGTGGGATCAAACTGGCCGGTAACCAATCGGGGGACAAGCACGGCATAGGCGGCCTGAACCTTATGGGCACGGATCATTGGGAACTTGTTGCCGAGCATCACCACGATGGTGGCGTCTACGCCGGTGAGTGACGGGGGCAGCACTACGTGAACCGGCACCTCGACGCGGGATTTGCGATCGGCCCCGTTGAACCAGTTGACGCGCCACAGGTTGGCGGCATTGGGTGAATCGGGATCGACTTCGCTCAGCCCGATTGTTTTGGCGGGGTCGACGAGGGTTGGATCGGCCATCTGAGCAAACGTAGGCAGAGTGATCTTCTGCTCGGCGAATCGCTTAACCGCATTGTCATAGGACTGCTGGTTCACCATGTCTGCTGTGAGCCCCAACCGCAGGTCCGAAGAAGTGGTGTGTTTGCGTGCCAGCGTTGGGGTTCCAGAAGCCATCCCCCCATACTGGTACGCGGATTTCCCTATGCAAAGCATCAATTGAACATTTTGTAAAGGTCAACCTTTGGGCTGGGGGCTTTGTGGCCAAATTCTTGTCACACCTCATCTGTACGGTGGTTTACGTCGACATTGACGCGAACTGGAAGAGGAGAATTTGGGATGGTGGGGTCACCCGCTTTGCGAGAATGGAACGGAGCGAGGGCTAAGCGAGTGGATGATCTTCTTAACCTCCACGCAGTAGTCGGAGGACACACAAGGGAAGGCGGAGAAACCTTGAAGAACTCAACCATGCCTTGATTCTGAAATTGGCGGCAGAGTTCCAAGGTTTTGCTCGCGATTTGCATCAGATCGCGGCGGAGAGGTTTGCCGAGGAAGCGAGCCATGGGAATGGTGCTGTCAGAACAATGACCTTGAAACTGCTTACCCTTAATCGCAAGCTTGATGTAGGAAATGCAACACCAGCAAGTATTGGGAACGATTTTGGTCGGCTGTTTCTCAACTTTTGGCAGCACCTTCGCGACGGAGCCCACCTTGAGCCGGCGCCTTCTCTTGCCAGAAATCTAAGCCCCGCGGTTGCGATTGTCCGCCTTGAAGCACTGAACCTTCTGCGAAACGCGATTATCCATAGCAATCCCTCGATTGAGCTACAGCATGGTGTTGGTCTACTTGAGAGACGGTGGCGGACGGGTGGCGCGCCGGTTGCGTCGAGTCGCGCAAGCGTTCGGAAAGTTGAGGTCGTTGCGATTCGCTCAAGCCTCGACTTCCTCGCGCTCCGCATGGACATACTTGTCAGTAAAGAACTCGCCGCAACCTTTCAAATACAGGCTCCCTAGTAGGATGAGAGTATGAACGAACAACGGATTAAGGCCGGAGATCACGTCTCGGTGTCCTTGGGGCGTGGTGAAGTAGAGGCTTTCGTTTTGGCAACATTTCGGGTTGGTTTAACCGAGTACGCAACATTGTGTATCCCGACCGAAGGGGTTGAGCATTCGTCGGTTCCTGAATGCGAGGACCGTTTTACCGTTCGATCCGATGGGCTTCGTTTGCTCGTGCAGACCTGAGGACGTTTCCATCCGAGTCCGAGGTTGTCAGCAACGAGCGCGGACGTGATGCTGAGACGGCACCTCGTTAATTTCATGGTTTTTGAGTTCCAGAAGGTCCGAGCGCGCTCGACGAGCCGTTTGTAAGAACCGCTGCCGTCAGCTGGTGGCGATTGTCATCCTGTCGCAATCACCGCTCCGCTGATGTCGAGACCCAGGGCCTGGTTTGGCTCGCCGCACTGGAATCTCGAGAACGTTACGTGAATCGTCCAAATAAATTGCGTTTGGATCCCAAAAAAGTATGGCGTTCGAGGTTTCGGTTCTACTGCTAGCGGACGTTGGCGAAGCGAGGCGCGCCTGATTCGAGGGCCACTTGGGCGACGTTGGCCGTGAAGCTGATCGAGTGATACCAGCCGCATAGCATGGTTAAGTCGAGGATCTGCTGCTCATTGAAGATAGCGGCGAGGCGGGCGTAAAGCGCGTCGTCGACGGTGCCGGTGTCATGCATTGCGTCGACGGCTTCGATCAAGATGCGGTCACGATCATCGGTCCAGCACGGATCGGTGGGGGAGCCGTGGGTGAGCGAGGTGACCTGCATGGCAACTAGGCCTACTCGTTCGGCGAAGAAGGCGATGTGCACGCCCCATTCGTATTCGCACCCGCATCGAGCACACGTGCGGTCGATCACAATTTCGCGATCTCGCATCGTCAACGAGAGCTGTTTGCTCAGTTCGTAGCTGCCCCAGCGCCCCATTGCTGAAGCCATTGGGAGGTTTTTGGCAAACGTTCGAAACAACAGGATCGGTGGAACCCCGGCGGGCATCATCGCCTCAAGTCGCTCGGCAGCTGCGGGTGAGTACGGCGGGTTGAGTGGTTCGATGCGAGGCATGGTGAACTCCAAGAAGCGTGACAGGTGTTTCTGATTTAGAAACACTCAAACACGATATCGTTTCTGAAAACGAAACGTCAAGAGGTTTGCGTGCCAACAAAGAAAACCGTCATTCCGGGCCGGGCTGTTCGTGGATCAACTACCGGCCGCCCACTTATGGCCGCAATGGACCTTCTGGGCAAACGCTGGACGTTGCGCGTGCTGTGGGAACTTGGTCACGGACCTTTGGGTGCGCGCGGCCTTCAAGCGAAGTGCGACGCCATGTCCTCAAGCGTTCTCTATGAACGTCTCCGTGAACTCGGCGAAGCCGGCCTGATCCGCCAAGATTTGAATGAAGCCTACGAACTAACCGACCTCGGTTCCTCACTTCAAACCGCCCTAGCCCCACTCGACACCTGGGCCAAACGATGGGCCAAAACCGCTAGCCCTTCTTCGGAATAAAAGACATCACTGTTTCGAAGGGCGAAAACGTCACAATAAATTGGGATTGGGCCCAGTTCGGGTTTGGCTTAACTGGCGGGTGACGTTGGGGATGTCTGCTGGAGGTCGAGAAGTAACCCAATGTGGTCCGATGGCGGCCCGCCGGTTCCGGGGACGTTAGTGGTGCCGACGGGCTGCAGACGTCTTGCTTCCATGCGAGAACCGAGCCAGATACGGTCGAAGCGGGCTTTGTAATCGTCCCGCTTCCACGTAACCCGAGTGGCTGCTGGTTCGCCGAGGGTTTCCCAGGCGTCGGTCATGGGGAGTTCGTCCTTGACGGTTAGCCACTCGGCTTTGCGCAGGTTGGCATCGCCACCGAACACTCCTGCCGGTCCAAGGTTGGCATCAACTTGGCGAAGCTGTGCGGTGCGGACTCTCCCAGATTCGGTGCCACTGTCGAAGTGCGCGGTCATCAAGCGAACCAATCCGCTGGGCCCGTTGAGGTCAGCCATGTGGAGCACTCGACCAAACACCGATTCCGTTAAGGGCTGCGATTTGTATGCGTACAGAGTGTAGGGAGCGCGAAACGCAATCACTTCGAAGGTCTGTCGCGGCGGCGCGACCTCAGGCAGAATCGTGTAGCCAACGGCACTCAGATGCTGACGGACGTGCGCGAAATACGTGCGCTCGACAACCTCTTGGAGCAACACCACATCGGGAGGGCTCCACGGCTTCGCCCCACGTTCAATCTCATCAAGCCGCGCCCCCGTAATGATCGTGATGACCGCAGCTTCCGACCGTTCGTCGAGGAACTTCTCCTCAAGACCATTGAGATTCCACGTCAACACCTTCACGCTAAGAACTCCGTTGTGAACATGACGCCAGCTTAGGCATCGGCCAATCAAGCGGCCTTTGATGCTCCATCGCCAGATTCGCGACTGATCCGAAACTTGGCTCGCTCAATGCGGGAGAGGAGCCGAACGTCATCGGCGAGTGTGGGGTGATGCTTGCTCAACCAAGTGTTAACCGTGTCCCATTCCCATACCTTTACCGAGCCTGGAAGCAAGCCGGAGGGAAGAGGGAAGCCGCCAGTGCCTCGTCGGCCAAGAGACCATAAGCGGACTGTTTCACGTGCGCGTCCGACTCGCTGCGCAACCTCTGAGAGATCCACAAGATCGTCATCGATATCGTCCACAACGGCACCAAGTTTTTCGACCTGTGAGGCCAGAGTCAATGCAATCGAAACCGCGTTGGGGTTCGTTGGGTCGATCTCGTTGTTCAAGGTGACGTAGGTGGTTCCATCGAGGGTGCTCACGATGGCTGAGCTATCAAGATCTCGGTTTAACCGAAGCACGAAATGATCAAAATCAGCAGGCGGTGTTGAAAGCCGGAGTCTTAGTTCAAGATCCATGTCGTGCTCCTTTTTGAGGCCGGACAGCTTGTTGGCAATTGCCAACATAGCTTGAAATTTCAAGTTTGTCTACGGCTTGCATCGGCGCACCTCCCGAACCAGTCTCCGAGCTGCCCGGCCACAGTTTGAAGGGGTTCCGGGGACGGAAATTGGTTGATGGGAGCCGCAGGGGCACCAGAGCATTCCCCAGTGACCTCCCACCGTTAAGACCCAACCGGCGGCAACCAAATGTTCAAGCACGGCACGGACCTCGTCGCAGCCATGTCGTGACGGAGCGATGGGGGCTCTACCGATTGGGGCCATAGCCGGGCTCCCTAGGCAGCAAATCGAATTTCATTCGCGTGACGATACGGGCTGGGTGTGACAGTCTTTCAGGCACCGATGTTGCTCTACGGCGGCATCATAAATCGCACTGTTTTAGGAGAAGCTATGTCGCAGCAGGTTCAGGGAATTGTCGCTTTGGCCAAGGGTCAGCCGGTGGAGATGGTCACGATTGTGGTTCCCGATCCTGGGCCAGGCGAAGTTGTCGTCAAGATTGCTGCCTGTGGGGTTTGCCATACCGACCTGCACTACCGCGAGGGTGGCATTAACGATGAGTTCCCTTTCCTGCTCGGACATGAAGCTGCAGGCACCGTCGAACTCATTGGTGAAGGGGTTACCAACGTGGCGGTGGGGGATTACGTGATTCTCAATTGGCGTGCCGTTTGCGGAAACTGCCGTTCATGTCTTAAGGGCAAGCCGCATCTGTGTTTCGCCACCCATAACGCCAAGCAGAAAATGACCCTGCTTGATGGCACGCCACTCTCCCCAGCTTTGGGTATTGGTGCCTTCTGCGAAAAGACCCTTGTTGCTGCCGGACAGGCCACCAAGGTCAACCCCGAAGCCCGTCCTGCTGCAGCTGGTTTGCTTGGCTGTGGCGTGATGGCCGGGCTCGGGGCGGCGATGTACACCGGTGGTGTTGGCCGTGGTGATTCGGTGGCAGTCTTCGGCTGCGGCGGTGTGGGCAA
>JAYSVF010000020.1:0-5595 GCA_043718695.1 Acidimicrobiia bacterium | reverse complement strand
CGGCGCCAAGATCGGCCAGCATGGCACCTGCCGCGGGAACAAACGTCCACGCAGCAACTTCTAGAACCTTTACACCAGCAAGTGGTTTTGACATGGGATTACCTCTTTAACGATTTACTTGATGACAGAACAACGAACGAACGTGACCGCAAACCTAGCTGCGAGAACCCTTGATTTGGAAGCGCAACGCACCATCAAGACGAATAACTTCACCATTGAGGTACGGATTGTCGACGATGGCCATCATCATGCGCGCATACTCATCGGGGCGGCCCCTGCGTTGCGGGAACGGGACAACTTTGGACCATTCGGCTTCAACTTCTTCTAGAGCTTTTCCGTAAGCGGGCGTAGCAAAGGTTCCTGGTGCAATTGTTACGACACCGACCCCAACAACAGACAAATCGCGGCCGTTGCGATGCTCCAACGGGCAATCATGCATTTCCATTTTCCTTTTGGTCAGGCTTACCGCAGGAGCAAATTAGGTCAATAGTTACGATGGTTTTGGTCGAAAACAGCAAACGCATACTGACTTGGGCGTTAACTCGACGAAAGTGACAAATTTCGCGAAACCGTCCACGCGTACCGGGAGCCCTTCTCGACTTACGCGTAAAATCTCGCGATGGTTTGTCGAGCTATGGCGGGCGGATAGTTGAGCGGTGCAAAGTCTTCCCCTTGGGCCTATGGTGGGAATATGCCTGATCTCAATGACCTTGTCTCATCCATATTCTCCGGCGGCAACTTGGAGGCCATCTCGCAACATCTTGGTGTTTCCAACGATGAAACTGCTTCAGGAATTGCTGCTGTCCTTCCTGTCCTTGTTGGAGCGCTCGCCGGGAATGCCTCGACCGCTCGTGGAGACCAAGCCCTTACATCGGTCGTTGAGCGAGATCATGATGGTTCGCTGCTTGATTCGCTTGGAGGAATGCTGGCTGGGTCGCTCGGCGGAAAGAAAGCCAACGGCCCAGGCATCCTTGGACATCTCTTTGGTGACGAACCGAATCAGAACGACATGGTCAACACGCTGTCGGGTCGTTCCGGCGTGAGTTCGTCGATGATTTCGAAGCTGATGCCCATCTTGGCCCCGATGGTGATGGCTTGGCTAGGTAAGCAAATGCAAGCGAAGATGTCGGGCGTGGGGAATGCCAATCAAGCGTCGACGGGCGGTGGCGGCGGGCTCGGAGGGCTTCTTGGTGGCGTGCTGGGCCAAATGATGGGCGGCGGAAACCAAAACAGCGGTGGCGGTGGTGGATTGGCGCAGATTCTAGGAGGGTTACTTGGCGGCATTGGAGCACAACAGCCTCAAACGCAAGCGGCGCCGCAGTCAAAGGGCCCAGACCTCGACTCGATCCTCGGATCCATTTTCGGTAAATAGAACAACAAAACCACGTATGCCATCGACGCGTTCGGCAAATACAAACGGCTGAGAGGGGAACGCCGATAGGAATCGTCGCTTTTCGGTGCCCAACTCGTTTTAAGGATCTGCGGTGAGTCGGTTGATGACTCCCATTCGACGAAGTTCCTCTACAACCATTTCGGCAGCATCTTCAGGCGTGGTCGTTTCGGTTGCGATACGTAGCTCCGGATTTGTTGGCTTCTCATACGGTGAATCGATTCCCGTGAAGTTCGGCAATTCCCCGCGTCGGGCCTTGTTGTAGAGCCCTTTCGGGTCACGCTGCTCGACAACGGCTAGCGGCGCATCTACGAACACCTCACAGAACTCGTTCTCGCCTACCAGGTCCCGAGCCATCTGGCGTTCCGCGGCAAAGGGCGAGATGAACGCCGCTAGAACCACGAGTCCAGCATCGAGCATGAGGCTGGCAACCTCGGCAGCGCGGCGGATGTTCTCCACCCGATCGGCTGCGGTGAAACCAAGGTCGTTGCTCAAGCCGTGCCGCAGATTGTCGCCATCAAGAAGGTAGGTGTGAATATCAAGTGAGTGCAGTCGTTGTTCCACCAAGTTGGCGATGGTCGACTTCCCCGACGCCGACAAACCGGTAAACCACACGATCGCGACACCGTGGTTCTTCAGCTGCTTTCGGGCCGCTTTGTCAACCCGCATGGCTTGCCAGAAGATGTTTGCTGAGCCGTCATCCACCTGTCTAGAGGAATCAGCCTCCGGGCCCTTGTAGTCCGGTCGTTTCCGCTCCTGCCCTGCCCAGGCTTCGGCCAGATTATTGTCCATCGCGATTCCAGAATGCCCCAATAACTTCGGCAAGGGCCCTACCCTGATTTCGCCCGGCTATTGCAGAAGGGGTCCGTGTTGCTGGATCGAGAGGGTTGAGCCCGAACGCTTCGACCGCATCTTTATCCGCACGGATAACGAAGACTTGAGCACCGTTGGACTCAAGAGCAGTCTGTTCGTCGTCGATTTGTGCCGAGGCGTTGGCCGATGGCGCAATGATCAGAACTTTTGCGCTGCCAGCAGCCAAATCAGCGCTGATCGAAGACCGTACGCCACCATCGATAAAACGTTTGGCCCCAATAGTCACCGGAGGCCACACCCCAGGTACCGCACAACTTGCTGCAACCGCATCAACGAGCGAAACGCCAGATTGAGAATCGAACACCACGAACTCACCGGAGTGGGCATCTACTGCGGTGATTAAAAGAGGACGGCTAGGCCAATCCAAACTTGGCAATCGAGACGTAATGATATCAAGGCGTTCTTTTTCCGAAAGTGTGGTTGCGGCCAGGGCCATGGCGCCAACTCGGGCGAGAACGGCAGTCTTTTGCTCGCCAGATCCGGCAGTTTGCAATTCCTGAAAAATGGCTATGAGTTGTACCATGTCGAATGCAACGGCGCGTTCCTTGGCTGAAGCCACTGGGTCGAGTTGGAGGTCGTAGAGATCATCGATTGACGTTGATGACCTGATTTGCGCACCAACACAAGCGCCAGCCGACGTCCCAACGACAAGATCAGCATCCCCGAGGTTCACTCCGGAATCAGCGAGTCCTTTCAGAAATCCAAGTTCCCAGGCGATGCCCGCAACACCTCCGCCACCAAGTACTAATGCTGTGCTCATCGTGTTTGCTCCTTCGTGGGCGACTCTTGGAAAAAACTTCTAGCGATTACATGGTCACTTTCGAGCGTTCAACCTCGCGCTTAAAGCGACAAATGAACTCGCAGTGCCTCGTCGAGCTCAAACATTGTGCCCAGCGTTAGCGCTCCGACTTGTGTTCCAAACCAGACAACGTCAACGGATCGAACCTGTTCGGCTTGTGCCTTGGAGTCGAAATTCAGCCCGGACTCTGTTGCTTCGATGAAGGTTTGGAAGACGACAAACCCCACGTTGAAACCTTGCTGGGGTTCGCTAAAGCGGAAGGCGACCGAAACTAGGAGGACGCTTTTCGAGGAAGGATTTCACGCCTTCTTTGAAATCGGATCGGGTGAAACTTTCGGTCATGAGCTTCACGGCTTGGGCGTCGGCGACGCCGAGACCTTCGTGGAGTTGCTCGTAAACCTGACGCTTCATGACGGCCATCGAGGTAGGGGAGCTGGTCGCCGCAAGTTGCTCGATGTAGCGGCGGCAGAAGCCCAGTAAATCGTCGGGTTGCACGAGGTAGTTCGCAAGCCCGAGGGCAAGAGCTTCCTCGCCCCGAACTTTGCGTGACGACATCAACAAGTCCAACGCAACCGATGGCCCGACGAGACGCGGGAGTAGCCAACTCAGTCCCCATTCCGCAATGAGTCCACGCTGAGCGAACGCGGTGAGGAATACGGCGTCGGGAGTTACGACTCGTAGGTCGCAGCACAGCGAGAACGGATACGCCATCCCTGCGACGGCACCATTAATGGCCGCGATGATCGGCTTGTCGACCATCATCAGGTAGGGAAACCGCCCCGAGAAATCCCCGTGGGCTTCGCGAGGTGAGCGGGAGTCATTCGAGCTGGTTTCGGTGGACGACGTATTTGCCGATTCCGGTGAGGCTCCCTCGGTGAGTGCACTGAGTGTCTTCATGTCGGCTCCCGCACAAAACGCTCGACCGGCACCGGTGATGATGATGCCGACGACAGATCGATCCGCGTTGGCCCGTGCAATAGCATCCTTGATTTCGCTATCCATGGTGTTCGTCCATGCGTTGAGCGACGCTGGCCGGTTGAGGGTGATGGTTGCTACCGGGTCGGCGACCTCATAGAGGATTTCTTCGTACATGCTCGAAACCTTGCCATACCTGCGCGGATTCCACCAACCCGTGCTTGCCTGGAAACCCCGTATTCCCAGGCGCGACGGGTTGAAAGCGCTTGCTGAAGTAACCAAACTCGTAACTTGACACATGTGTCGAGTAGGTTTTCATGCTCGGCTGATCGGGAGCACTGTCAAATCCCGATCCCAACTCCTTTGCGCCTCCCAGCGAATATGCCTGCGCGCTGACCGCATTTCTGGAGACGCATGAGCCGTTCCAGAAGTACCGAAGCTATCGACCCGCCTCCATGTTTTCCCGGGCCGCGCCTATCTACGGCGGCTCACTCGAAATACAACGAACACTTGTCGCAGAACGTGTGCTCGGCATGTCAAGGGAGTCGCAATGACTATCGTAACGACCGCGAAGTCGGGAATGGACAGCGACACTCGAGAGCTTCTGCGCTCCAGCCTGCGTCATACCCTCACGGAAACTAGTGCTACCCCTCGGTGAACGTCTGGCGGAACTTGGCTGGACGATGTCCTAGCCGACGACGCACCCGCCGCACTTGGTCTGCTTTTCGAGGTCAAAGGCGACACCGTGTCGAATGCTGATGCGCTTGGTCCCGAACTGTCCCGATGTCTCGCAGTTGCTTCCGGCGATCCTTCACATGGACGTGTTGTCAACTCACCGCCCACGGGGCCAACGCCGCGGCCTGGCTCGATTCGATAAGCGCGACTACGGATCAACCCTTCGCCGCCGTTGTCTCAAGCACCCCGTTTGCGTTTGCCTTGGCGATCGGCGCGGTTGGCTCACATCGGCCCATTGCCCCACTTGGAGCCCGTCTCACCGTTGCTGAAGTAGCGGCAACCTTGAGCGGTCTCGCTCCATCAATCGTGGTGACGGAACCCGAAGCCGAAGCGGTTGTGCGTGCCTCGGCTGAACCACTCGGCCTCCGAGTCGAAGTTCACCTTCTGTCGATGAGCTCGCGCAGAGGTTTGCCGCTGCAACGAAACGTCCACTTGACTTCACCGCTAACCCCACTGACTTTGCGGCGATCCTTCATACCTCCGGAACCTCGGGCCGTCCGAAACCCGTCCCGTGTCCCCACGGCACCTCGGTGGAACGCACTCGGGTTCACAGTGACTTGCTCGGTCTTGGCCCGGGTGCGCTCTACGCGTTTGCCTCGCCCTTCCATCACATAGCGGGCCTCGGCGCGATGTTCGTAGCCTTTGGTGCCGATGCTGCGGTGTGTCCGCTCACGCGCTTTAGCGTCGATTCTTGGGCCGACGTGATTGCGCTCGGCGTCACCCATGCCCAATTGGTGCCATCCATGGTCGAAGCTCTGCTGGATCGAAACCTATTGGTGCGTGGTGATCTTCGGGTGCTCCAATACGGTGCCTCTCGAATTGATCCCGGCACGTTGCGGCGTTTTCTGGAAGCGGTCCGAGGCGTTGACTTGGTGCAAATGTA
>JAYSVF010000190.1:0-3762 GCA_043718695.1 Acidimicrobiia bacterium | reverse complement strand
CTCAAGTTGCTCACTCGCATTCCCGAGACCGGTGAGGCGTTACGAGTAGCCGCCCTCGCTCGAATCGGAACGCCATCGGATTCCTCCGCCGAAGTTGTGGCTGAATTGGAAACCCTGTTGGATTCGGTGAAAGCCGATGACGCTGCTCGACAACGTTATGTCGATTTACTTTCGTCACTCGGTGAAGATCCTCGGGTGCCCGAAATGCGTAAGAAGTTGGCAGCACGTCTGTACTGAGCTGGGGCTTTATCAATCGCAAGCTCCACGTCGGTTCGGCTTGAACGAGGGCTCGGGTGTGGCGTCACGTTCAGTGATCGTTTGGCGAAATGACGACCGTATTTTTCGTGCAGAATATCGGTCATACGGTTTCGGTCATTGGGGGTTTTCATGGGACGACCAGTAAGAAACGAGGATCACTGGCTCTGGATCGGTGGCCCCGTTCCTCGCGGTTCAGCAGCCATTACCCTGGGCTCCTTGGTAGTGGTGCGTACCGAGGACGCGATGTCGGAGCGGTTCGCGGAACTGTTACGCCATGAGCGAGTGCACGTCCAGCAATGGCAAGAACTTGGCGTAGTGCGGTTCTTAAGCCAATACCTGGGCGCGTATGCAAAGTTCCGTCTTCGCGGCTACGGCCACGACGCTGCGTATCGCCGGATACCCCTTGAGGTGGCAGCGGTTGTGATCGCCCGTGCCGGGCGTTCCCACTTACCAGTTGCCCCGCAACACGAATTGGTCAATACCTAAATCCAGTCGGCCAACCTGGGCGGTGGCCGTGGGCGTGAGTGCGAGTTGACCCCTTCGCAAACCGGCGAGTATTTGGGTACTGTGTAGTCCTTCCCCCAAAACACAAGAGGTTCCGGTTTCTTCGGCGCGCTTGATGGATGTTTGGGGCACTCGGTGGATACAAACCGCGCACGATTCGGCTTGGCCGATTCAGAATCAGCCGACGAATTTCGCCCTGGGCTTCCTGCCGACGCTGATAGCGAATTGGGGCTGAACCTCGAAACGACTGCGAAAACCGGGCTTCGGCGTCCAGCGCCCGTTCCTGGTTTTGCCGAAGTGTTCCGAAGTTCGGTGAGGGGGTTGCGGCAGCGTTCATCGGGTCTTGGGGGATCCGAGCCGGTTGGGGATGGAGGACCGCTCGGCGCGTTAATGAATCGGCTCGCAGGAGTTTTTCCGTTTGGGAAAGGGCTCGACCAGCCGGCTGATCCGCATCGGGACTGGGACGCGGACCGGCACGGGGTTGGGCGTCGAGCGTCCCGCAGAAGCAGGCGAGCGATAGGCGCAGAAGGTCATTCGAGGTTGACGGGGCGGATGATCAAGGCGTTGTTCCTTGGTTTGCTGGTAACCGCGACTGTGTTGTTTGTGGCGAGCCGTATCCGTTCGAATAGCTCATCGGTGAAACCCTTAGCGCTTCCCCTCGCGGGCGGGACCGCCTCGCTGAGTTCTGGTGGCGCAACTGTGGCCGCGTTGCCGAACGGTGCAGCATTGGGTTCTTCGGGAGGCGGTGCTGCGGGTGACGCCGTTATTCCTGGGCTTCTCC
Organism: Acidimicrobiia bacterium; assembly: GCA_043718695.1. Lineage (GTDB taxonomy): Bacteria > Actinomycetota > Acidimicrobiia > Acidimicrobiales > JANYDT01 > JANMZO01. The sequence continues at coordinate 2,219 of JAYSVF010000190.1, read as the reverse complement.
CGATCATCACCGTTCCAGCGCCTCCAATCACCACGACCACGGTGCTGATTGCCGTGCACGCTGCGGGCGCGGTTAACAATCCTGGGGTCTTCGTGTTTGACGGATTGCCGCGGGTCGATGATGTGGTGAACGCGGCTGGTGGGTTGGCAAGTAATGCCGATGATTCCGGACTGAATCTTGCCGCACCGGTTGTCGATGGGCAGAGGATTTTCGTGCCGATCATGGGAAAGGTGGTGCCCACGGTGCTGCCGGTTGAAGTTGCCCAGCGGCCAGCGGTGGATGGGGCGGCGGTTGGGCAAACCGGCGGAGAAGCGAAAGCAGGTTTTGTTGGCTCGGGAGTGTCCGGGGGTTTGATCGATCTCAATACCGCGACCGCAGAACAACTTGATTCTTTGCCCGGTGTTGGCCCGGCGACGGCTGCTTCGATTCTCGCTTACCGAACCGAACACGGACGATTCAAATCCGTAGGTGAACTTATGGAAGTCCGCGGAATTGGTGAAGGGAAGTTCTCGAGCATCCGCCCGAAGGTGAAGGTTTGAACGCCCGATCATTTGACGAGCAAAGCCGCTCTCGCGGGTTGCAGTCAGGGGATGGTGCACTGGGTTTGCTAGCACTTACGATCTGGCTGGGTGCTCGATATCCCGTCCGTGGTTGGCCTCTCGTGGTCCTGTTTGGTGTTGGCGCTGGATGTGCCGTCTCCTCATGGATGCAGAACTCAGCTGGCGGCTTCGGTGCGCTGTTCCGTTCGACGTATCGTGGACCGCAAAGCCGGACTAATTTTGCAGATCGCGCGGATCGTGTGGATCTTGTGGATCGTGTGGATCTTGGGAATCGGATGGATCGCGCGGATCGTGGAGATCACGCAGATCGGCAAGAGGAAATGCTTGCCCAGCCTGTTGCATCGATACGCTTTCGAGGCCCGATTGCTGTGGGTTTCCTTGCCTTGGCGGTGGTCTCGGTTTTGTCGCAACGCTCGTTGCGGGGACAGCACCTACAGGCGGGTTTGTTCGATGGGCAGGCAACCTTACTGACGGATCCGCGGTGGCGAGGCCCCCTGCTCGGAGCAGAAGCCCGGGTTGCCGGTAAACGAGTATCCGTCACCGCAAGTGGGGCCCCAGCTTGGCGTTTGGCTCGTGCGGAAGCCGGAAATGTGGTGACTCTACGTGGACGAGTTTCGCCGATACGAACGCCGGTGCCTTCGTTTATGACGGCCCGCCACCTTGCGGCGAAGCTAAGTGTGCAGAAGGTTTCCTCCATCGGGAAAGGAGATCTTACGGCTCGGTTTGCCAATGGTGTGCGACATCGCATGCTGGCCAGTGGATCGGTCCTTTCGGCCAAATCCCGTTCGTTGTACGGAGGATTTCTGTTGGGCGATGACCGAGATCAAGCACCCGAAGTTACCGATGATTTTCGGGCGGCGGGTCTCACGCATTTGCTGGTTGTTTCTGGGCAAAATGTTGCCTTCACGCTTGCGGTCTTTTCGCCGCTGTTGATGCGGCTTTCCTTGCGCAGCCGTTTTGTAACCGTACTGATGATTTTGGGGGTGTTCGCCCTCGTAACTCGTTTTGAGCCGTCGGTGTTGCGGGCCGTAGCGATGGCTGCGCTGGTGGCACTTTCTCGTTTGCTCGGTCGACCCCAACACTCGGCTCGCATCTTGGCCATTGCAGTAATCTGCATGCTTACGATCGACCCTCTGTTGGCGTGGTCGGTAGGCTTCGCGCTTTCCGTGGGTGCCTGCTCTGGATTAGCGCTCTTGGTGCCGTGGTTTGAGCGAATGCGTGGCCCACGTTGGTTAGTGACGCCTCTGGCTACCACCCTGGCTGCGCAAACGGGCGCGTCGCTGGTGATGATTCCGGTGTTTGGTTCAGTCCCCGTTGTCGCCCCGCTCGCCAATATGTTTGCCCTCCCCGCCGCAGCGCCGATCATGAGCTGGGGTGTGGCCGCAGGATTTCCAGCAAGCTTTCTTGGTAAAGACGTGGCTCGGCTGGTGCATATGCCTACAGAGTTTCTCCTGCGGTGGATCGCCGGTGTGGCTCGTTTCGCGGCAATGCTTCCGTTCGGTCAAATTGAAGCCAAGAGTCTTCTCGTCGCTGCTGGTTTGGTTGGATTGTTCCGGATCGGTTCGGATTTTCTGCGTTCTCGTGAACCAGTAACGGAACTTGTCTTGGTGGATAGGTTCGTTGATGGTGAATCGTTTCGCTCGCTATCGATGGCACCTT
>JAYSVF010000189.1:0-3768 GCA_043718695.1 Acidimicrobiia bacterium | reverse complement strand
CTGCGTCGAGGTAGCTCAGCAACTCCAACTCCACGGTTTGATCCCTCGAGACCGATATAGGGCGCCATGTCTTCAAACCTGGCCCATCTATCCGCATTTCGTAGTCGCCGCGGGGCAATGCAGGGAGCACGGCCTCGCCGTTGTGAACGGGCGCCGTGGTGATTTGCTGATCAGGCCACCTGATGACGATGTTAGAGCCGGTGGAGAAGCCGAACAGCGCGTCGGAGGTCTTCACCGTGAGCGTGTAGAACACCGTCTCGACTTCGAAGTTGGTGGTATTTATCGGGAAGAACTTCTGTTGCGACCGGAATACAGTGTTCGACCCGGAGATCACGACTTCCTGAACGCTGTAATAGATCTCTTTCATAGCAATTTCACCATTGACGAAGTGCACCGAGCGCTCAGAGAGAAGCAGGACTGGTTGCTTCAACGCTTCGCCTTTGAGCGTGAATTCTTCGCCGATGGAGCTCTTGATGGTCAGTGACGTCACCCGTTCCGTCTCGAGTGTGTTGCCCAGCGAATTACGAAAGGAGAACGACACCTCCCGGGAGATCTTGAACAAGGCGTAGACGCGAGGCGCACCGTCCTTGTCGGGCGCCCGCGTCAGCCGTAGAAATTGGGCTTTCCCGTTCCGGAGTCCGGTGCCGGTGTCGACGAGCGTCACCTTGCTGAGATCCCGTGCTCCGTCGATGTGGAGCGCGGCCGACCCGTCCGGGCCGGTCGTGGTCAAGACTCCGTTGAGACTGAACGTTGCACCGGTCACTGTCGGTACCGTCATCAGCTGAATGTCCTGTGGACCGTCCGGGATCGGCGAAATCGGAGTTGCTTCACTCGGCGCGCTCCCGACGACCGCCACAAGCGCACATGCCGCGATTGCGGACGTGACACAACGCGCTAGCAGTCCCCGACGGAGCCTGTTCATGCGACACCCGTTGTGCGAACGAGGCGAGGGCGCTTGCGCTTCAGGGCCACGAACACGATCACCGTCGGCAGCACCACTGCGGTTCCGTACGCCGAGTACAGCAGGCCGCTTCTCGTTGCTTGCACCTCTGGCGCAAGGCGCGACAACGAGAGCAAGACCGGTGGTCGAGGGTCGACCGTGAAGTCGAAGGCCTCCATGAACGACGTCGCTTGGGTGTCTCGACTCGCAAGAGGCTCGGTTCCCCAGTTGTCGCGGATGAACGCCAAACCCGAGGTGAAGTCGAGCGTGGTGTGGTCGACAAATCCCCGCTTCGCATATGGGCTGACCAGCAATGCCGGCACTCGGAATCCATACCCAGATTCGTCGATCTGCGGCGGAGGAACGTGATCGTAGAACCCGCCCCAGTCGTCGTAGCTCCAGAGAAACGCCGACGATGACCAGGAACTGCTTTGCATCAGGGCGTTGATCAGCGTTCGTACGAATGCCTCACCGCCTTGAATGCTGCCCGGCGGATGCTCACTAGTTCCGGACGGCACGATGAAGGCAACGGACGGGAGCGTGTTGTTGTGCAGGTCGTCGAAATACTCCGAGAGATCGACGATCTTCTTCGAGAGCTCGGGATTGTCGAGGAAACGATCCATCGCCAGAACGGGTGCCCAGACGACCTGAGCACCCTTGTGTCCGATGCGCTCGGACCGGATGTTCGCCGTGGGGTCGTAGTTCTGAATGTAGAACTTCCACGAGATTCCTGCCGCCTCAAGACGATCGAAGATCGTCGGTATACCGTCGCCCCACCCAGCCAGCGGTACCGCCTCCTTTGCGCCTTCCGCGTTACCACGCACGCCGGCGACCCAGTACATGTGGTTGCTGACGCTTCCACCGTGAGCCGACGAGAAGAAGCGATCGAACAGGACATAATTGTCGGCCACATTCCAATAGAACGGTATGTCTCGGTCGTCGTAGTGGGCCATCGCCAGCTCGCCCGCTTCGCGATTGTCGCCGAACGCCGAGATGAAGCCGTCCATTCGCCCGCCGTTGTACTGCCTGGCGTGAACGCTGGGGCTGTGTGAAAGGTCCAGGGCCGGACGGTTGCCGACGTGGCTCGGCAGCACGCAGCCCGCGCCGGGCGTTTCCGGGTCGACAGGCATGCACACGTCGGCAGGGATGCCGTCGGCACCGGGATAGGTGCCGAAATAGTTATCGAAGCTGTGGTTCTCCTGCATGAGGTACACGAAGTGCTTGATCGGCGTGGACGTCGTCGTCGATTCCGCCTCCGAGGGAGGCGGGGCTTGGGCGTGTGTTGATGGTGTTTCCATCAACACGGTCGTGACCAGACCTCCTAACAATGCGATCTTAGGGAAGAGTCTTAATTGACCAAATCCAAGCTTTCTAAAGAACTGGGAAGTATTCATGGTCGCACCTCATAAATAACAATTGTTTCCGTACCGGCGGAACGATATCTATACACGACTCTCCCGTTGTAGCGTTCGGCGTAAGAAACAATCTTGTCGCCAAAGAAAGGTGACCGCGAGGTCGAATACGAATCCCAAACCAGGTATTGGAGGTTGCTGTTTCGGATCGCCTGATCGGGATTGACGATCGGTTGGTACGAAGGATTGCGGTTGAGCGGGTTGGGGCTGACCGATAGTCCGTATGCAACTCGATGCCCGTAGAAGCGCACCAAGTTCGCCATCGACGGCCCGACGGTCATGAATTCGGCGCCTTCTGGGATGTTCTCGCGCACCCATTCACCCATCTCCCGCCCGCCGGGTACCCCGCCGGTTCCGGCAAGCAACGAGCTGGCGGTGGCTGGTTGGACCGCGAGCCAGGTCGGCACTGCCAAACTGAGCCCCGTGACCGCCACGAGGGCAAGCCCAACCGCCTGAGTACGCGTGGTCGGCCGCGCTCTGCTGGTGAAGGTACCCTCGAGCAAACGCCCGAGCATGCCTGCAGCCAGGATGGCTATCGGGATGGCTGCCCCAAGCAGGTAGTGAAACCCTTTGACGGGCCACATCTCGAAGAACACCGCCGGGATCACGAACCAGGAGATCAACAATCGTTCACGCCACGTCCGGCGCGTACCCCATTTCAGCGCCACAGCTGCGATTGCGGCAATGACGACTGCCGGACCGATGTACCAGGGAACCGTGGCCGGGTAGAACCCGAGGTCGTGATTGGGCCGGCGGAAGAGCTGCCACGTCAGGTAGCTCTTGCCAGTTTCACTCTTGCCTGCGGCGACGATGGTCAGCGGAAACGGCAGAAATACAAGCACGAAGACGCCCAGCGCTAGCGCCATGTCACGGGCGCGGAGGCGGAACTCCGGGCTGAGCGCGAAGAACATGAACGCCGAGCCGAGGAGCACGATATAGGTCTCCTTGGACAGCACGGTGAGACCAATCGCGCCGGACGCTCCGAGCAGCCAACCGAGCCGGCAGGTCACCGCGTACTTCGCCAACAGGTAGATGCTCAACGTTGCGAAGAAGGTCATCGGACCATCGAGCAGCACCTGCCTCGTCACGATGACGTGATACGGCATCAGGGCGACGATCATGGCGGCGATGTACGCGGACCGTCGGCCGTACATCAGGCGAGTCGCTGCAAACGCGACGACTATGGTGCCGAGGCCGAACGCGACCGTCCAGAGGCGTCCGACGACGTCGCTGGTGTCGAACTGATACAGCACCGACAACGAGGCTTGGAACAACATCGGGTGGGCCCGGAAGATCGGGAAGAACTTGCTGAGATCGGCATCTCCGGCAATTGCCGCGGCCTGACCGGCATACACGGCCTCATCGCTGTTGTAGCCGACCGCCGTTAGCTTCCACAGCCGTACGAGCGCACCACAT
>JAYSVF010000188.1:0-3782 GCA_043718695.1 Acidimicrobiia bacterium | reverse complement strand
CCTGCAAACCAAACACCGGGCTGACTGGCGTGTCCGGGTGTGAGCCAAAACACCGATTTCACGGTTCGTCCCAACGGCTCGCCACTCCGAAACGCTGGTGGCTTGGCGGCCTCGGTCCACGTAGTGCCAAGATCATCCGAAGCAAAAACTGTCGGACCCAGGTGCCCGGTACTTACGGCCAGCAGCATCCGTGTACGGTCCCTTGGATCGAGCACCACATGTTGGGCGATGTGGCCCAGAAACATCGGCTCGGTGAGGGACCATTTTGACCGTTTAGCGTTTGAACGAAGAACGAAAACCCCTTTGCGTGTGCCGACTAAAAGAACCGGGCCTTCGTAGGTATCCATATCCAAATACTCCCACGGGAGAGTGACAGCAGGAGGTCCTGTACCTTTTTGGCGATCGAGGTAGTTGGGTAGTGGTTGCTGAGGGTCCCTCTGGTCCGCCGGGAGGAGGTTAAAGTCCTCCAGCGTGAGCTTCGCAATGCGTTTTAAAACGACGTTGACAATCGAATTTTGGCGGTACGCAGGAACACCCTTAGTGGTTGGGCCGTTGGGCGAAAAACACCGAAGGATTGAACGTCTCTACTGTACGTATGTAGAATACGTACGTATGCCAAATAAAACCATCAGTATCCCCGACGATGTCGTGCCGTTGATTGAAAACCTAGGCGTTCCATTTTCAACCTGGGTCACCAACCAGCTTCGACTTCACGCGGCGACACAGGTGGGAGCGTCTCTTTCCCAGCAATTTTTGGCTGACGCCGTGCTCGCTGGAACGAAACCTCCTTCCGCTGCGGAGTCGCTGCAAGCCATGAAGCGTATGGAACGTTCAGCACCGTGGTAGCCAGGGGTTCGGTTTACTGGATCGAACTTGATAAACGCAGACCGTGTGTGGTCGTGTCTTCAGAGGAGGTGCTTGGAGTAGATGTTTGGCAGACCCATGTTGTGCCTTTGACCTCAAACGTCGCCCGAGCGGGTATCGCAGGCAATGTCTTCCTTTCGGCTGCGTCGACCGGGCTTCCCAAAGACTCAGTGGCGGTACCTCTCGGCCTTGAGCTGATTGACCGATCCGCGCTTGGTGAACAAGCTGGCCGCCTGCCCCGGATGCTTGTTGAGGAACTTGAGGAAGGGCTTCGAGCCATCCTCGGAATTTGAACCTATGGGGAGTTCACGCTTGTGAAGTTGATGGTGATCTGCGTGCCAATGCACATGATGCTTTCGAGTTCAAGGGGCTGCGATGCAATCATCAATCTTGGTGGTGGATGACGATCCTGGCGTTCGTCGTTTGGTCACGTGGCAACTTGAATCTGAGGGTTATCTGGTTAAACCTGCGGCCGATGGGACCACCGCAATGCTGGCGGTTGACCACGACAACATCAGCCTTGTCGTGCTCGATCTTTCTCTTCCAGATGTCGGGGGGCTAGATGTGTTGCGCCATATCCGAAAAACTTCGGCGCTGCCGGTGATTGTTGTTTCGGGGCGCGCCGGCGAGACCGATCGTATTGTTGGTCTCGACCTCGGTGCCGACGACTACATGACAAAACCATTTTCTCCGGGAGAGTTGTCCTCACTTATACGGGCGGTCATGCGTCGTAGCTCACCGTCAGAAATCCGACCTGAATGAGGTTGCTACGCCCGGCGAGCGGTTCGATTTCCGAAGCGTATTGGCCGAACCGTCGACCCCAGTAGCTATCCACCAAAACAACACCGAGGCAAATGCTGGAAAGTGGCTGCAACGTTGTATGACTCGCTCAGGGGAATGATGATCACGAGCACGAAGGCTGCGATCAACACCAAAAGTGCGATTCCCCAGAAATCCGGGAGATCGGCCACTTTTGGACCGAACGCCATGGTGGCGAGTGCGCCCAAGCTTCCAACGACCGACGCAACAATTGTCTTCACGAAAGCAGCGGTATCTGCACCGAGCATATAGAACGTGCCCCACGCCACGAATCCAGCCGGCGGAGCAAAATGGAAGTTTGACGGAAGTGAGAGACCGTTGCCCAGATCACCATCGGTCAACCAGCGAAAGGTGAAGTTGAAGGTCAATTCGACATAAAGAAAGGCCAGAACCGACAAGATGATGGCGAGAGGAAGTACACCATTCATTTTGGTGATCATGAGCCGATCTCCGTTTGTGAAAACTGCGTTGCCGAACATTGCGTTACGTCCTTTGAACGGGTCGAATTATGTATTGTGCACAATTTAGTTGTGTGCTACCTTTTGGCTCGTGCAATCGCCCGACCCATTCGAAATGTTGCGCCTCGATCAGCAGCTGTGTTTTGCGATGTACTCAACATCGTTAGCGATGACAAAGCTGTACAAGCCGTTGCTGGCCCCACTCGGCCTTACCTATCCGCAGTATCTGGTCATGCTTGCGCTCTGGGAGACCGATGGTTTAACCGTTTCCCAAGCTGGTGATCGGCTCATGCTTGATTCGGGGACGCTCACTCCGTTGCTGAAGCGGCTCGAAGAGGCGGGCCGATTGTGCCGCACTCGTGATGCAAGCGATGAACGCCGAGTGATTATCACTCTCACCAAAGCCGGGCGTGCCTTGAAGAAAAAGGCCGCGGCTATTCCACCAAACGTCATGTGCGCAACGGCCTGTCAAATTGACGAACTCCAAGCCCTCACCGCACAGTTGAATGACCTTAGAGCAAACATCGCGGAGTTCACGTCGACACTCACCGCGTAAATTGCGCCCGCCACAATGCTGCAGTTACCCAAACCGCATTACCCAAACGCAACATCCAAATCACACCCGCAACCACCTCAACCACAACCGAAAGGCCAAAATCATGGCAATCCCTGCTCTTGGTTACTCCCACGTTCGCCTTACCGTTACCGATATCGTTCGTTCGCGTAAGTTCTACGATGACGTTTTCGGTTTTCCAGTCGCCTATGAAATGCCTCCCGATGCCGACGACGCAACTCGTGAAGCACTCTGGTTCCTGTTTGGTGGAGTGATTTATCAGGTGGGAACCGGTCTCTTCGGGCTCCGCCCCGTTGCAACTGAAGGCGATCGGTTTGATGAAAACCGCGTCGGTCTGGACCACTTGAGTTTCGGTGTTGCTGGAATCGACGAAATGAACGCAGCCGCCGCCATGCTCGATAGCTATGGCGTGGTCCACGGTGGTGTCAAAAACATCGGTGCAGCGTTCTTGTTGGAATTCCGCGATCCTGACAACATCAGCCTCGAACTGTTCGCTCCCGCCTAAACCGGGTTCAACTCGGTTGTTCTGTCCTCGGTAGTTGTGTCGTTGCCGTGGCCGCCCATCCGGACACGGCAACGATCTGCAAAACCAGCACCCGCGCAAACGGGTGATCGACGCGGTATTGCGAATAGCGCTGGGTAAGCTCGTCGGCCAGGGTTGCCTCTCGGTCGTTGACTGCATTTCCTAGCCAGCGCAATTCTGCCCGTACCCACCAAAGTTTGGACCAGTCATCGCGATCCCACTGCTCAATCAGCAACGTAGCCCGGCCGTCGGCTTCGAGGTTACGTTCCCGCTGTAGCCGCAGCGACGATTTTGGTTTCACTCGATCAACGGGTACGCCCACGTACCCGTCGGCATCGGCCACGTAAACAACGGGGACCGCATCGATACCTCGCTCGGCATGCACCGTACACAGCACGCCATGATCGTGTGCGGCCAGCCGAGCTAGGGCTGCATCCTCTGAAAGTTTCACGGTGTCTCCTGGAGGCAACGAATTGGGCAATGTGGGCAACTATGGGTAACGAAACGTATCGAGAGTACTTTCTCGCAAAATATGATCGTGTTC
>JAYSVF010000187.1:0-9050 GCA_043718695.1 Acidimicrobiia bacterium | reverse complement strand
TCCCCCGCAGCCTGTTTCGCAGTACTCGAAGTCATGTTCGCGACCCTGCTCGCTGTTTTCCGTTCCGACACTCCATCCTCAGCATCCGACTGCGCAATCTCCGCCAAAATCGCTAGCTGTTCTGCCGTCAACCGGACCAACGATTTACCAATGGCCCGCAGCCGATCACTCAGTACTTTCATGCGAGCGTCGGTCATTGCCATGCTCATCAGTCTACGAACATACGTACGATCTTGTCAAGTGACTTATTCAGACTGTTTTCTCTTTTCTCCGGCCCATAGAACCATGGCAGACCAACGAACAAACCAGTTCCGATACCTTGATCACGCCACCCCAACACGGCCTCACACAAGCGAAAACGCGTGGATCTCGCGCACCAACTCAGGTCCGCCAGATCTTCACAACTCAGATCGAAATCTCAACCCAGCGGTCCAACCAATAATCCGCTGGCCCTGAGGCATGATGTTCGGCGTGACGTTCGATCTCCATGATGCAGAGCAGTTGCGTGGCGACCTTCGGTCATTCCTAGGTGTCGCAACCCCGGCGCAGGCTCCGAGCGTCGAGGTGGTGTCGTCGTTGGAAGCAGACGGGTATGTCCTTCACAAGGTCCGTCTCGTCACCGAGGACGACGCAATCCCTTCACTTCTTGCCGTGCCATTGGGTGAAGGCCCCTTCCCCGCTGTTGTTGTGTTCCACCAACACGCAGGTGAGTGGCACCTCGGCAAGTCGGAGGTCTTCGGCCTCGAAGGCGATCCGCATCAGGCCTTCGGGCCAGCGCTAGCTCGTGCAGGGTTCGTCGTACTTGCTCCTGACTCGATCGCCTTTGAAGATCGTCGACCTGGTGGCCCAGGAACCGACCCTCGCGGTGACGACTTTGTCCAGCACTACAACGCGCTCACCTATCGCCTTGTTGCCGGCGACACCCTTATGCGCAAAGTACTTCAGGACGCGATGGTGGCAGTCTCAGCATTGCTTTCTCGCGTGGACGTGATCCCCGAGTCGTTGGTGGCCCTGGGCCATTCATACGGAGGGAACACAACTCTGTTCCTCACCGCGGTGGACAATCGAGTTCGCCTGGGCTGCGCTAGCGGCGCGCTTGGTTCGTACCAGCGCAAGATGAGCGACGGCACGGGCCTCGAGATGGCCGAAGTCATTCCCGGCTTCACCACCCGATTCGACATGGGCCACTTGCTGGCAGCCATCGCTCCGCGACCATTCCTGGTCATCTCCGGCACCGACGACAAATATGCGGCCGACGCCCGGGATCTTGTTGATACGGTTCTTACAGCGAACGGCGGATCAGACGATGGCCCAACCCTTGCGCACCTTCCGACGAGCGGCGGACATGCACTCGACGCCGAACGGTTCGAAGCCATCATCAGCTGGATCATTCGCTCGGCGACTCACTCCAGACCGGACGCGAAGAGTCCTAGCGCTTGAGTTCGGGCGCTGACTCTGGCCGAATTGTCCGTGTTCGCCCAAACCAGATTGAATAACTTGGGGTGGTTCACAGTGCTGTATCGCTCATTCTCGGTCAAGCTGCGTCGCGGCAATTTTCGACCTACGGCTGAGAATTTGAGTACACGGGTCCCGTTGGTCAGGCGTTCTCAGAGCGCAGCACCATGAGCCCGAAGAGCGTCATTCAACGCTGCCTTTGTCGTGACGCTTCCCTCGCTAAATCGTTTGATAATAAGCACACGCAGCAATCCGGATGTGCCACCGGGATACGATTTCGGCCTCGTTGCGTTGATAACCAGGCACCACGGCGGCACTACGCCACGGCCCGCCTCCTCCCCCGTCTCTGCATCAATGACCGGGATCGACGGGTTAAGGATCACTCCAGCCCCGAGCATGGCACCACGCCCAACCCGCGCTCCTTCCGTCACCATCGACCGGCTACCAATGAAGGCGTCATCCTCGATGATCACCGGCGATCCCGGCAACGCCCGAACGCCCGCGGCCTCAAGACCTGTTTTCAGCGGTACTTTGTCCACAATCTCGAACGGACCAACCCCACTTGCAACGTTGGGAGTGGTTGCGAAGAACAGCAGAATTGCCCGTTTCAACCACTCATGAACAATCACCGCGTCATCGACAATCTCAGCGACACGAGCGGCCCCGCTGTCGAGTAACCCCACTGCGTGAAGAATCGGTCCCGACACCGCCGGGTCCGCTGCGTCGAGCGGATCGCGACGGGACCACAACTCATCGATCACAGTACGTAAGTCATCCATTGGCAGACCATAGGCCCGGTTCTCCAAACAGACGTGGTGCGCGAGCCCACAAGCGCTCCGAGCTAACGTTTGACCCGGTTCAACTTTAAGATGTCATCACAATCGGAAGTGGACCTTCGGATTCCCACGCCCGTTTTTTGGACTCCACGGGCAAGAACCGCCAATCAATACGAAGGTGCTCACAAACGGGGGATGCATCGAAGCCCCAACTCCGAGGTTCAGATGTGCTTAGGCGTCGCCGCGGTGTTTGTCGAAGAGGTCGTGCAGTGCCTCACGGAGCAACGATGCCTCGGTGCGCGCCGTTGATGTCGCTAGTCGGCTCAGCCGATCAAGATCTCCGCGCTCATAGTAGTTCGACTTCAGTGTCATCTTCTCTTCTACGAAAATCACCACACGGTCGCCTCCCTCACGCTTGCCACGCATTAACGCAGCATCGGCACAACGCAATAGATCCGTTGTTGACTCGGCATGCGGCGGTCGAGCGGCGATCCCGAGCGTGGCAAGGACCGACTCGCCAACGCCATCCACCGGATGGGCACGTAGGTGTGAGCGGATCTCATGGAACACGATTAACGCGTCCTCTGCGGAATGACCCGGCAATCCAATAGCGAACTCATCACCCCCAATACGGCGCACAATCGATCCCTTCGGCAGCGATCCGGTCAGCGTGCGAATCCACGCAACGAGCGCGAGGTCCCCAATGGCATGACCGCGTGTCTCGTTCAATGAGCCGAACCCGTCGAGATCCGACATCGCAACCGCAACCGCTTCACCTTTCGTTGCCTCGTCGACGGCCTGCACGAAGTCCAGTCGGTCGACGATCTCCATTTTCCGCATCGCCGCCATGTCAGACTCCTTCGATCGACGCAGCAATACCGGTGACATAGGCGATCGCCTCGTTGACGGTTAGCTCACGCCCGGGCCAACGGTTTTCGCGGACCATGGCGTCTGCGACGGCGAACTCGCGGGGACTATGCGTTCGATAGTGCCCAGCTGCATCACCGCTTGGCCCGAAAAGCACAAGCACTGCCATTGGCAGAATCGAGGCGAAGTCAGCTGCATCACCCTTCGCCGGGCCACGCATGATTGGGTACCAGCGCTTCGCGTGTTCATTGATCCATGGAAGCGCTTCGAGCCCATCACAGATCGAATCGGCAGCGAGGAATTCAACCTTGCCCACGTGTGCCATGGTCGCCGCCGAACGACAAAGCAGACACGGCTCCAGAGTGGTTACGAGCGTGTGCCCGGCGTAGTCCCCCATCGGAAGTTGAGCGAGCACGTCCATTTCGGCGTGGGCCAGACCCGTAGATCGCAACCTGCCATCGGGAGCTGACGATTCTCCCATTCGATTGCGCCCGACGGCGACAACTAATCCACCGTCATCCACCAGGACAGCACCAACGGGGAACGATCCGCTCCTGAACGACTCCCATGCTTGTTCGAGCGCGAGCTGCATGGGCTCACCTATTTCTTCTGACATGGGCAGTCTCCTTACTGAACAGATATGCGTTTGACATATATATGTTCAAAGTATCTACTTGACGAAGTCAGTTGTCAATAGTTCCTTCTCAAGGCGCGACAAGCAGTCGATGGCGTTTCCGAATCAGAGATTGACAAGCCTCACGCTGAGGACGACTTCAGTGTTCGATCTCTTCGGTTACCACGAGGTTGGCGTCGGTGATGTCGAAGGCTTCGCCGCAGGAAGCGCACCAGCAGTGAAAGACCCGGTTTCGGCTCGTCCAGAACTCGACCACGATTCCGGCCGCGGGCGTATGCGATTCGTAGGCTTCGCCGCAGTTGGGGCAAAACCTTGGACGGCTTTCGCGGTGCACAACTGCGTCATCGGGCGAACGACGAGGCAATTCACCCTTAAACGGCCAATTCAAGGGATCAAGCGCAGAACTAGGCGCGCTTAGGGGTGGAAGCAACCGAAGTCGTGCCGGTTCAGAGCCCTCCGCCGCAGTTAACTCCGAACCCGTCGACACGGTAGGTTCAGGCACCAGAGGCATTCCGACAAGCGGGGTTTCGGGCTGGTCAGCCTGCCGCAAGTTCTTTGTGGGCATCTTCGTGGATCTTGGTTAAGCGATCAACCTGTGGACTGAATTTCGAGGAGCCCATGGACAGCCACTGAAAAGCAAACTTGGGCCCAGCACCGAACTTGTTCTTCTCACAGGGCAAATCGATACGGTCGTGTTTGTAACGCACCACGCCCATTGGATCAATCCCCTGCTCAACTCGGGCCAGGTTTTCTTTGAACAACCGACGAACCTTGATGGCCCCCAGATCGCTCTTTCCAATGTGTTCAATACTGCGGTCACAAATCTCGCCTTGGGTAACCCAGGCCATGATGTCTTGACCTTCCACGTAATCAGTGAGGATGGTCCCATCGGCCTTCATCCACGGGAGCTCGTACTTCGTGACGGTGTGCTCAGGATCGATGGGGTAGTTCTTGCCCGGATTGTGGGTGGCATAGAACACGATCCACGTATGGGTGTCATCGATCGGCACGCGAATCTGCATCTGCTCAATGTTGGCCCCACCAACGCGCATGCCGTAGGGAAACATCAGCGGGTGGCCGATCTTCCAATCGTCATCCTCCTCGCTTTGCCCTTCAAGCAATCGGCGCTTGATGATGCCAAATTCCATTTCTTCGAACGCCACGGCCTTGTGCTTCTTTTGGAAACTCTTCGGTGCCTCAAAACCTTCTTTATTACCGAGGTATTCAAAGTAGTAGCCGTGCAAAAACTCCACGTGATACGGATCAACGGAGTTCTCCATGATCTGCAGCCAATTGCACGGAATCGTGGCGTATCCAGCGTCGCGCACGCCGTCCATCACGTACACGTCGAAGCGTGGTAGTTCGGGGACGGGGGCTTCGCCAATGTAGGTCCAGAGCAGACCGCCCATTTCTTGCACGGGGTAAGCCCCGATGCTCACGCGGTCTTTGAACTGTGATGCCGGTGGCTCCGCGGGTTGTTCAACGCAATTGCCTTCTTTATCGAAGAGCCAACCGTGATATGCGCAACGCAAGCCGCAGTCTTCAACGATGCCGTAAAGCATCGACACGCTTCGATGCGGGCACTTTTCATCAACCATGCCAAGTTGCCCTGATTGATCTCGGTACATAACAAAGTTCTCGCCGAGTAATCGAATACCGCGGGTATGCCCTACGGGAAGATCTGCGGAAAAGGCCACCGGGTACCAGTAGAACCGCATGAGCTTGCCCATGGGCGTTCCGGGGCCAACACGGGTAAGGGTTTCGTTTTCTTCGACGGTCAACATTGAGATTTCTCCGATACAGGCAAGACAGTTACGACGACAACTACAACTTCAGGTTGGATTACCAAGCAAACGGATAGCTAGGCAGCGAGCACTTTTTGGGCGGCAGCAAGTTCGGCAGCGATGAAAATGATTTGATCCTCTTGGCCACCGACAAGTTCTTGACGACCGCACTCCATCAACACGTCGGCGCCTTTCACGTTGTACTGCTCGGCGGCACGATACGCGTGTTTGAGGAAGCTGGAGTACACCCCGGCGTAACCCATGATCAAGGCCATGCGATCAATCACGCATTCAGAGTCCATAACCGGACGGACGACATCTTCAGCGACGTCGATCAAATCAAGCACGTTGATACCGGTCGAGATTCCAAGGCGTTCAGCCACGGCGGAGAATACTTCGTTACGAGTGTTGCCAGCACCGGCACCAAAGCCACGAGTTGATCCGTCGATTTGCACGGCACCGGCACGCACGGCAATCACTGAGTTGGCGACGGCGATGTTCAAGTTGTCATGCCCATGAAAACCTACATGCGCATCAGTACCAAGTTCGCTTACTACTGCTTCCACTCGATGCTGAACATCTTCAAGAATGAGTGCGCCGGCCGAATCGACCACGTAGACGCATTGGCAGCCAGCGTCGGCCATGATCCGGGCTTGTTTGGCGAGAGTTTCCGGCGTGGCTTTGTGGGCCATCATTAAGAACCCGACGGTTTCCAACCCGAGCTGACGGGCCAACCCGAAGTGTTGGATGCTCACGTCAGCCTCCGTGCAATGGGTGGCTACTCGCACAATGGACAGGCCGATGTCTTGAATGAAACGGATGTCATCGAACGTGCCAATGCCCGGGACCATGAGGGCGGCGATCTTGGCCTGCTTGGCGCTTTCAACCGCAACCTTCATCAGGAGACGTTCATTGGTCAGCGAGAACCCGTAGTTGAACGATGAGCCGCCAAGCCCGTCGCCATGAGTGACTTCGATGACCGGCATGCCAACGGCATCAAGCGCGCTTACCACTTCGCGAACTTGGGCTTCGGTGAATTGATGTTGCTTGGCATGGGAACCGTCACGCAGACAGGTATCAGTCATGCGGACGTCGAGTGATGGAGAGTAGGGCATTTGGATTACTTCCCTTGAAGGTGACGGGCCATTTGCTCGGCGACGGCCACTCCCGCGGCAGTCATGATGTCGAGGTTTCCTGCATAGGGCGGGAAGTAGTCGCCTGCCCCTTCTACTTCGATCGAAACGGCAACTCTGGGGATGCCGTTGTTCGTGGTGGCGTATTGCGGCGGCGCTTTGAGCCGATAGCCAGGCACGTACTGCGAGACCCGGGCGACGACGTCTTCAATCGCTTTGGTGATCAGAATCTGGTCGGCGTCTTCGGGGATTTGGCAAAAGATAGTGTCACGCATGATCAGCGGTGGTTCCGCCGGGTTCAGCACGATGATGGCCTTACCCCGACCGGCCTTACCCACGTCGGCAATGGCTTTCGAAGTGGTCCTGGTGAACTCGTCGATATTAGCTCGTGTACCCGGTCCTGCACTTTTCGAGGCCACCGTGGCGACGATCTCGGCATACTCAACGTGGGTTACCGAAGCGACTGCGTGCACCACCGGGATGGTTGCCTGTCCAGCGCACGTCACCATGTTTACGTTCATTTTGTCGAGATGCTCATCGAGATTCGCAGCGGGCACAACGAACGGCCCGATTGCTGCGGGGGTCAGGTCGATAGCGCGAATTCCTAAGTCTGCATACCGTGGCGCGTTGGCGGCATGAATGTAGGCGCTGGTGGCCTCAAACACGATGTCGGGCAGTTCCTTGCGAGCCAGGAGCCAGTCGACCCCTTCCGCCGACGATTCCAACCCCCGTTCGGTGGCACGTGCCAGTCCTTCAGAGCGAGGATCAACACCGATCATGTAGCGCGGTTCGATGAACGATGAGCGAAGCAACTTCTCCATCAAGTCGGTGCCGATATTGCCTGATCCGACAATTGCCGCAGTGAGTTTGGCCATGGGATCGATTCTCTCAGAACGTCTACGGAGAGCGGAGGCTTTGCGTTCCATCCAGCGGACCACCACTCCTTCCATTCGCCCGTCAAACGATCAAGATGGGGACATGCCTTTGATCGAAATTGACCTAATGGAAGGCCACAGCCCCGAGGTGCACCGTGAGTTGGTGGCCCGATGCACGGCGCTGTATGCCGAAATTGTGGTGGCACCAATCGAACGGTTCCGAGCCGCCGTCAAGGTGATTCCCGCCGACCAGTGGGGCCTAGGCGGCGTCCCTGCAACCGAGCGAGTCTCACCCCTCATCAAGATCTACCTGATGGAAGGCCGCCCATTGGAGTTGCTCCACCGGTTGCTCCGGGAGATGTCAGCCCTCGTCGCCGAAATCCTGCAAATCCCCATCGATCAAACCCGAGTACTCCTCACCGAAATCCCCGTAACCCACTGGGGGATCGGAGGTGTCCCGGCAAGCGAAGCCCGCGCCGCAGAAATAGCCGCCCGCGCCGCCCAAACCACCTAGGTTCGCCATCGGCTAGTTGCGTATGTTTCGACGTGTGACGCCAATCCACTCGAACGTGACAGGCGCTTTCTCCGCTGACGACATCGGACCCGAATACGAGCATCAATCGCAGATTGCAGCTCGAGCGGCATTGAGGCGCGCCGCTGCACTACAAGCGACCGACGAGTACTTGGCAGATCTTGTTGCAAAAGTTGGCGAACCGACCGCCGAGCAAACCGCGATGGCCGAAGCTATAACGAATCGGATACTGGAGCGGCGCCAACTCAAGCTCCTGAGTTCGCCAACGCGCCCCGCCGATCACAGAATCGGCTAAGAAACGCCTGGGTAGCAGTCAAGTAAGTTGACAGAAGAGTTCCACCCGATCCAACTTGCTTTCGCTACATTTGCGTTAATCCCAAAACGGTTGACCAATTCCGAAACGACTGGGTCCGCCCAATAACCGTATTTCTCACCCAACACGAGTCCAACGACCGCAACTGTTATGTCAAAGTACATCGGCCCGGCCTCAGCTGTCATTACGACGAGTCGGAACTCCCCTTCTCCTTTCCAGTCTGGATGTTTGGTCAGGAAGTGTTGATCCCTCTTTCGTTCAACTTGTTGCTGAACAGATTCCCCGGTCGTAGCCCCAACGCAAGAAGCGGTCGTCAAAATGTTCGTACCGAACCGTTCCCTACTGGCTGCGGCACTGGCGACGTTGGCCACTATTTGAATTTGAGCGCGAGGTCCAATGGACTCGGCCTTTTGCGGCGGACACCCGAACAGAACATCTGAAGTAGTTCTGATATTGTTTAAACATGCAAGTTGTCGAGCGTTCTTTCTCTGATCTTCTTCGACATCCGAACGATGTGGTGGCCGACCTGGATTCAGGAGATGTTCTTCTTCGACGTCGAGACGAGCCCAACCTACGACTGAGCCTTGCTGACCGTGACGCCGAACGATCCGATGTTTTCCGCATACTGGCGCTGTCGTTCCGAAATCTAGCGATGCACGCTCCAGCGGTGCTTGATGGTGC
>JAYSVF010000186.1:0-3793 GCA_043718695.1 Acidimicrobiia bacterium | reverse complement strand
TTCGGCTACAGCGTGGGCACTGCAGACTTGGTTCGACGTCTACTCAAGGACGGTGGTTGGGGTACCGACCGGATCACGCATGGCGAACTCCTCAAGCTTGTTGCCCTATTCGCTGGTGCGACACCCGCCGATGCAAACGAAGCAATACGCGCGCTTAGCGATGACGAACTCAAACTCATAGCCGACGACATGGACTCAAACGGCATCGGAAACTACGAAGGCTTATCAACCACCCAAAAGGAATCGTTCATCGCCAAATTGGCCACCCAACTCGATGCCAAACAATTCGTCCGAATAGCAAAAGCCTTCGATGACGATGCACAATTCGCGTCAGTCCTTGTACGTACCTCTGGCACCCGACACCTCGCAAATGCCTTCATCGCCTATTGCGAAGCCAAGTTCAGCGCTAAAGACAGCGAAGAAACAAAACGTTCCGCAGCTCTAGCCACAGCAATCACCGCCGCGAATCTCAGGGCAGATGGCCTCGCACACTTCATAGCCAAACACAGCAACAACGAGGTTTTCCTCTCACGAGTATTTGCTGAAGCAAGCGGTCACACAAAAACAGAGGTCTATTCCTACGATTTTCTCGGTGCTAAAACAACCAGGATCATTCATCAATTCGACCCGACTCTCCTCACCCGAATCAACCAAAGTGCGCTCCTTATTGCCCAAGATCAGGAGGCAAGTCGGTTTGAAATTTTCAAGCGAACGATCGCGTCCTTTGAATGGATCGGTTCAACGTCCAACAGTTCCGCAGACGGCCCCGCGATAAAGACGTTGCTGCTAGCTGCCACCAACGTCCAACGAGTGAATTTGGCTACTCAACTAGACCTGCACAGCGACGAACAGGAGACGTACCTCTCGTGGATCACGATGCTCATCCGCTCCCGACGAGACAAAGAAGTTACCGATCTCATCACCGAAGCTCGGGCTGGCGCAAGTGGCGACTATCGGTGGGCTGGCTATTTGCTCGGTATCCTTATGCGAGCCACGAACAACCTAAATCGAGACCTTGATGAACGGATAGATTTCGCTTCCAATCTCGTAAGTGCACTGCTGAACGCAGCACCGTTGGCCGGGCAGGTTGGAGGCGAACTGTTCAAATCGACTGTTGCTCACATACGGTCGAGTGCGAAACCAGACATGTCGGTGAGCGACCTCATCAGTCTCGGGTTGAAAAAGGCGCTCAAGGGCCCTGAGCACATCGCCGAAAGGGATCGTCTAAACCTCGGGCTCCTCGACGCCATCAGCACTTCTCTTGCAACTGATGGCTAGTATTTCGCCGGTTGTTAGACCCTTATTCTGATTGTGATGTGGATAGATGGGCACAAAAACGACGCAGCTTTCCGGGCTCGCTAAAACGCTGGTAGTACTCCTAGCTATGTCCCTTATGGGTCTCGGAGCCAGAGCTTTTCTGTTCAAAGGATCAGACTGCCCAATCCAATCCAAAAAGTGGGTTGATCTTGGGTACCCACAAACAACCGCTACGGACCAAGCCATCGCCAACTTCGTTTCGAAAGAACAGTCACTCGTCGATTTAGAAGATTGGGCTGGTGAACTGGAGTGTTCTGGAAACGGCAACCTTTTGGGTCGCACTCTCGCGGAAATCAAGCACGAGGGTGATGGCCTCAAACTCAGCACCGTGCTTCTGGGTATCGCCGCAAAAGGACCCAAAAATAGAGGGCCGAAGGCTGCTGCAGATCTTCAGGCCATCTTCGCGTCACCAGCAGCTCAAAGCGCTTTTCCTCTGCCAATCGTTGCCGAATTTGTCGATTCGGTTAAAAGGGACGAGCGAAGTTTTCAAAAGGCACTGTACGAAATCCTCTTTCGGAGCCTCCCGCCGGAAACGGCATCGGACTTTCGCTCCAACACGAGACTGGCCGAACTGCTGAAAATCGCTGGCTCCAAATAGGCAGGATTAGATTCGGGACTGGTCTGTTTCTCTTGGCCC
The DNA here is from genome assembly GCA_043718695.1 of Acidimicrobiia bacterium. Taxonomy (GTDB): domain Bacteria; phylum Actinomycetota; class Acidimicrobiia; order Acidimicrobiales; family JANYDT01; genus JANMZO01. The sequence goes on along the minus strand of JAYSVF010000186.1, from coordinate 1,839 downwards.
TTGTGGATCAGGCTCATTGAAAATAAGCCGGTCAGTTTCTCGTTGGTGACACCACCTCAGGTCGCTGAGATCGCTCACCTCTTCCTGGCGTGAAAGTTCTTGCCACTTAATTCTTTTCGTCATACAATAAAAGGGTGGAAATCCACGCCTCAGCTCGACGACACGATGTTCATGACGAAGACATGATCCACGCCGTCGCAAATTCTCTTGTGGTGGATGACCTTGGTGAAGACCCGGATCGATGGCTTGTCCTCGGGCCAGATCATGCAGGGAATCTTTTGGAGATCGTCGTACTCATAACAAAGGAAAATCGTCAGCTAATTATTCACGCCATGCCGATTCGTCCGAAATATCGAAAGTTGCTCGAATGATGAAAACACCGCGACACTCCGATCGAAATACACCCGACCCCGTTACTACTGCCCCCGCGACGAACTCGATTATCGAGCAACTGGCCGATGAAGCAGAAACCGGATTTAATGTTGATGACATCCTGGCGCGGCGAGGTCGGCGCGGACGCCCTCGACTGGGCACAGATACTTCAACGATTGAGTCAGTCCGTCTCGATCCCGAGATGAAGCAACTACTTGTCCAACGAGCCGAAGCAGAAGCCGTACCTGTTTCTGAGGTGATACGCGAGGCCCTTCGCCAACACCTCAAGGCCAGTTAATCGACCAGGGACAACCTACAATTTCAAAACGTCCGTGCTCTAGTCCTCGGTGGGTTGGGTGGCGGCGCGTTCTTTGATGAGGGCCATCACGTTGGGGTCGCTGAGGGTTGTGGTGTCGCCCATGGCTCGGCCTTCTGCCATGTCGCGGAGTAAGCGCCGCATGATTTTGCCTGAGCGGGTTTTGGGGAGGTCGTCGGTGAAGACGATTTGCTTTGGCCGGGCGATCGGGCCGATTTTGCCTGAGACGTGTTTGCGCAACAGCTCGCCGTGTTCAGGGGATGGCGCGTGGCCACCCTTGAGGGTTACGAAGGCGATTACGGCTTGGCCGGTTAGTTCATCGTTGGCACCAACAACTGCGGATTCAGCAACACTTGGGTGATCCACTAGCGCCGATTCCACTTCGGTAGTCGATATTCTATGTCCACTTACGTTCATGACATCGTCGACGCGGCCAAGGAGCCAGAGGTAGCCGTCTTCGTCGAGCTTGGCACCGTCGCCGGCGAAGTACTTGCCCGGATACGTTGACCAATAGGTTTCCTTGTACCGCTCGGGGTCACCGTAAATACCGCGGAGCATGGCAGGCCAGGGGTGCGAGAGTGCAAGGTAGCCACCACCCACAGCAATAGGTGTGCCGGCATCATCAACCACTTCGATACCGATACCGGGCAGGGCAAAGGTGGCTGATCCGGGCTTCAAGGTCGTCAAACCCGGCAAGGGCGTGATCATGATCGCGCCAGTTTCAGTTTGCCACCACGTATCCACGATCGGGCAACGGCCGCCACCGATAAAGGTGTGATACCAAATCCATGCTTCGGGATTAATAGGTTCACCTACGGAACCCAACACACGCAAAGAAGACAGATCATGCTTTGCTGGCTCTTCAATCCCCCACTTCATGCAAGAACGAATCGCCGTGGGCGCCGTGTAAAAGATCGTGACGCCGTACTTGGCAATGATTGACCACCAGCGGTCCTTACCCGGTGAATCGGGGGTGCCTTCGTACATCACACTCGTCGCCGCATTGGCCAGCGGGCCGTAGACAACGTAGGAGTGGCCGGTGACCCAACCAACGTCGGCCGAGCACCAGTAGATATCAGTATCGGCGTGCAGATCGAATACGTACTTGTGGGTGAACGTGGCTTGGGTGAGGTAGCCGCCGGTGGTGTGCA
>JAYSVF010000185.1:0-9070 GCA_043718695.1 Acidimicrobiia bacterium | reverse complement strand
TCCGGAACAAACCGTAACGTTCCGCTGCTCGATGGCTCATCCGGAGGGCCGCATGCGGCACTGGCTCAGAGTTATTCGGCGAATTCTTCGGTGTCGATGGTGGCTTGTTGGGCCTTTGGGTAGCGGGGGCCGGCGATGGTGTGGCGGTTGATGAGGGCATCGAGGCGGGCACACAATTCGGCCGACGGTCGCCAATCGGAACGGGCAATGTTTTCTTCGAGGTGATCGATGCGGCCGGTACCGGGGATGACCACAATGTGTTCGCCCTGCGCCAGCACCCAGCCGAGGGAAAGCTGCGCGGGGGTTACGCCAACTTCAGCGGCTATCGCATTGAACGAATCAATCAGGCTGAGATTCTTCTCCCAGTTTTCGCCAACATAGCGCGGCCAGGTTCGGCGCATATCGGTCTCGGGCAACGTCTGCGGATCGCGAAGTCCGTTGGCCAGAGCGCCCCGCGAGACCGGAGAAAACGCAACGAAGGTAACGCCCAATTCTCGACACGTTTTCAGCACGGAGATTTCGGGATTGCGCGTCGTCAACGAGTACTCGGTTTGCATAGCGGCGATGGGATGCACGGCATGGGCTGCACGTAACGTTTCCGACGACATTTCCGAAAGGCCGATACTGCGAATCTTTCCGGCCGTCACCAATTCACTAAGTGCACCTACGGATTCTTCGATCGGCGTGGTGAAGTCGCGACGGTGGAGATAGTAAAGATCTATATGATCCGTCTGCAGCTTCAAAAGGCTCTCATCGCACGCCGCTTTGATAACTTCCGGGCGGCAATCAATGCGTCGATCCTTGCCTTCAACAAAGATCCCGGTTTTTGAGGCCAGAAAGAATTCGTCCCGTCGGCCGCTGAGTGTTTTGCCGATCAAATCCTCGTTGGCACCAATGCCATAAATTCGTGCGGTGTCGAGGTTGTTGTAACCAATATCGAGGGCTCGATGCAACAGTTTTGCCCCCTCTTCTACCGAAGGTGGCGTGCCATAGGCCCAGCTGAGCGACATGCAGCCCAGCCCCACCGGGTTGACGGCCACGCCGTTGATTGAGCCAGTACTTGCCGAAATTGGATTTAGGGTCACGAAATCCGAGGTTACGCGAATCCTCAAACTTCTTCGAGTCAGGAATATTGGCTCGCTCAAAAAAGATGCAAAGAAAGACGGACACCACAACGAACTGCGAGGACGCCACCGTTGATTCTTATGAGTTGGCGAAGGTGAGGTTGCAGGCCTTGCGAGAGAAGGCGTCGATCTTGAGTGTTCCGGTGCCGGCTGCGGTGACCGTCTCCATGCCGAGCGCACCAATCAGGTCTGCCTCGAACGTGTCGAGATTCTTGGCCTTAACCGATCCAAAAAAGGCGAGCGCCTTGAGCGTTACATCCTCAACCGCGGCCAACTCCGTTTTGAATTGGGGTTGTTCTTTGGCCAAAGTTTTGTAGGCCACCTGCAATTGCGGTACCGACTTCTTGGAACTTACGTTGAATTTATCGATGAACAAGCCAAACTCTTTTTCGATGGTCTCTACAGATCCCGCCCCATCGGACGCATCGGTTGATCCAGCCGCCGAGATCACCGCCAACATCTTGCTTTGCAGCTCGTTGGTAAGTTCGCCGGTTTCGTCATTCAAACGTTTTACCGTGGCGAAGGCCTCGCAGGTGGGGCTATCAGCAGGCAAAACCGCTACGGCCTCACCAGCGTCGGTGCTGGGCGTTGTGTCAGCAGCCGCCAGGGATTCACTAGAAGTGGTTTCTGCTGCTTCGGTTTCCGCCACCGTTGCGCTCTCAGGCACGCTCTCCGCAACAGTTTCCACCGCGTCTGCATCCGCTTCAGCGAACGTGTCTGCAACGGTCTCGCTAGCTGAACTACCAACCGCGACACTCTTTTCCTTGCTACATCCCCCAAGCGCAAACCCGGAAGCCATTACCACCCCGAGACCCAACGTCAAAAGTAAAAATCGGGGGGTGCGCTTGGACTTCATAGGTCGAGCCTAGGTGTTACCCAACCCCAAACGGACCAACAGGCTTACGGCGAGTTCCTACCGGTCCCCTCCGTCCGCATGGGTCAAATACGGCTTGCGCTGACGAAACCGGCCCGGGGCATTTGATCCAAATGCGCGGAATCCCGCGGCATTCGCGGAAGTGACTCAAAACCAAACGCGACTCCAGAACTCAGGACAGGCACTTAGTATTTTGTGATGAGCGAAATCTTTGATGTCGGAGCGCCCGATGTTGGTCAGGTTTACTGTGAGTTGCGAGAGCGGGTTGGCGAGTTTTGCGCAGCGTTAAGCACCGAAGACTGGGAACGGGTTACTCCACACTGCCCCGATTGGACGGTTCGCCAAACCCTCGCCCATCTTGCTGGAGTGATTGATGATGGCCTCAATGGCAACATGGAAGGTGTCACGACCGAAGCATGGACTGCCGTTCATATTGCTAAGCGCGCAGACAACTCCGGACCGGAAATTCTCAAAGAGTGGAATACCTGGGCCCCCTTCGTTGAGGACCGCGCCACAAGCGTAGGTTTAGGGCTTTCGCAATTGGTATTTGATGCCGTCACCCACGAGCACGATTTGCGTTTCGCGCTTGGCATTCCCGGTGCCCGCGATTCCGATGCTCTCCGGCTCGGCTTGTACTTTTTCCAACAGCGTCTTCCCGCCAACGCCGACAAAGCGGGAGTCCCGTGTCCGCAAATCATCGTCGATGGCCGCCCGCTTTTTGCTCACCCCGCACCCGACGCACTCGTGCTCACCGCTTCATTGTTCGATACCGTCCGCTCTATAGGCAGCCGACGCACCCTCGATGAAATCGCTGCCCTCGATTGGTCGGCTGATCCCCGGGCGGTCATGTCGCTCCTGCTCCCGTTCGCGCCCCCAACGACGGCTCTGGGGGAGTGGTGAACAATGCGACCATGGCAAGTCACGAACTTGGAAAACAGAGCGAAATGAGCAATCAAGTCGCATGTGTTCACCAGTCTTCTGGGGGAATAACGTGGCACCCCGAAGACCGTTTGCGGACAAGTCTTGATCGCCGAAGTGGCCCAAAAGAAGTAAGCAAACAAACCTTAACCTTTCCGCGATTGCCGGGGTTCCGATCATCGAGCGAATTTTCGATACGCCCAACCCGATCCCACGGAAATCAAAGATTGCGCATCCCTCAACGCCGTCATTCGCCATTAGTACGTGTGCATACTGGGTGGGACTATGTAGGTTCAGAACAGACAAATTCCCACCCAAACGTTGGGCCCGCCGCCGCTCCCTGCAGAGGTTCCTGGACCGCAACCTTCGCTACCGCAACGAGCTCTTCATAGGTGATGTGCCGCACGACGAACGTGACAACCTTCTGAGGAATCGTGTCGATCGTCGTGCTACTAGTTGCATTGGAAACAGTTCCTCTTCGAAGTACTCTCCGCCCTAACTGGATCCCAGCACGTGGCGCTCCTTGCGCTCGGCGTGCCAATGGGCTCGGTTCGTCCAGCTTTTCCGATTTCCCTGCCCGGATTGTCGAAAAACGTCCGGCAGGCTGACGAATTGATGGCAAGAGGTTGAGATTCATAGGTAGAACGATGCCGGGGCGGAATGTCAGCCTTGCGTCATCCGCGCGTCAGACAGCAACATTCACTACTTACGAAAGCCAAACCTCCGATGGCGCATCCCCAGACGGCCAACCAGTGAATGCACCGAAAAGACGGGCGGGCGCTTCCTCGGGGCTCGCGCCACCCAAATGCAAAACGGCGACCCGAAGGCCGCCGTTTGCAATTACTACGTGTGCATATTGGGTGGAGTTTCGTACGTTGCGAACGGAGAAAATCCCACCCAAACGCGGCCGAAAGGGCCGGGCCTCAGCCGCGGGCTTTGAGTGCTTCGATGAGCTTGGGGAGAACCTTGTGGACGTCGCCGACTATGCCCAAATCGGCAATACCGAAGATCGGGGCTTCTTTGTCCTTGTTGATGGCGATGATGTTCTTCGCGCCCTTCATCCCCACCATGTGCTGCGTGGCTCCGGAGATACCAGCGGCTAGGTAAACCTCAGGCTTTACGGTCTTGCCGGTTTGGCCAACTTGATAGGCGTAAGGAACCCAACCAGCGTCGACGATGGCTCGCGAGGCGCCTGGAGCACCATGGAGCTGCTTGGCCAAGTCTTCAACCATGGCGTACTTGTCGGCTTCACCCAATCCACGGCCACCCGATACGACCACAGCGGCCTCATCAAGTTTTGGTCCGGTGCGCTCTTCAACGTGGCGCTGGGTCACGATGGCTGAACCCGTTGCACCAGCATCGCCAACGGCCACAACTTCAACCGGGGCAGCGGCGCCACCAGCGGTCTCAGCAGCAAAGGACTTGGGGCGGATCATGGCCAGGAAAGGGCCCGAGCCGGTGAAGGAAGCCTTCACGATCTTGGCGCCACCGAATACGGCGTGATCAACCACAACGGAATCCCCGTCGATCGTGAAACCAACTCCGTTGGTCAGCACGGTCTTATCGAGCTTGGCGGAGAGGCGACCAGCAATATCGCGGCCGTCATAGGTTTGGGCGACGAGTACAAGATCGGGTGCGTTGCCGCCAGCGACCATGCCCGCAATCGCGGATGCGACTGGGACGCCTAAGAGTGAACCATTGAGATCGCCAGTTGCGTAGACCTTGGATGCACCGAATGCTCCGAGTTCAGCGGCTTCTGCGGCCCCGTCGCCAGCAACAATTACTTCGACGGTCGCGCCAGTGGCCCGAGCGGCCGTGAGCAGTTCGAGGGTGGAGGTTACGACTTTGCCGCCAGCCGATTCGGCGACGACGAGAATTTTTGAGATTGCCATTTGAGTTTTCCTAAATCCCTAGTTGTGAGCCTGAATGGATCCGAGCGGGCTCAGATGACCTTGAGTTGTTCAAGGAAGGCAATGATCTTGTGGTGCGATTCGCCGTCGTCTTCGATGATTTCGCCCGACGCACGAGATTCGGCGTTGATGACTTCGTTAATCTTCTGTCCGCCGCCAGCCCAACCAACGGAGCTGGCATCGATACCGAGATCGGCAATTTTGAGTTCTTCGAGCGGCTTGCCTTTGGCGGCCATGATGCCCTTGAACGAGGGATAGCGAACTTCAACCACGCCAGCGGTCACGGTGACCATGGCGGGCAGGTTCACGGAGACATCGTCATAACCCTCTTCGGTTTGACGCTCCACCGCAACCGACGAGCCGCTGACGGTTACCTTCTTGGCAAAGGTGACGCTAGGGAACCCGAGGATTTCGGCGATCTGTACGGGCGTGGTGCCGGTGTAGCCGTCGGTTGATTCGGTGGCAGCGATAACCAGATCGGGGTTAGCGCGCTTGATTGCGGCGGCCAGAACCTTGGCGGTGCTGAGGGCATCGGAGCCGGCAAGTGCAGGATCGGAAACCAGGATGGCCTTGTGGGCTCCCATGGCCAAGCCGGTGCGGAGACCGCTTTGCTCTGAGTTTGGCGCCATGGAAACAAGGGTCACTTCGCCTCCACCGGCAGCCTCGACCAGGCGCAGGGCCATTTCCACGCCGTATGCGTCGGAATCGTCGAGGTTGAGCTTGCCCTGGCGGACAAGAGCGTGGGTGGACGGGTCAAGTGATCCAGGGGTGGCTGGATCTGGAATCTGCTTCACACAGACGGCGACGTTCATACTGACATTCTGCCGCTGTTTCGGGTGGTTGTGAAAATCTGCACAAGCGTTTGTGCCGGGATTCACAACCCATGGGGCGCTCCGCCCCCGTGAACCCCCACGCACGGGGCGCTCCGCCCCCGTGAACCCCCGGCAGGGCTTTGCGTTGGCTGCGCTCACGGCGACCTTCTGTTCCGTTAAACCACCGGCAGGGCTTTGCGTTCGCTGCGCTCACGGCGACTTTCTGTTCCGTTAAACCAGGGCTTCGCCGGTTTTACGGGGCTTCGCCGGTTTTACGGGGCTTCGCCAATCGTTTGCCTGGTTCAGCGACCAAAAGCGAGCGATTCCCCGGCTGACCCCGCTTACGGTGAGGTAAGTCATTCGGAAAATGTCGCCCACTAACGCTGTTTTTCTCATTGCTTACGAGAAAAACAGGCTTAGTGGGCGACATTTCGGATGCAACACGTCCTCTGGCTGGAGCCTCGACGAAAGATTGCCACCGATCGGGCAGAATGGCGGGCCGCTATGAAGATCCTGCTCATCGTCAATCCGTCTGCTTCGGGGGTTACTGCCCGCGGGCGTGTGATGATTCAGAACGCTTTGGCCGCTGAGCACGATCTCACGGTTTCCGAAACCAAGCGCCGCGGACATGCCACCCGAATGGCTCAGGGTGCGTCGGCCCAGGGTATCGAATTGGTGGTTTCTCTTGGGGGCGACGGAACCGTCAACGAAGTAGCCAACGGATTAGTACGTACGCCTACGGCACTTGGGGTACTACCCGGTGGATCCACCAACGTCTTTGCCCGCACGATTGGCTTTGTGAACGAACCTGTTGAAGCCACTACCCAGTTGCTCGAAGCGATCGGTCGCTCCTCTATTCGACGTGTCGGTCTTGGCAACGTGAACGGACGATTTTTCTTGTTTCATGTGGGCATGGGGTTTGACGCAGCAGTGGTTGAACAGGTTGAGAAACGCGGACAACTAAAGCGCTGGCTGGGTCACCCACTCTTCATGTTTGCGGCCATCGATACATGGGTCCGCCGTTTTGATCGCAAACACCCACACTTCCGCATTTTCTTTGGCCCGGCGGCATCCGTTGGTTCTGGTGCCATGGCTGCACTCAACGATCCAAACTCATTGCCCTACGCCGCACAATCCGCGCAAGGCACGTCGTCTCGATCTGGCTCCACAGCGGCTTCCCTTTCAGGTTCCGCTTCGGCCGATTTCGTCGACGGATTTTTCGCCATTGCCATGAACACCGATCCGTATACGTACTTAGGACCTCGCGCTCTGTCGTTGTCACCCGAGGCCAACTTTGACAACGCCCTGTCACTCGTGACGTTAAAGAAGCTTGATCTCGTTGGCACACTTGGAGCGGTTACAGCGGCTTTGCGAGGTGGCGGTCGACTTGCCGCGCACCGCAACGTTGATGTGCGCACACACCTCACCGGCTTCACCGTGCGCGCCCACCGGCCCTTCCCGTGGCAAGTAGACGGCGACCACCTAGGCAAAGCAGAGCTCCTCGACTTCCGCTACGAACCCGAAGTCCTAAGCCTCGTAGTCACCTAGTTTCACGGTTGTCTACGTTGGGAAATCACCCAAATCGAGATCGGCGCATCCGGTCGCAACCGACAACGCAAGACAGATCCTCTCCGCAGTAAGGTCATGAAAATTTCGGCAGGTTGACGAGCCGCCGAGGTTGCCCCAACCAGTTTGTGGGGCTACAAACCTGAAAACTACGGGGCGAGTTGGATGGCGGTGCGGGCGGCTTCGGGGGTGTTGGTGATGAGGGCGTCTACACCGAGATTGGTAAGTGCGCGGAGTTCTTCGGGTTTGTCGACGGTCCAAACGTTCACGGCAAGATTCCGAGCGTGTGCGGCTTCGATCAGTTCTGCAGTGGCGGCGTAGCGGTGAGGGTGGATGGCAACGTGACCATCGTCGGCGATGCGATTGATGAATGCGGTGAGGGGTTCCGTAGCAGCGGCATCGAGTTCGGGGACGACGATAAGAAAACCCGTTTTGATTTCGGGGGCAAGTTCGCGGACTCGTTGGATGGTGGCGTAGTCAAATGACGAAACGAGCATCTGATCGCAATCACTACGTGCACGTAGGACTTCGACGACGGCATCGGCCAATGATCGGGTCGGATCAAAATCTGGCTCGGTGTCGTCGTTCTTGATTTCGACGTTGACTTCCATGCCTGCACAGGCGTCTAGCGCTTGAGAGAGGGTCGGCACGTGGGGCGGGAGGTCGACGGCTTGCAACTCGCAAAGAGTGTGAGTGGTGCCAGCCTCGGTAACTACATGAGGATCGTGATGGATGATCAGTTTGTGATCGGAAGTGCGGCGGACATCCAGCTCCACCATATCGGCACCCTGAGCGAGAGCAGCATGAAACGCCGCGAGGGTGTTCTCCCGCTCGGCTTTACTAGCTCCCCGATGGGCAACGATCTTGGGCACACGCATCACTGGGGGTGTTGGCATCTATGAACTGTAGACAAATCGGGGCGTTAGAGGTGGCGAGGCCGGTAGCCTGGCGGTATGGCACTTTCCAAGCAATCCATTCGAGATGACCTCACCGTGGCAATGAAGGCCCGTGATGCTGATGTCACCGGCACGCTGCGTATGTTGCTGGCCGCTGTCGGGAACGCCGAGGTCGCTGGCAAGGAGCAGATCGAGTTGAGCCACGATCAGATCATCACCATCATCCGCGCCGAAACGAAAAAACGCGTCGACTCGGCGGCGTTGTATACCGAGGGTGGACGTCCGGAGTTGGCCGCGAAAGAGCAATCCGAGATCGTGATTCTGTCGCGCTACATGCCCGCCGAAATGCCCGACGAGGAACTCAACGCCATCATCACCGCTGCTATCACCGAGGCTGCAGCCGCAGGCAACGCCGGACCCAAAGCCATGGGTGCCGTCATGAAAGCGGTGAAGGAAAAGGTGGGCGGAAACGTCGACGGAGGCCGCATGTCTGCTGCAGTCAAAGCTGCGCTGGCCTAACCGTTTGGGCAGAAGACGTTTGGGCAGAAGACATTTGGGCAGAAGACGTTTGAGCGGAAAACGCTTGCGCGGAAAACGTTTGAGCGGAAAGCCTCTCGCTGCAACCTGAAAATGGTTGATTCGCGCTCTTCCTCCACCTCGGCCCAACTATGCTAAGTGCACTTAGCGACGACCTCGGGGCTTTTTCGTCGTTGTAGTCGTCGGAGCCTTCGTCGTTGTGGTTGGAGCAACCGTGGTTGTCGGCGGCAAGGTTGTGGTTGGAGCAACCGTTGTTGGCGGCAACGTAGTTGTTGGAGCAACCGTGGTTGTTGGCGGCAAGGTTGTGGTTGGAGCAACCGTTGTTGGCGGCAACGTCGTTGTTGGAGCCTTGGTCGTTGTTGTGGTTGGGGGAAGAGTGGTTGGCGGCAATGTGGTTGGCGGCAAGGTCGTCGGCGGGGCGACGGTTGTGCTC
>JAYSVF010000184.1:0-3804 GCA_043718695.1 Acidimicrobiia bacterium | reverse complement strand
GTTGACGTCCTCAACCACATCGCTATCACGAGCCCAAAGGGTCGCTTGGTTCCTCGAAGCCGTGAGTGACGCCACCGTCGTTCCCCAAGAACCCGCCCCGAGGACGGCAACCTTCATGGGCCGTGAGCCACGAAAGGTCGATACTTGCTCCGAGCCCGAGATTGCAGGCAAGGTGTTTGCAGAGGCCGGTGTTGGTATTGGTGTTGGTGATTGTGTCGAAGACATAGGCGGATGGTAGGTGGTTGGGACCGACAATGTCACGCCTTTCAAAACAGGAGGTCAAAACGATCGAGCAAACTGGCTCGGTGATGCTTCGTAACTCCTTGACTGCCTTCACCATGGTCTTCCCGGCCGAGCTCCCCGACAAGTCAATGTTTGCGACCTTGGTACTCACGTCGAGATTTCGACGGCCCGGATGGGTTTGGGTTGGGGTGATAGGGGATTTGCCGTGCATGTGGTGGTAGCAGTTGCTGCTGGAAGTTTGATCAACCGCCTACCGGATCGATTGGTTGGCGCAGCAACGGCACTCCTGTTTGCCGTTGGGGCCATGCTGCTCTGGCGTGAATCCGGAGTACCTGTAGCTGAGCTAGACCGTGGTGATCAAACTGCTGGTGCCACGCCAGCTCGATTGCGGACGGTGGTGGTCACCTCGTTCGTGACCGTGGGTTTGGCCGAGTGGGGCGACCTCACGCAACTTGCGACGGCTTCGTTGGCGGCTGATCGCGGTGATTCCTACGGTGTAGGAATTGGTGCGTTCGTTGCGCTTGCAACGGTGGCTGGGCTAGCGGCGTTTGTGGGACGCTCGATTCTTCGAGTGGTTTCACTCCAAACGGTTCGCCGCCTCGCCGCTGGCCTCTTTGGCGCCCTCGCGATCTGGACCTTGTTCGAGTTGTTTTAACGATCAGTTCGCCACTTCATAGGTCGCATACCTCCAGCCCAGCTCAAGTCACAACAGCTCCACAAGAGATGGCACGCTTTCGGTGCCGTGTTTTTCAGTGTTCTGGTGATTTTCCTTGCGGCCTGCAAGGCTCAACGGTGATGACTACCGAATCGCCCAGAACCGAACCCACTGCTGGCACTGCTCCCCACAACAAACTCGCCGGAATCCCCGCAGGCATGGATGCCAAAGACACCACCGTCATGGCGGAGCCCTCACCCCTCATTCCCGCAGCAACGGTGATCCTGGTCCGCGACGGTGAATTGGGACTCGAAACCCTCATGGTCGAGCGAGTAGGCCGGGGAAACTTCGCCGGATTCAGCGTGTTCCCCGGGGGGCGAGTCGATCCTGAAGATTTCGATCCAGCCGCTCCAGACGATGAATTTATGGCTTCTCGCAATGCCGCGGTTCGCGAAGCCCTCGAAGAAGTCGCGCTTGAAGTGTTGCTCGAATCGCTGGTTCCGCTTTCCCGATGGGTTCCGCCACCATTTGAAATGAAACGCTTCGGGACCTGGTTCTTTGTGGCCCCAGCGATAGCGGGCGACATTGCTATGAGCGAGGGTGAACTCACGGCGTTCCACTGGTTAACTCCAGCGCAAGCTCTGGCCGAAGCAACCGCAGGAACTCGGACCCTGGCTCCACCAACCTGGGTAAGCCTCCACCAACTTTCGCCGTATTCGTCGGTCGACGAAGCTTTGAGCGATTTAGCTGCCAAAGAACCCAAACACTTTGAAACATGGCCACTCAAGCGCAAACCCATGGTTTTGGCGTGGGAGCCCGATGTTTCGTATAGGCAGCCGCTCGAAGAGGTAGACCTCGACGCCCCCGGACCCCGCCATCGGTTGTACATGCACGACGGGCAATGGGAATACGTCGTTACCGATTAGCCCAATCACGTTTTCGGTTCGGAACGTACCGAGGTGATCGATGGGCCTTAACGCCCGAAAGACGTACCGCCGAACGGTAGTACGTCCTCCGCAGTACTTCTCGGCGTTCTCACTCAACCCGGTGACCAGGATATAACAGTGAACAGCGCCTGTGACATGTGCTACCTTCGGATGTAAGCGCTTGCAGTAGGGCAACGCCGAGCAGGAATCCACACCTGCGTTTCCACTCCGGGGAGAACACATGAAATACGCAAAGTCAGTCGCAGCAGCGTCTGCGCTTGCCTTGTTGGCAATGGCTCCAGCGGCCCTTGCAGCGAGCAAGACCAAAACGAAAAAAGCCAGCGGATCGCTCTTGAATGGCAGAATTGCTTGCAAGAACCAGTACAAAGGCAAAAAAGTCACCATCTATTCGCCAAACGATGATCAGAAAGACATCGCCGCTTTTGAACTCTCGTGGGCACCGTTTGAGAAGTGCACCGGAGTTGACGTGAAATGGGAAGGCTCCAAAGGCTTCGAAGCTGACGTGAAAACGCGTCTTGCTGGCGGCAACGCCCCGGACGTTATCGACTTCCCTCAGCCGGGTGTTCTTGCCAGCAACGCCAAATCAGGCAAGCTCATAGCGCTTCCCGCTGACGTCAAGGCAGACCTGGACAAAAACTTCCTGAGCGGTTGGACCGACTATGGCACCGTTGATGGCAAGCTCTACGGCGCAGCATTCCAGTCAAACTTCAAGTCATTCGTTTGGTACAACCCCAAGGCATTTGCAGCGAAGGGCTACACCGTTCCAAAGTCGCTCGACGAGATGATCAAGCTTTCCGACAAGATCGTCGCCGACGGTGGCCAGCCATGGTGTGCCGGTATTGAATCCGGTGCAGCAACTGGTTGGGTCATTACCGACTGGGTCGAAGACATGATGCTTCGCACGACAACTCCTGCCAACTACGACGCTTGGGTAAACCACAAGATTGCCTTCAACAGCCCAATCGTAAAGACGGCAATGGATGCAGCTGGGGCAATTCTCAAGAACGAGAAGTACGTAGGAAACGTAAAGGCAATCGCCACCACACGCTTCCAGGACGGTGGCCTTGCCATCGAGACCGGCAAGTGCTTCATGCACCGCCAGGCCAACTTCTACAAGGGCTTCTGGGCCGCTGGCACCGTATTCGGTGACGCCGGAACCATCAGCGCTTTCTACCTCCCAACCGCAAAAGCAACTGATCCAAAGGTGATGTTGGGCGGCGGAGATCTCAACGCCGTTACCAACAAAAAGCCAGAGTCGATGGACACCCTTCGGTACCTCATGAGCGTTGATTTCGCAAACAATGCTGCAAAGAACGCCGGGAAGTTTTCGCCACGTAAGGATTACGACACCAACATGTTGCCTGACAAGTTTGACCAAGTATTCGCCAACATTGGCAAGTCGGCCGACGTATTCCGCTTCGACGCTTCTGACCTCATGCCAGGCGCCGTAGGTGGAGGAACGTTCTGGAAGGAAGGCACTGCCTGGATCACAGGACAGAGCACCGACGAGACGCTTGCCAACATCGAAAAGAGCTGGCCAGCCGCGTAGTTTTTTGTCGCTCGCTGATTTGAGACGCTCAGTTTTTATGGAGGGACCCGCTTTGTTGCGGGTCCCTCCTGCATAACCACAGAGGAAAAGGCTATGTTGGCTCTGTTAGAGACGCTCGTCACATGCCTTCACCGGATTCGTGGGGCTTCACTGGAGTTAAACCAAGGAATCCGGTCAAGGCGCGGTTCGGTTCAAGCACTACCAAAACCGATTGTTTCGATTTAAACCTCCACCTAGATAGAGATTGAGATATGGGCAACGTAGTTCGAGCAGTCGTCACCATTGTGCTGGGAGTCGGTGGGTTCTTCGGTGTGCTCCTGGCCTTGTACTTCTCAACACAAGTACTTCCGAAACGCATCAAACACGGCGCGCAAATAGCGATGTTCGTTGGCCCCGCAGTGATTTTCATT
>JAYSVF010000183.1:0-3804 GCA_043718695.1 Acidimicrobiia bacterium | reverse complement strand
TGCCAACGTCGCTAATCGAACTTTCGAGTCAGGTCATCCTCCACAAGTTCAATTCCCCGGCTTGGCTTAAGCACATCCAAAAGGCCAACGCAGCCCTGGGATCGTTGACTGCGGAGAAGATGGCAAACCTTCGACCGGGCGAAGCCTTCGTCTGGTCGAGTAAGGCAAGCGACGACTCCTTCACCAAAGGAGCGGTAAAGATTCGCTGCCGGCCAAGGGTTACGCAGCACGGCGGGGCTACCAAAACCGCAGTGGAATAGTCGTTCGATCCAACGAAGAGAAAATCCGAGTTGGCCAGGGGGACCTGATTTGCGCATATTGCAGATATTCGGCTGAAATTCGGCGAACTTTTTGCAGCGTTCGTGTTTTAGTGTGTCAGTTTCGTGTCAGAACCGACCTACACCCGCAGGTCACACCCTCTGTGACCTGCGGAAATGCTTCAAAAACAACGTGGAGGTGGGGGGAATCGAACCCCCGTCCTTCAATGCCGCAATGGGACTTCTCCGAGCGCAGCCGGTGGAAAGATCTCGGGCCGCCCATCTCCACCGGCAACGGTGGGAAGCCCCAGTCAAGTAAATGTTCGATCCGGCCGTATGACCCAGACGAATCGTAAGCCCCGCTAGATGGCGGAGGCGACCGGCCCGCAGGGCTGAGACCGGACCTCCGTTGCAGTTATTTAGGCTGCAAGCGCAACGTTGTCGTTGGCGTTTGTTGTTGTTTTCCAACTCTTTAACGTGGATTTGGAGACCACGGCTCGCTTCTCCCACCTTGACTACCAAAGTCGAAACCAGGCACCCCCGAGGAATTACAAGTTCAACCTTAGTGGCACTTGGGCTTCGCCACGGGCAAGAAACGACGAGAAAAGTACGGCAAATCGGGGCTTACGAAGCCGTCGACAGTCAAAAGCCCAAAAGGAATTGTCCAAGGTCACCTCGGATTGGTTCAAGGGAGGCCATTTGGCGCTCTAACATTTCCCGGTTCAGTAGTTCACCTTCGAAAGGACCCTCCAGTGGCCACAGGCGCCAAACTCACCACCCTCGACCAGACGGCACCAAAGTCGTCGGCCAAGCCGTTGGCTGGGGCCCCAAAGCGCGAGTTCACCGAAGAGGAAAAGACCGCTCGTAAGGAGCGTGTTGTAAAGGCAAAGGATGCACTGGCTCGTTCAGTAAGCACCAAGGGTGACCATGTTGCCCCCGCCCGAGCCGCCCTCAAGGTGTTCCTCCAGCAGTTGAACCTACCGAACCAGCCCGATGACGGCACCTTCGAAGCCCTCATCGAAGCACCGTTCAAAGCGCCACCAAAGAAGAAGACGAACGAGAAGCGCTTCTAGCCTTCCGTTTCTTCGAATATCTGGCCTTGTCGGCCAATCAAGCAGCACGCGAACCCCGCACCGCTACCCAGCGTGCGGGGTTTGTCCATGAATCAGCGAACCTCTTCTCGGCGTTCGCAGCGGAACGGGACTGAGTAACTTCAGGCGAGAGGTCATAGCCCGCCGAAGATGACGCATACGTTGTTGATCAAACGGTAGTTCCGGTAGGCGGACGATCCACGGCTCGGCTGCGGCGAGAAGGTCCTCGAGAGTCATGAGAGCTGCCCGCTCAGGAATACCGACCGATTCGGCAAGTCGCAGCACCCCTTTGCGAGAGATCTGCGCTTGCCTGGTTCCGTTCACGGCCATCGCCAAGCTTTTGTCACCATAGGGATACGACGACGGCAAATCATACGCTGGCGATGGTTCCCATTCGCTCGCTCGGCGCAACACCGACAAGTTCTTTGCGTGCCAATCGCCATTGCCGGTGATGTAAGCAAACAAAAACTGGCGGAGCAAGTCGTTCGCCGCAGCCTTTGGTGCAGCGCAAGAATTTGCCACCACCCGAAACACCATCTCGGTATCCAACGCGTACTTATCACCGGGATACCGATTGGCGAGTTGACATCCATCCTCACAGGCCAGCCCGCTCACCAAACCGTTGGGAAGCAGGATCCGGTCAAAACGAGAAACTAACAATCCCAGCATGCCGTCGCGATCGCTCACCACACGCCAATCGCAAGTGACAATGCCACAGTCGTGTGCCATGGTAAGAAAGAACGCCTCATTCGCCACGAGATGTGGGTGCTCCGGAGGGTCGAACTTTAGGATTACTCCAGCACCATAGGAGATAGGCACGCTTATCATCTGCTCAGAGACTTTGTCTTGCACGCCAGCGATCCCACCACGATCAGGTTTCGCCCCGGTCGCCTCAGCGAACAGTTCGCGAAATGACAAGTTGGCAAAATCATCGCTGGTGCTTCCAGCTTTCGCTGCACTTGATGATCCAAACGGGGGCGGAATTTCACCAGTAACTACGACCTGGACATCGCCAATTGGGTCTCCGCCAACGGCAAGCAGAAGTGAGAAATCGTCGTCGGCAGAGGTTTTGATGGCGGATCTCAGGGCAGTAAGTCTGCGGCCCTCAGGAAGCAGGCCAGCAAAGTATGCCGGTACCGATCGGGCCGGAGTTCGTAGGGGTTCGGTTGAAATAGGCAAGGTCGTAGCGACGGGCTCCGAGCTCACCGCCGCGTAATCAGCGTTGTAGCTAAACGAGACGTGGTCAGACGCACGGTGTAACTGGCCAGCCAATATTCCCGCCTTGTAGACATCGGCCTTGTCTACGCGGATGAACTCACTGAACATCTCTTTGTTAGCCACGAATCGCAGCCTTGCCTGGTTTCCGTGACCTTAGACTGCTCGGCGCAGGCTTCGCGCCTTCGGCGGCTGAAGTTTGCGTGTCGGTGACCTCGATTGTGGCGGAAGACGAAGCTATGGATAGCTTTAGGCCAAGCGTGTTGGTGACTGCGAGCAACACGTCGAGCCGTGCGGTTGCCTTTCCCGATTCGATGGCATGGACGGACCTGGTTGAAACGCCGGCCAGGGCTGCCAGCTCATCTTGGCGCAACCTCAGATGTATTCGACGCTGCCGAATGAACCAAGCCCAGTTCGCCGCGGGCTTATCGTCGATTGGGGCAACGTTTTCCTCGGCTCGTCTATTTGAACGATCGTGCATCATCTGTAGATCGTACGCTGTGGCGGCTGAACTTAAGGCATAAATCTGCATGATCATGCATTTCGTGCGCCAAATGAGGCAACTTCTCATTTGGATTGGTCTAACATGCACGATATTGCATTTTCACTCGCCAGGACGAATTCGGCGTTTGTCAACAGATCTGCACTATCGTGCATCTTTGGCGGGGCGCGGATTGAGCGACAGCCCAGCCGTCTCGCCATTCTTGCTGCAGAATGAGTCTCTCACCAACCTTTTCAAGGGTGCGGTTAGGGTACAGGGGATGGCCATTGCTGCGTACCCGATGAATCCCACGCTTGAAACAATGACCGAGCCTGAACGCAAGGCGCTGCAACGCAAACTGCTCCAAGTGTTGTTCATCGGCCAGGTCATGGGATCGGCCGGGATCAGCGTGGCAGTAAGCGTGGGAGGACGTTTTGTTGGCACCGTGTTGGGTGGGTCTCGTTGGGCCGGTTCGTCTTCGGCAATGGTGACCCTTGGAGGTGCAGTCGCTGGGCTTGTGCTCTCGGGAATCATGAAGGCCCGCGGACGGAGACCGGGATTGACGCTTGGGTATGTGCTTTCCCTTCTCGGCGGCCTTGTTGTGGTGCTGGGGATCGAAATCACATCCCTGTGGGTTTTCCTGTTTGGCTCCCTGTTCTTCGGCGTAGGGCAAGGCACAAACCTCCTGGCCCGTTACGCCGCCGCCGACCTCACGCTCCCCAGCGAACGAGCCCAAGCCATGAGCATGCTGATGTTCGGG
>JAYSVF010000182.1:0-22895 GCA_043718695.1 Acidimicrobiia bacterium | reverse complement strand
ATCCAGGCCATTGGAACGTGGCGCGCACGTCGGCTTCCATGGTGTGTTTCCAGAAGAGTTCGGTCTGCTGGCCCTCAAGCACTACGAAGTCAATGCCCTGCGAAAAACCTGCAGTCGGCACCCTTCGGGCATCATCAAGCAAGCGATCGAGCAAGGCAGGATCTACTGGCTCATCGGTAAAGTCACGCACCATACGTCGCCTACGAACAACTTCAGACCATTCCATACGCGCGCCTATTATCCGAGATTACCGAGAGGCTGTTTAATACCAGGCACGGGGCGACAATCACGCCCACACGAAGGAAACACCGTTAGCGAATGGCTACGAGTTGGGCGACCATTACCAGCGTGTCAGTGCCTTTGATTTCGCCCTGCCCCTCAGTGCCAAACCCTTCAATCGGCGGCATTGAAATTTGGCGAATGCCACCGACCTTCATGCCAATCAGTCCTTTGTCGAGACCAGGCAGCAACCTTCCGCGCCCAATCCGGCTCAGCGCTTCGGGCTGTTCTTTTGCACTCCACGTTGACTTGGCGATCACGGCTTTCGTTCGCCACAGCGACATGGTGTAGCGCACATAAACTAGCGAGTTCTTTTTTGCCACCTCGCCTTTCCCAACAACAAGATCGTTCAGCGTCAGCGTGCTTGGCGCGGCACCGTCCATCTTGGCGAGGGGGATGAGCACTGGCGGGGCAGGGAGGTTTGAGAGAGCTGCCGAGGAGAGAGCTGGCGGCGGAAGATCGGCGGGATCAGCAAGTTCATCTTTCGACGGAGGCGCCGGAATAATCGCTCCTTCCGGGGTGAGCGCAAACACAATCATTTGCTGATCTACCAAAGCAATCTTGCTGGCGTCTCCGGGGATTAATTCAGCGGTTTTGGATGCCAAAGATTTCCAACGCTGCACCGAAAGAATTGTTTTCTTCCCGCCACAGTCTTTCCCGCCAAAGTACGTGGTCGTACCAAGTTTGATGGAATTGTTGCCCACCTTGATGTTTTCGGTTTCAAAAAACCGAGCCAACGTTGCGTTCTTTCCCGCAGCTTTTTCGGAGAACGGGTGGGCATGAATCAGCCCGTCGCCGTGAGTGTGGATACCTACGGGATCATTTCCCGTGGGCTCGGGAAGCTTGATGAATTTGTCACAGACATAGACCCCCCAGGCAATGTGCCAGTGATCGCCCACACGCGGGGCTGAACCCGTCGATGCCTTTGACGCTTGGGAAATTATCGAGGCTGAGCCGATAGGGGCCGTTGCCCCTAGAACTCCCACAGGACCCACCAGGATGACCAGAACTTTTCGTAACGCCAACTTCATGCCGCCAGGTTAGGGGCCGCTACATGAAAGCAGCGTGAACCAAGAACGAATGTTTCACCTCACCCCCAACCCGTCGGCCTCAACTCGTCGGTCGCAAACCACCCGTTCCCTAACGGTGGTCCGACGGGCGTTCAGCGAGGGGTGTAGGCGTTTGCAGTGGGGCCAAACTGAGGCGAGGCAGGGCAATTTGCACAATTGGTCCTATTCCTACAAGAAAGATGATCGTGCCCAAGCCAATCTTCCCGCCAAGGAGCCAGCCGACCGCCAGGGTCACCGCTTCCACTAAGGTCCGAGCCGCACGAACGGAGAGGCCCAGACGAGCCAGGCCCACCATGATTCCGTCGCGAGGCCCGGCCCCCAAACCGGCACCTATGTAGAGGCCACTGCCAATCCCAATAATAAGCACACCTAGGACTGCGAGGACAAGCTGGAGCCACACGGCTGACGCGTCTTCCATGCGCGGTTTTACTAGGTCGAGGAACACCCCAATGAGCAGGGCGTTCAGAACGGTTCCAAGGCCAATGCGCACCTTGAGGGGAATCCAAAGCGGAAGCACTATGAGGCCCACAATGTTGATCACCACACCCACAGGGAGCCCGGAGATTTTGGAGAGCCCACCGTGGAGAACATCCCATGGCCCGGTGCCCAGTTGGCTGTGAAAGAACAGGGCAATACCGAGGGCGAAGCAGAACAAACCTGCAACACACTGTGGCACTCGCCGCACCAATTCACGAGCCGGTACTGGAGCACCACGCCATTGCAACGCCGCCAGCAGCGCGAGAAGGGCAATCACTACGTACTTCACGTTCGTCGTGGCCCTAGCTGAAACCACCGCAAGCGCCACGCCGGGTTCCGCTCGAACAATGGACTCCGCAATCCGCGCTGGGGCAAAGGGAACGGACGCCAAATTTAGGATTGCGGAAATCACACAACTCATCTCTGCGCCAGGTTTTGGCGACCATTATCTCTAGCGCAGTGAAGCGTAAGTCATTACGTAGTGTTTTCCACTCGGTTTCTAGCACTACTGAGGTTTTCACGCCGAAATCACTACGTCATGATTGACGCGCAACACGCGCTAGTCGATTGACCGAGACGAGACCTCACCTTTTTGCGGAGCGTTGCTGCGAATCCACCCGGTTGCTCAAATCGAGGGGATGAAAACAGCTCAGGAGGAGTCACATAGCTCCCATCGATTTCATGCTGGTGACCGCTAAGATAGAAGCTTGCCTACTGATCCATCAGCTAACCCAGAGTCCAAGCGTTCAACTCGACCAGTAACGAAGTACCTGTGGGTCCCGCCTCGAATGGTTCCGATTCGGGTTCTCGGCGCCGCGTTGGGTCTGGCCATCGCTGCGGTGATCGGAACGATTGTGGTGATGAATCGTCAGCAGTCGCCAGCTGATGTTGCACGTGATCGTCAACCCCCGATTGTTCGGCCGGTCACGGTAAAGGTGACGAAACAGATCCTGGAGGTTTCTTTTCGAGACCCCGAGGCCTCCTACCGTTTCAGTAGCCCGCGCCCGGTCACCCTTGCTGCCTCGATTGCCAAAAACGGTGCCACTCAAATCGTTACTCGGGCACCCATGCCGGGCCAGGTTCTCAATGACAATCAGGTCATAATGGAGGTCGCCGGCCGCCCCGTGATTGCCGTGCAAGTAGATCCACTAACCGCTAAGGGCCAACCCTGCCTTGAGGGTTCGAGTGCCAGTGCCAACGGTGGCAGCGCCGATTCAGATGCCATTGGGAATGCCGGGGTTCTTCCTGGTGTTGATCCCCGGTGCTCCGTTGTGCCGATGTATCGCGATTTGCGTCTCGGTGATCAGGGTCAAGATGTCGCGCAGCTGCAAAGTGCATTGAAACGGCTTGGTCTTTTTGCGGCCGACGTGAACAGCCAATTCGAAACCTCAACGCTGATTGCGGTGCAAGCTTGGTACGAAAGCTTGGGCCGAGACCTGTTCCGCTCTGGCTCAACCGATGCATCGATCGTCCCATCAAACGAACTGGTGTTCTTTGATCAACTTCCTGCCCGAGTCGACGAAGTCCTCACGGTTCCCGGTGCTGCTCTCGATGCAACTGCGGCGCTGACGGTGACGGGAATGCAACTGGTGGTGGCTTCGCAGATCTCGGTTGATCAGGTCAACTATGTGGAGGCCGGAACCGTTGTTGCACTGATTGACCAAAAGGGCACAACCAGCAAAGGAACAGTCATCACGGTGGCGACGAAACCTGGGGGCACAGCAACGGATGGACGCTACGCCGTCGAGATTGCGACAACCGAGTCCTCGATTCCAGTCGGCACGGTCGTGACCGTGAGCTATCCCATCAAACGATCCCCGCAGCCGCTTCTTACGGTGCCAGTTACCGGGCTCTACCCGTGCACCTCAGCCCAGCCGGGAACCGAGTGCGTACGAATCGCAATTGGCGACGGTGCCGCGTTTTCCGAAATGGTTGTCAAACGAATCATGACTTCCACTAGCGGTCTGGCTGGTGTGGAACAACCGACCGGTTCGCTCAAGGAAGGTCAGGTGGTGTTAATCAACCGCCAAGAACCAAGCGTGAGCGATGAGCCGCCAGGGCCAGAAGACCTCGGGCAATCAAGCGGGCGCAGCAGTGTCCCAGCCAGCTCACAAGCGAAATAGGACCGGCGCCATGAAACCCATGATCGACCCGTTGTACTCGGGGGAATCCGGGGGCAGAGTTCTTGGAGGCGTTCCTCCAGTAATTCACCTGAAAAACCTCGCGAAAATCTATCCAGCTCGCAGGCACAAAGCCGAGGTTCGGGCCCTTGAAAACGTCAACCTGGTGATTGAGCAAGGCGAATCGTGTGCGATCGAAGGCCCATCGGGCTCGGGGAAATCAACGCTGCTCAATATTCTCGGTTGTCTCGATATCCCATCGAGTGGCACCTACGAACTAAACGGCATCGATGTCAACACCATCACCGATAATCAACGAACGGCGCTGCGGGGATCATCAATCGGGTTCGTGTTTCAAGCGTTTCATCTGCTCACCAACCGCACCGTGATGGAAAACGTTGCCCTTGCCACGCTGTACACCACCGATCTGTCCACATATCGATCTCCCGAGCTCATCCACAAAGATGCACTCATCGCCATCGAGCGAGTTGGTCTCGCCGATCAAGTGCTCCAAGAGACGCAGACCCTTTCTGGGGGACAGAAGCAACGAGTGGCAATTGCCCGTGCCATTTGCACAAAACCGTCGCTCTTGCTGGCCGACGAACCAACCGGCAACCTCGACCCGCAAAGCACCGAAGGAATCGTTGAACTACTCGTTGATCTTGCCGCCGATGGTTTCACCGTCGTGGTGATTACCCACAACCCAACGATCGCGGCACAGTTTTCTAAGCGCGTCACCATCCGCAACGGAACCTTGCAGGGATTGCAATGAGTGCCAACCAACTCCTGCTCCGCCCCGTTTTGAGCCCCGGCAACGGATCCACTAGCAACCAGCAAACCAAACGGGGAATCATCCAATGAGCCGCTCTCCGGTAAGTCTGACCACACCGCAGGCTCGGCCGGTGATCTCGAAGAGGAACCTGTTTCGCGAGGTGTACTTCAGCCTGCAACAACACCACAGACGGGTCATCGCGACGGTTGCCAGTGCCGCAATTGGAATCTTTGGGCTCGTCGCAGGAATCGGAATTACCCGAACCCGAGACGCTCAAACCCTCAACCGATTCGATGCCCTCGCCGCCACCCAACTTACGGCCAGGGTGCAACAATCCAATCCGGCAAGCTACCCCGTAACCCTTCCACCCAACGCCCAAGACCGCCTCGGAAATATCAACGGCATCGTGTCCGCCGGAACCTACGCCACGATTTCGCTCACCTCCTCGCTCTCCGCCAATTCCTTAGGCACGATACGTCGCACCCAAAACCAGCTGAAACAAGCTCCGCGTTCTTCGACAGCCGACACTTCAGCCTCAATCAGCGAACAGTCCCTGGTCCCCACGCCACCCGCGCGCGCTCCGCTCAATTCCCGTGCCCTCGACCCCACAGAGAGTCCATCGACATTCCTCGTTCGAGCAACCCTTCGCGAAACCGATGCCGGCGCACAAACCTTTCCGGCCATCTTGCGCGCCGCATCTCCAGGAATCTTTCCAACCATCCAAGCCGCGTTCACAACCGGGCGACCTTTCACCGCAGGCAACAACACCAACCGTGATCATGTAGCCGCGATTGGATCACGAGTGGCCAATCAACTCGGCATCACATCTTTGGCGAACCGACCATCGGTGTACATAGGAAATGAATACTTTGAAGTTCTTGGCATCGTTGGCGAGAACGTCACGAAACCTGAACTTGTCAATGCGGTCATCCTTCCTACGTTGACGGCCCAACAGCTCTACACAATGACGGATCCCTCAATCGAGATTCGCACCTCCATCAACGCCACCAATCTGCCCGCTGACGTTCTCACCCAACAGATCCAACTGACACTGGCTAACGCCAACCCCGAGGCGATTCAGGTTACACAACCATCGGGGCTAACTAACCTCGTGCGAGATCAAATATCAGGCGACCTCAACACCGGGTTTACGTTTCTTGCCGCACTACTAATCGCACTTACTATTGCCACGATTTCAATCTCAACCTCATCGGCTGTGGAAGCAAGAAGGCACGAGATTGGCCTCCGCAGGGCGCTTGGGGCGGCACGAAAACACATCCGTCGACAAATCATCCTCGAAGCAGCGTTCACCGGTGGCATTGCGGCGATCATCGGTACACTTACTGGTCTACTTGCCACGTTGTACTGGGCGCAGCGCAGCCAATGGAACGTGGTGCAAGATCGCGTCACCATCCCCGCCGCCTTAATCGCCGGACCGCTCCTCGGCATACTCGGCGGGATCTGGCCTGCCTGGAAAGCCTCCCGTCAACAACCGGCCGACACCCTGAGAAGTTTGTAACCCGTGCGTTCCACCCCTTCACCGCCCGCATTACCGGCCAAAGCGAAGGCTGTATTTGGCGTTTATCCACCGTTGCGGCTGGGGTGCCAGTTTGCGATACGACACCAGCTTGTACACGCAAACTGGCACATATAAGTCAACGGTCGTGACCGAAAGCCCACGCTGACCCACCCGCACTTTTCAGTTGAGGACCAATTCGGGGTAGTTCGCAGTTGCCTCGCTTGAGGTGACGTTTACCTGAGAACCGTTTGACGGCTCAAGAATAACGAAGGCAACGTCGGTACGACCAGCGGCCCGTTCGGCATTGACAAACGCGGTCACGTCGATGGTTGTCCAAGCGGCAGTGGTTGAGGTAACGGTGAAGGTCGCAAGTAGCGCGCCCAATGCGGGCCGAGTGTTCCAGGTGATGGAGGACTCAGTCCATGTTGCGTTTGCTGCTGCGTACAGTCGTAACGTGTTCGTTCCCGAGCCGGTATTACGAGCCGATACACGCAAGTTTGCGGAAGCTATCGGTGTCGTGTGTGCTGCTGTACCAACCCGCAGATAGGCGTGACGAGTATTCGCAGCAGTCGACGTGCGAACCTCTAGAACCGAGCCGTTGCCGTAATTCGTTGCCGCATATTTTCCGGCTCGCACATGCGCATCGTGGGTGATCGGCAGCGTGCGGCTTACCAATGGGGCCACTGTGGTGGTCGTGGTGGTGGGCGGAACCGTGGTGGTTGGGCTTGTTGTCGTTGTTGTGGTTGGGCTTGTTGTCGTTGTCGGGGCCGTTGTTGTCGTTGGAGCCGCGGTCGTCGTGGGTGCGGCCGTAGTCGTCGTCGGTTCAAGCGTCGTAGTCGGGGCCGTTGTTGTTGTCGGCGCGGCCGTAGTTGTCGTCGGTTCGAGCGTGGTGGTCGGAGGCAATGTTGTCGTGGTTGCCAATGTTGTGGTGGTTGCCAGCGTGGTGGTGGTTGTGGTGGGAGCCGACGACGTTCGGAAGGGCCCGGTGATTTCATACGTTCGGCCAGTGGAACCATTGGTGCCGCGCTGGGAACTTAGGTACAGCCGGGTATGGTCAGGAGAGAAGGCCGGACCGGTTACCTCAGAGGCGCTATGGCCAACGAATCGAGCGAAGGGTGCAACTTCATCGACGCCGTTATTTGAAGCAAGGATGCACAATTCAAGGTTCCCCCCGTCCTCGGCAACGTAGAGATCACCCGACGGTGCATGCACGGTCACGTTGTCAACGGCGTTGAGCGCAGTGGCAACACTTTGGCCGTCATAGAGCACCGAGATTGCTTGTGTGGCCAGGATGAGTTTCCATACCTTCACGTCATTTTTTGTCGTGAAATACAGAACTCCACTGTCAATCCAAATGCCCTCGCCGCCATTGAACGCTGTGGTGGTCGATTGGCGATCAGGAGCCGTGCTGCTTGTTGGAATCCACGAAAGTATGCCCGCATTGTTCTTCGCCGCGTACAACTGCCCAGCCGAAAGATCACCGGTCACGGTGGGAACGAAGCGATAGAACCGTCCGCTGGGATCATCTTCGGTGAGATATACGTAGCCGGTGGCGGGGTCAACGAATGCTGCTTCGTGATTAAACGAACCAAGCAGCGGGCGGACAATGCCCTGTCCAGGTGCGAGCGGATTGCATTCGAAAACCTTGCCCGCTGAACCGTTTTCCTCGCAGGACAGCCATGCCCCGGCTGGAGTTAATCCACCGGCACAGTTGCGATTCGTCCCCGAAAGAATCGTATAGGCACTTAGAATTGTGCCGGTTGCATCAAACTTGACCGCGCCAACACCACCGCCACCGCCTCCCAGTTCGGCATTGGATACATAAACCCATCCGCCGCCAGGCACCGGAAAGCACGCTCCCCCGTCGGGCGCCCCATGCCATGTATGACCGGTGCTCGCTACCTGCTGTCCACTGACGGCAATCAATCGGCTCGTGAACCCGGCCGGAAGCATTAGCCCATCGGCATTGACTGGCTGAAGCGGACCGTAAGGCCCATTTCCCGCGACGAGGGCCGCACTGGACCAAAGCCGCTGAAAGATGCCACCACCAACGACGACCCCGCCCGCGATCATCGAGCCACGCTTCAGAAAGCTCCGGCGGTCCATCGGTTGGAGATCCATACCGCAAGGGTATGGGATTTTGTCCTGTTTTGCATCAGTAAAACTGCTGAAAAACCTGCACCCAGACTAAAAATTCCTCCCACATGCGGTCAACATTTGGCAAATCTTCCGACGCTTCAGCAAACTGGGTGGAGATTCCACCGGCACTGGCAAGCCAAACCTTTTCACGCACCCAAACGACGACAAATTCGTTCACACCGCTCTCGCAGCCCGAGCAAAGTGGCTCATCACCGGCGACGACGATCTACTCGTGCTCGGATCGGTCCACGGTATACAAATGCTCTCCGCCACCCAAGTGCTCGCAGAACCCAACTTTCCTCAATAGAGCATCGGCTGCGTCAAATCGACGGTGCGGCTAGCTTTTTTGAACCACATGACTCCTAAACACGAAATAGGATAGAGTTGAGCATCTTATTTACGCAATACAATGATGGAATCGAGGAAATTCGTGAATAACAGCATCGTATTTCCGGGCGAAGTTTCCCGTCAGACCCTCAATGCTCGAGTGCACCGCAAACTCCTGCGCCTCGTTGCCCCAGGCGTTTACACGACAGATCTGACTGCCACACTTGAAGCAATCGTCAACCAGCATTGGCATGTCGTCGTCGGACAATTGTTTCCCGGCGCGGTGATCACCGACCGATCGGCGGTTACCGGGTCGAAAGTTGGCGGATTTCTGTATCTGGCCCACAATCGCCGGGCTCGTGAACTCGTACTACCCGGATTGATCGTTTCGGCTCGGCCCGGCCTCGGACCGTTACCCGGCGATATCGAATTACCCGGCGGGTTGCACCTGGCCTCGAAGGCACGCGCGCTTAGCGAAAACTTGCATCCCTCCAGAATCCGCGGGACCCGTCCGCCCCGAACCCTCAATCGTGATGAACTCGCCAACTGGATCGACCAGCTCTGCCGCCACGATGGGGAGGCAGCCCTCCAGCACTACCAATCCCAAGCAGAAGAACTCAGCGTTGCCCTGTCAACGCCACCCGAGCGGATCGCCACACTCTCCCAACTCATTGGCACGGCGCTTGGCTCACGGAAAACGCCGACCGACAACGCAGCCCTCAAGGCGCGTCAATCGGGGAAACCGTTTGACCAAGACCGGATACGCAGGCTCGATCTGTTGGCTTCGGCTCTCCGCATTGCCGCACCGCAAAGCCGAGCATCGTCATCCGCAGCCAATGCCGAAGGGGCATTCGCTATTCAAGCGTTCTATGAGGCGTACTTTTCTAACTACATCGAAGGCACCATCTTCACTTTGCCCGAAGCAAAAGCCTTGCTCTACGAAGACATCGTGCCCGCAGGACGCAACGCCGATGGTCACGATGTTGTCGGCACCTTTCGCCTCGTAGCCGACCGCACTGAAATGCAACGGACTGCTACGCATGCAGACGAACTTCTTTCGTTACTTCGAACGCGACATGCCATCTTGATGAGCGGCCGACCGCAAGCCAATCCGGGTGAGTTCAAATCAAAACCGAACCAAGCCGGAAACACCCAATTCGTTGAACCAGCCCTTGTTGAGGGAACTCTTCTTGAAGGATTCTCCAGGCTCGCCCAATTCGACACCGCGTGGGAACGATCCGTGTACATAGGTTTTCTCGTTTCTGAAATTCACCCCTTCACCGATGGCAACGGACGAATGGCCCGAGTCATGATGAACGCCGAGCTCGTAAAAGGTGATCAATCAAAAATTGTGGTGCCCACCGGGTTCCGGCTCGACTACCTCGCCGCGCTACGCCGCCTATCCCGACACGACGACCCAACGATCTACATCAAGTCAATGCGATTCCTCCACGATTACACCCAGCAAATCAACTGGTCCTCGCACGAAACCGCTGTCGCCGACCTCACCCTCACGAATGCCTTCGAAGAATCCTCCGACTCCCCCAGACTCACCCTCCTTCGGAGCTAGCCCGCTCACAAATTCGATCGCTATGTGACCAGAGAAACCCGCCAGCTACTGCTTCACGACGTAAGTGCTTCTGCAAACTGGGTCGAGATCCCGCCAACACTTGCAAGCCAAACCTTTTCACGCGACCCAAACGACGACAAATTCGTTCACGCCGCCCTGGCCAGCCGACCTCAGTGGCTCATCTCCGGCGACGACGATCTCCTCACGCTCGGATCAGTCAACAGCATACAAATCCTCTCCGCCACCCAAGCGCTCGCGGAACCCAACTTTCCTCAATAGAGCAACCTCAACAGAGCTACCTCAACAGAGCAAGCTTCTTCACACGAGTGTTTCGATCCGAACTCCGATCGAGTTGACGAACGGATCCTCCGTTGGCGCTCATCACAGAGAACCCTTCATCTACCGGAAAATAGATCAGGCGTGCCAGAGCGCCGAAACAGGTAGGGCGGTGAGGCGATCGCCAAAGGAGGTTGGGTGCTCACCAAGGTGGATTACTAGCCCGTTCACAAAGCGATCGCCCAGCCGATCCCGAAGCGCTGCAAGGTGCCGAAAATCCGATTCATCGACGTCGCGTGCCGCTTTAACTTCGACCGCTACAATCGCCCCGCCCCGCGCTTCAACGATCAAATCGATTTCGGCGCCGGAGGTCTCTCGATAGTGAAATAAGCGCGCGGAGGTGTTGCTCCACGTTCGTTGCTTTGCGAACTCGTTCACAACGAATGTTTCAAACAATGCACCCATGGCAGTCGAGGTAGGCACCGCCAGCGACTGCTCAGTCGCGTTGAGGACATAAGCCGCAATCCCCGTATCACTGGCATGCAACTTTGGACGTTTGATTATGCGGCCCGTGTGTCCGCCCGTCCAAGCCGGCAACTGATGATGCAAATAGATCGTCTCAGTCAACCCCAAATAGCTGCGGACAGTATCGGCAGTGATACCCAAGCCACTAGCGATATTCGCCGCGTTCACTTCCTGCGCGGTGCGCCCCAAAATCAGCTGCGTCAACCGAGTCACGTCAACGGTTCGGCTAGGACGACGATACTCGGTGAGATCACGATCCGTAAGCGTACTTAAGTATGTTTCGAACCATGCATCGCGAAGCCGAGAGGTCATGTTTCGAACCGCCGGAAAACCTCCTTGCACGATCCGAGCTGCCGCTTCGGTTCGACTGACATAGGGAACTACGAGTTCACGTAAATCCTTTGTCGATCCAAACGCCAGATCCAACAACCGATCGTTCCCACCGCTCAATTCACCTTGACTGAACGGCCAAACATCAACAATCGCGGCCCTCCCAGCTAGTGATTCGCTCAAGTGTGGGACAGTCAGAAAGCGCGAAGAACCGGCCAAAATGAAGCGCCCGAAATGGTTGGGATTGCGATCCGCATCCGCCTTCAAACTCAGCACCAGCGGATCGCCACCACGCTGCACTTCATCAATGAACAGCGGAACGGGATAGCCAGTGACGAATCCCCTTGGGTCGCTCCGTGAAGCCCGCAGCGCCTCAAGATCGTCAAGCGTGACCATCGTTCCGCCGCTTTGTGAATGCAGAAGCCCCATCAAGGTCGACTTGCCAGCCTGACGAGGCCCGTTCAAAATCAGAATTCTGAACCCCGTCGACAACTCACCCGCCAAACGGCTAATTCTCCTGTTCAGCAGGGGTTCCATGCCACTCAACCTACCATTATTCGTGATTTACCTACCAGTAATTCGTGTTTTGTAGACAAATCATTCGTCTTTTGCACCCAAGTGGTTACCGGTGCACGTTTCCCGAAATCGCCGGGATGAAAGCGCTCAGGAGAGTCCTTTGACATTGGGAGATTCTGCGGGCAGAGCCCGTGGAGGGAGTCATTTAGCTCCCAGCGAAATCGGTTGAACGATCAGGCCGGGGACAACTCGTCGATGCGGGCGTGGAGTTGGGTGGCATTAATACCGACGGCGAGGACAACTTCGGTTACTCCTGCGGCTTGGGCGAGGTCGAGGTACTTCGATAGGTCTTGGGCCGAACCACCAAAGGGAAGACCAATTTTGCGGCCAATCGTCGACGGATCTCGACCTTCTTGCTCGCAGGCTTCGGTGAGTTTGGTCATCGATTTTGCAATGTCGTCGCCCCGGAGGTTCCAGCCGTACCAGCCGGCGCCGTATTTTGCGGCTCTGCCCATGGCGACATCCCCGCCACCGACCCAGATGGGCATGGGAGTTTGGATTGGCTTGGGCTCGGCGATCACGCCATCGAAGTTCACGAAGTCGCCGTGATGGCTGACCAACTCATCCGTCCACAGAGCTTTCATCACTCTGAGGTATTCATCCGTACGCTTACCACGTTGGGCCCATGGAACGCCTAGCGCCGCATACTCCTCGTGGCTCCATCCCAGACCGATACCGAAATCAAACCGTCCGTTACTGGCGTGATCGAGTGCTACCACTTCTTGGGCCAGCACGATCGGGTTGCGCTGTGGAAGAATCACCACCGCCGTACCCATACGGATCTTTTCCGTTGCGCCGGCGACCACCATCGAGGCAAACAGCGGATCGTAAACGCCTTGGCGCTTGCCAAACCCCGGATCCCCGTCGGCAGAGTAGGGATACTTCGATACGTATTCCGGGAAGAACACCACATGCTCGGGGAACCAGACCGAGTTGAACCCAGCCTCCTCCGCATGCACCGAAACTGAACGCAGATCAGCCATAGTTCGATCCGGCCGACCATTGAATGCAAAGACAAGTCCGAGGTTCATGCTGCGCACCCTACCCAGTTGCGCCGTTGGAACCCAAACTCGTGGAATTGGGTGTTGGACAAGCACCCAATCCCACAGGTACTCAGCAACTTGCTGCACGCGCCCCGGAAGTCAAGTTTGTGCCAGGCGAGTTTGCCGTTAGAACTTCTCACGTTCCCTTAAACAAATGCCGCTTGGCGGGCGACATCTCAAAGCCAGGCTGCGACCTCGATGACCCATAAAAACGAAACTGGACGTACATTGCCCAAGCGGGGTTCGTACGTCCAGTTCTGTTTCAATATGTGCGCTTAGCGTGCTGGGAAAGGGTCGTTAACAACAACCCGATCCCGCACGTTCGACCGCGAACTTAGTTGGAGCCGCCGGCTGCGTCTTCCACTTTTTGCTTACCGGCTGAGATCCACGGCATCATGGCGCGCAGTTCGGCACCGGTCTTCTCGATGGGGTGGGCCTTGCCTGCGGCACGGAGACCTTCGAAGCGAGGAGCGCCAGCCTTGTAATCGGCAATGAATTCCTTCGCGAATTCGCCCGACGTGATTTCCCCGAGGATCTTCTTCATTTCGGCCTTGGTGTCATCAGTGATGATGCGTGGCCCGCGGGTGAGGTCGCCGTATTCAGCGGTGGTGGAGATGGAGTAACGCATACCGGAGATGCCCTGCTCGTACATGAGGTCAACGATCAGCTTCACTTCGTGGAGACACTCGAAGTACGCCATCTCGGGCTGGTAACCAGCTTCAACGAGGGTCTCGAAGCCCATCTGCACCAGGCGGGTCAAACCACCACAAAGCACAACTTGCTCGCCGAACAAATCGGTTTCGGTCTCTTCAGCAAACGTGGTCTCGATAACTCCAGCGCGGGCGCCACCTACTCCGTACGCATACGAAAGCGCCAACGACTTGGCCTTGCCCGATGCATCCTGGTGAACCGCGATCAACGCAGGAACGCCGCCGCCTTCGGTATAGGTTCGGCGAACCAAGTGTCCGGGGCCTTTGGGGGCGATCATGATCACGTCAATATCGGCGGCAGGCTTGACGAGTTCGAAGCGCACATTCAACCCGTGGGCGAAGGCAACTGCTTGGCCGGCGCTCAGGTTGGGGGCTACGTCACGGTCGAATACTTCGGCGATGTCGGTGTCGGGAAGAGTGATCATTACAAGATCGGCCCACTTGGAAGCATCGCCCATGGACATGACCTTCAAGCCCGCAGCCTCAGCCTTGGCCTTGGAGCCCGATCCGTCACGCAGGCCAACAACCACATCGACGCCGGATTCTTTGAGGTTCAGCGCATGAGCATGACCCTGGCTGCCGTAGCCCAGAATCGCCACTTTGGTGCCAAGAATGATGGACGGGTCTGCATCTTTTTCGTAATACACGGTTGCCATGGGAGTCTCCTGGTTGGAAGGTTTTTGAAAGTTGCGGTTGGTCTGCATTGGGTCCAGCAAGATCCATTAAGCGAAAACGACCCTGTTTAAGTCGATTCAACTCAATCATTTGGAGACCCACCCAGCTATCTTCCAGTTCCGGTGCCACCGTGGCGGTTTGAGGTTCTGAACGAAGGTTACATTCTGCAGTTTGAGACCGAATGCGTAAAGCGCAAATACTGCAGCCCCACAATCCGCTTTACGCATATATGCCGTACACTGGCACGATGCCATCGATAGAAGACCTTGAGCTGACGGTGGCCGCCCTAAAGCTTCCGAATTTCGGCTTGGTGGCTTCTCAGCGTCATGTTTCACAATCAACTGTGTCGCGTTCGGTCCAACGAGTGGAGGCCGCCCTCGGGTACTCGCTGTTTGATCGTCCGCTTCGGGCAAATCGAGTTTCGCCGGTTAACCCAGGGTTAGTGCACGCAGGTGGTGCGGTGAGCGCAGCAGCCATTGAGCTGCTGGAATCGATGTTGGCCGATTGGGAAGCCTTGCGCTTGTTACATCAGCCGCGCCTTGCGACACTGCGAATCTTTTGCACCGTAACCGCAAGCCAATCGTTCGCCGCTGATCTGTTGGCCACGTTTCGTCGCACCCACCCATCGGTGGTGATCGACCTACGAACAGGACCAGCCAGCGCTGCCCTCGATGCCGCCCGCCTCGGTGAAGTTGACGCCGCTATCGCCCCATTGCCTGCACGCTTACCTTCGCTCATGGTGGCCGCCCCACTCACTACCACCACCCTCGTAGCTGTCGCCGGTCCCGACGTTGACGTGCCCGAAGGTTGGCGCGGAATTCGATTGGTTCTTCCCCAATCAGGATTAACGCGCTCCCTTGCAAACGATTGGATCCGAAAATCATTGCCGGTCAATCACACCATCGCCGAAGCATCCACCCATGAAGAAGTACTTGCGCTTAGCTCTTTAGGTTCCGGGGTTGGCATCGTGCCGCAACTGGTGGTTGATTCCAGCGCCCTCAAACCACGCCTACGAATTCTTGAACCACCCGCCCCACTCCCCACCATGGCACTCGGTATGTGCGCATTGCAATCAGCCACCGAAACCAGCCCACTCCGCGAACTCTGGGCCATGCTTCAAAAACAGTAAGTTGCACAAACCCGCCAGCGAGCTCGGCCCGACTGCTCGATTTATTTGTCGCACGGATCTTTCCCATCAAGAAGCACAATTGTGTCAACTGGAGAGCGAAGACTGCCGAAGGTCTTGCCATGGGAAACGAGCGTTATCGAGCTACTCCCTATTACGAGATCCTGTCGGAAATCGTCGAACGGGCGGATGAGGCGCAAGATCGTCGTAACTCGATGTGGATATGGGTCACGATTGGGATCGTGACCGGATCACTTCTGGGCATTCTTGGAAGCTTTGCGCTCGTCTACGGCATCGCCGAACCAACCTGCCGTCGAGAATTGGCGACGCTTCAATCACTCAGTCCCGCAGACCTGCTTGAACGAAGCCTCCAACGTTCGACCCTGCCGCCGGGCGTAACCGCGCCGCAGCTTCGGAACCTCCAAAGTCTGACCAATCCCTATAGCCGCTTTCACTTTCGCACCTACCAACAACGGGCTTGGTGGTCCACAGATAGACACGAGAGCAGTTCAGACTATTCACCGGACGAGCAAGCCGGTTGCGTATTTGCTTCTTCGAACACCTCAGAGTTGATCGACATCGGGATCTTTGGTCCTTTCGCCTCTCTAACGGACCCTATCTCTGGCGCGTTTCTTGGTGCAGCACTTCTCATGCTTCCGGCGTATTTGATCATCCGAAGGCGTAGGCCAAACAAAAGCGATCCTTCCCTTCATCAGATCCTTTGGGATTGGACCGGAGACTAGTCACAATCGCTTTCTACGTGTGCTTATTGTCATGGAAAGCGAGCCATTCGTTGCTGGTCCAGAGGGCGAGGAGTTGTTCGCCGACGAAGTTGATCGTGTCAACCACCATGTCGTAGAAGGGCAGGTCCATGCTCATGACGTCGGTAAAGCGAAGTCCTTCGAGGAGCAGGTTCGCTTCAGGGAGCGATACTTCGACAGGAATGTCGCCGTCTTGTGGACCCATCATTACGGCGTTCACCAATTTGATGCTGATCGTCTCATACGCCACGGCATCCACCCGCACCTCGTGATCATCGAGAATGCCTAATACTGTCCGCAACGCCTCGACACCCTCCCAGGGCAGCACGATGGATCGAAGCTCAGCCCAAGGTTCAGACCGTGAATCGGTTAGCGGGTTGCTTACGGCCGGATTCACGAGGTTTTCGGGGTTCTGCGGATCGATGGGTTGGTCTGGCTCGTTCATGATCTTCTCGCTTTCGAAGCTACCGCTTAGTGACCAGGTATGGAGGAGCCGAGCGAGCGTCAGGAGAAAAAATCTGCGTAAACATAGGTTTACGTTGCTTTGGTGAGCGCGCCTGGGTGCATCCGGTTTTGCCAGATTTCCCGGAATGCTGTCTATCGGAACCGTTGCGTAAACCGATGTTTACGCAATCTTTTTGCGCCGAGCCGTGCCACATATCGAAACTCTCAGAGTCCGACTTCAGGAGAACCTCACTTTGCTTCGGGGCCATGCCCCGTACGAAAACGCTCTGATGATGACCTCGCCAGGACCCGCAATCACCAGCTATGGCCTCACTACGACGGCACTACGACGGCACTACGACGAAGGTCGTATCGACGGGTCGACCAGCGTGGGTTCAAGGTGAACGGCGTGAGCAAAACCGCTCCCGCCAAACCAAGGAGCCAAACATGAGCACCACAACAACCACCACAGCAAATACTGCAAACAAGACCCGCCGTATGTTCAAGGCTGCAGCCATTGTCGCCGTTGGACTTGTCGCCACAACCGCAGTGCTGATCAACCCCGCTTCCGCCAAGCAGGGTCGGGGTTCCGACGACTCCAGTTCGTCAAGCAACTCAACCCCAAGCAACTCCAGCGTTTCAAACAGCGCCCCAAGCAACTCTGTTCCAAGCAATTCAAGCGTTTCAAGCGTTTCAAGCACCGTCCCAAGCAACTCTGTTCCAAGCAATTCAAGCGTCACAAACAGCGCACCACGCAATACGACCGTAGGTTCCACGCCAAATTCGACTCCAAATTCAGTGCCGTCAAACTCAACGCCATCACACCACCGCGGACGAAACCGTGGACGGGGCGGACGGGGCTAGACCCAACCAGCACCTAACCCGGTAAAGTACCCAACTATGACCCGCCACCGAACCAGTGTCACCGCTGCTGTGACACGGTTCGGGTTGGCTGGGCTACTTGCGGTTTTGGCACTCGGGGCGCTCATTTTGTTTGCCGTCTCACGTATCAGCACCCAAGAAGCTCTTCGATCCGCACAGGACCGGGCCAGACTTGCCGGACGAGGCATCGTAGAGCCCGCACTCATGACCGCACTTCTGAACCCAGAATCGAACGACGCAATCAATGCGCGCTTAGTGCTTGATGAGCTCGTGCTTTCCCGTGTGCTCTCTGAACGCGTGTTGCGAGTAAAGCTTTGGACCGAAGACGGTCGCATCGTTTACTCCGACGAAGCCCGGCTGGTAGGAAAAAGGTTTCCCCCAAAAGATGATCATCAAGACGCCATTCGCACCGGGCTAACCCGATCTGAAGAGGCCAGCACCAAGGCTCCCGAGAACGTTTATGAACGCGATTCCGGTCGGCTACTTGAGGTCTACATGCCAGTGCGTACCCCCGACGGAACGGCGCTCGTCTATGAGCAGTACGAACGGTATGACTCGGTCGTCGGTAACGCGAATCGCCTTGTCCGCCAGCTTGCGCTCCCGCTCCTCACCGGTTTGGCATTGCTTTGGCTTACCCAGCTGCCCTTAGCGCGATCCCTCGCCCGCAGGGTTCGCTCCGCCGAGGCAGAACAGATGCAGCTACTCGAACAGGCCGTTACCGCTTCCTCGAGAGAACGCGAGCGCATCGCGGCCGATCTCCACGATGGTCCCGTACAAGATCTTGCGGCACTCACCTTTGAACTTTCCGCAGCCGCAGCAAATACCCCACCAGGGCCGACCCGCGAAGCATTTGATCGCACCGCCGCCATCTCTCGAACTACTATGCGCACGTTACGTTCCTCCTTAGTAGATCTTCACCCTCCCACGATTGATGCGTTGGGTCTTGATGCCGGAATTGCATTGCTCGCGCAACCGCTTCGCGACCAAGGTGTCGATGTTGCCATAGATCTGAAACTCGATGGAATCCCTCCAGATCGATCCGCGTTGCTCTACCGGGCTGCCCAAGAGTTGCTCCGCAATGTCGACGAACACGCCAATGCCAGCGCTGTATCGATCATTGGTTCTCAAACCAAGAAGGGGGTGAGCCTTGTGGTGACCGATAACGGTATGGGTTTCAGTTCTACTAAGCGCGCGGAACAAAGCGCCGAAGGTCATCTTGGGCTTGAGCTACAAACAGCACTCGCCAAACGACTCGGAGGCACGCTTACGATCGATTCCCAACCTGGCCTTGGCACCGTTGCGACCTTGGAGGTTCCCCGATGAAACATCCTCGCGGCTCGGGTGATCTCCCTGTTGCATCCGATTCCGATTCCGATTCCGAACGGGCAAGCTTGGATGAAACCGCGCCGACAATCGATGTGCTGCTGTGCGACGATCACACCATCGTGCTGGCCGGACTCGAACGTTTGGTGTCTACGTTTCCGGGAATTCGTGTGGTGGCCACCGTTGAAGGTGGAGCTGGCGCCGTGGCAGCAGTTCTTGCACATCGGCCACATATTGTGCTGATGGATCTGCAAATGCCCGTCGTCGACGGCATTGAGGCCACTCGCCAAATAATGGCAGCGGCACCGTCGACCTGCGTGGTGATTCTCACCTCCTTTTCTGATCGTCACCGGATTCAGGGCGCGCTGGGCGCAGGCGCGATTGGCTACCAACTCAAAGATGCCACCCCTTCGGAATTGGAGGCGGCAATTCGTGCTGCCGCCCGTGGCGAGGCACCGCTGGCCCCAAAGGTCGCCATGGCCCTTGTTCGCGCTGAGGCTTCACCCGAAGTGCAACTCAGCCCACGGGAACTTGAGACATTGGAGCTCGTTGCTAAGGGCCTTCCGAACAAACAGATCGGGCGAAAACTCAACATCACCGAAGCGACCGTAAAGGCGCACCTCACCTCAATATTTCGTCGTATAGGTGTTGAGAATCGCACCCAGGCTGCCCGTTGGTTCGAGAGAACGCAGGGTGAGCCGTAATGCATACACCTCAGCACGAGCATGGGCGTTTGGATCTGGATCTGCATATGGATCTGTATTCCGATGGTCGCCAGTGCCTAAACCTTCAGAATCGACATCGGCTCATCACTGCTTGCGCCCGGCTTCTTGTGGCGCTTCTCGTCGTTGTCCTTTCGACGACGACCACCCCGCCGCTTGCTTCAGCCTCCAATAAGGGATCCAGTTCAGGATCGGGATCCTCCGGATCAAGTGGGGGCAGCGGTTCAACCTCTGGAAAAAGCGGACCGTCAAGCTCAAAGGTTGAAAACGATGATGGCTCGATCCCTGCGCAGACAAACGAAGTGTCCACAGTTGCCCCGGCGACCGCAGTCGCCACGATTCAGAATCCCGTCGTGATTTCGCCACCAGTTACATCGGCATCAAACACGGCCGGGCCAACTTCTTCACCCGAACGGACGGTACCCCCCTCCACCCGGCAAGGCGGATCGAGTACGCCTGGGAACTCTCAAACCAAAACCCCCTCAACGGCAACATCTCTTCGTTCAGCCGGTGAGGAATCGCGAATAGTTCGTTCTGTGCGATGCGGGTCGACGACCTTGCAAGTGGAGATTCGTGTGAAGGAGAATGAACTACGCGTACGTACTTCAGTTTCGCCACGAACAAAAGCGGCATGGACGGCGACGGTTTTGCAGGACCGAAAGATTACTTGGCGTGGATCGGCTCGACGCGGTGAAATCGATCGGAAACTCAAGAACCTCAGCGGTTCCGAAATGATCACCATTCGCCTTACGAGCAGCACCGGTGCGATTTGCGCTGCTGAGATTTCCGTTCCGGCTTAACCAGCGATGAATAATGCAACCTCGGAAAGTCACGCACTCGAAGCACAGAGCGAAACCAGAGGAAAAAAGAATAAGAAAACGGGCCTCATTTCGGAAGCTTCTCTCGCGCCAAAAGCGAACCCACCGTGGAGCTAAAGAACTGCCTATGCACTCCAACCACTAAAGGCACCGCCGACCACAAGGCCCACCACATGGGCGGTGCTTCACAACCGGCGGCCTGGGCGTTCAGCGAAAACGATGGTTGGGGCAGCTTTGTGCGCGAATTCTTTCAAGGCTTCAATACTCGGTACGAGCTCTTTGCCTAGATCACTAAACTGATAGTATGTGCACGTACCTTGCCAGGCACGCTCGATGAGCTTTTCCGCTTCGAGTTCGTGCAACCGTTCTGTTAACAATCGATCCGATAAGCCAGGGATGGCTCCGGCGATGTCACTAAATCGAGCCGGGCCGTTCGTGAGATGCAGAACGATTGACGATGTCCACCGCCGGCCAAGGAGCTCGACCACGTGCTGAAAGTAGGGACAGTAAGCGCTGTCGCTTTGTCCTTCGGCAGTGCAGGCAGACGAATCGGGTGCGTCGGAAACCGAGTGTGACTGCTCAGGCTTTTCACGGTGCATTGAATTTCCCACAACCACCTCCTAGAAACTTTCTGCTCTAGGTTGACTCGCGAGACATCCGCGAGTCAACCGATGCGCTTTCTCGAAAACCGGGGGACAACCCGAGTGCGGCTGTTTGCCTGTCGCTGACGGGTGAACTCACTGGACCTTCGAGGGTTTTCGAGCACTTGTGAATCGCTACCGAACACTGAGTGCCAAGCACAAACTATGCAGCGAGTGCCGCTACAAAACCGTCGAGAGCCACTTCGGCAGCAGCAACTTTGGCCAAAGCATCAGGTCCACTCAGTGCATCAACGGCCACGATGGTCACGTCGGTGATGCCAATGAATCCGAGGACAGTTTTGAGGTACGGCGAAACGAAGTCAACCGGCGAGCCAACCGGGGCGCCGCCGGTGGTGATAACAACGTAGGCGCGCTTACCTTCAACGGTGCCAACCGGGCCTTGTGCACCGTAGTTGAAGGTCCGACCGGCACGACAAATCTGGTCGATCCAGGCCTTCAACGCTGCGGGTACCCCAAAGTTGTACATCGATGCGGCGATTACCAGGGTGTCGGCGGCGAGCAATTCATCGACCAAGGCATCGGATTCCGCTAGAGCAGCAACAGCTGCTGGTTCGGCGGAGCCGACGCGGGTCCCGGTGATCCAGTCGTTGGTGACGTGGGAGATGCCATCCGTGGCATCGCGGTTAACAACTGCGGCACCGTTGCCAGCGAGTCCAGCGGCGAATCGGGCAACGAGCTTGCGGCTCACTGAATCGGGGTGGTTTGCACCAGAGGTGACGACGAGAACATTCTTGGCCATGAGAGGCTCCTTCGGATTAGGTTACTTACGAATAGTAACAACACTAATGATTCGTAAGTATTCCAAACTACAGCCATTGCGATCCACGTCACAGCATGGTCGAACTGAAACCGCGCTGGAGGTGCCGGCAAGTTCAACTCGAATCACCTCTGCCTGTTCTTTGCTAGCAAAATCGGAACTCCGATGACTATCTCGCCGACGCCGTTGATCTTGTCGCTGAGCTGGCTGTTCTTTGCAGGCAAAATCCGAACTCCGATGTTTGCGACGAACCAAACACTCCGAGACTTTCCGACCTTGCCGTCGCCGCTCGTGCACAAAGCTAGAAAAGCATGAATGCTTTCTGGACCTTCCGTCCCTCGCTGCCCCTCTGGTTAGACAAGGCGGCTTACCTCCGGTCCAAGCGCCAGAACCAAAACTGATCCGGACACTCCACTTATTCGCGCAAAGTACCTGTTGAACGACGCGGTATAGCGAGATCGCGATGTAAGAAAAACACAGCGGTACGAGCGATCCCGTCACATTCGTTCTGCACTCACCAAGAAAAGCAAGTCCGGATTTTCCTGCGGTGCATTGTTTTGGGGTGCTCCACCTAGCAGCCAATGTTTTTAACCAGTGTCTGGCCAGGATTCGGAAAACCTCGGATCCGGTTCGACTTGCCATCGATTCTTTACGAAAGCAATCCGGAGTTTGTTTTGATGCAAGTAGCTGTGATGTGGTTTGCAGAGGAGGGCAAGTTCATCGAGGTTTGTTAGACCTCCGAAATCAAAATCGTTTGCATGGTGCGCTTGGGTTCGGTTCCAGTGCGCATCGCACCCTCCGTACACGCACTTGCCATCTCGAACTACCAAAGCGATTTGCTGCAGAGCTGAAGCCAACCGCCGATTCCGACCAAACTTCAGAATTCCACCGGCGGTAGATCGAATGCATGCATACAGATCAGACCGATCTGCCATTGCTGCTACATCCCCAAAAGGCACGGGCCCAACTCCAACAACGTTTGCCTCAAGCGT
>JAYSVF010000181.1:0-9130 GCA_043718695.1 Acidimicrobiia bacterium | reverse complement strand
CAGTGCAGCTTGTCGCGCTCGGAGGGCTTGTAGTTACCGCTGGATCTGGCTCGGCGAAACCTTCGGCGGTAGCAAACAACGTGGCGGTCGCCAGTGCTCAATCCGCAGTGCTTCCGAGTCTCCTAGACCCGGCTGAGGAGAGCACCGCAGGACAAGACGACGTGTTTGCTGCGCCATTTCCTGTGGATACGTTACCCGCAGGTGGTGATACTCCAAGCCTGGCGCCCGCATCATCGGAAGGGGGAATCACCCCACCGGTGAACCCAAAAACCGTGAAGGCCGCGGCAGCAAAGACGTCAAAGAACTCGTCAGCGAAGAGTCGAAAGCAGAAATCACTCGACCCGGCGGTGACCCGAACCGGTAAAGCCACCATCATGGTTTACAGCAACGCGCTTGGAAACGGCTGGGAAGACATGGGATGGTCATCAAGTCGTGAACTTGGTGCCGGGCCCGCGAGGATCGAAATGGGGGACCTTGGAGGCTGGATCATTGGCCATCCCTCCTCCCCGATCCAAGCAGCAACGTTCGAATTCAGTTACAAAACTGACCGGAAGCTTGGCGCATTTCTGAACGTAACCGTTGCAAACTCCCTCGATGAAAGTTTTGATGTTTTGATCCCGGCGGGTAAAGCCCAACCGGGGAATTGGATCAACGTTCGAATTCCTGTGGCAAAAATGAATGCCCGTGGGCTCATCTGGGACCGGGTTCGTTTTCGACCATCGAGGGGAGTTCCTCGGCCAACCATTGTTTCTTTCCGTG
The DNA here is from genome assembly GCA_043718695.1 of Acidimicrobiia bacterium. Taxonomy (GTDB): domain Bacteria; phylum Actinomycetota; class Acidimicrobiia; order Acidimicrobiales; family JANYDT01; genus JANMZO01. The sequence continues at coordinate 8,371 of JAYSVF010000181.1, read as the reverse complement.
ATATCCGATTTACCGGTGCAGTTCCCGTTGCTGCGGTAGCGAAACGTGAAGCGGTCGCACCAATCATCGTGCCCGCCAATGCCTCTACCCCGACTACGCCCGTCATTCCGGACACGCCCGCTGCGCCAGTGTCCGTCGCCCCAGTATCCGTCGCACCAGCAACGGCGAGTGTTGCCACAAAACCTGCGACACCGAAACCCGCCACTGCGCCCAAGGTCGCCGCGAAAGTTTTGCCAGCCGCCCCTAAGGTTTCGGGCGAAACCAAAACGATGAGCATTGATTGCCTGAATAGCAAGCACAAGATCAGCCCGTACATCTACGGCATTGGGTATTCTGGGGCTGGCTACCTCACCGCGAAACCCTGGAATTTGGGCGCGACCATTAACCGTTGGGGGGGCAATCCCACCAGCCGCTACAACTTTGAGCAGGGCAACGTTTGGAGTTCAGCCTCTGACTATTACTTCCGCAACGGAGAAATCACTTCGGGTAACGCGTTCGAAAGTTTCGCTGTTAACAATGCCGCTGCCGGAATGGCCAATGCGGTCACCTTGCCAACATTGGGCTGGGTCGCAAAAGATTCCACCTCGTACTCCTTTCCGGTGTCGGTCTATGGCAAGCAACAAGACGTGAATGACGATGCTGGGAACGGCAAATCACCGAGCGGCAAAGATCTGCAATCGCCCGACCCGAAGACCACCAGCATTGCCTCAACCCCTGAATCGGTAGCTGGTTGGGTGTCAAGGCTAAAGGGTCGTTCGGCGATGTACTTTCTGGATAACGAACCGGAACTCTGGTACTCAACCCACCGCGACGTGCACCCAAACCCGGCAGGATATGACGAGCTGCTCGACAAGACCCTTAAATACGGTGCGGCCGTTCGAAAGGCTGATCCCAGTGCAGTGATCGCTGGGCCTTCATCATTTGGTTCGTGGGCATACTTTTATTCTGGCGCCGATAATGCCGGCGGACTTGGAAATGCGCCCGATCGCCGGGCTCACGGCAACGTTCCGTTCCTTGAGTGGTACCTGCGAAACGTTCGGGCCGCTGAGCAAAAGAGTGGCAAGAAGATTCTCGATGTGCTTGATGTGCACTTTTACCCGCAAGCGCAGGGCATGTACGGATGGGGAGAGAAAACCGATCCTGAAAGTGCCGCACTGCGAATTCGCCAAACCCGCGGGATTTGGGATCCTACGTACAAAGACGAATCGTGGGTTGGTGACCAAGCGTTTGGAAAGCTTGCGCTCATCCCTCGGATGAAAAAAATTATTGCCGATAACGCACCGGGCTTGGGCTTCTCCGTCGGCGAATGGAACTTTGGAGCTGAGGGCCACATTAGTGGCGCCCTGGCCACGGCAGAAGTACTCGGCCGATTCGGTCAGGGCGATGTTTACTCAGCGTTCTATTGGACTGCGCCACCAGAAAACAGCCCCACGTTTTGGGCGTTCCGTGCCTTCCGTAACTATGACGGCGCAGGTAGCACCTTCCTCAACAATTCTGTCGGAACCACCATGGCTGATGACATGTCACTGTTTGCCTCCACCAATGACCAAGGCACTCAGCTCACGGCAATGGTTCTCAATCTTGACCCGCAAAAGGCCGCAAACGCAGAGATCTCCTTGGCGAACTGCAAAGGGGTCAAATCGGCAAAGGCCTACACCTACACCGGTGGCGCCGACGGGTTCGCCGCAGCCTCTCCAACAACCACGGGCAACACCCTTGCGCTCGGTGTAGCTCCGTATTCGATCACCCTTATCCGTGCTGAGCTCGGCTAGTTCGGGTGCCACTATGCATTGCGCGGTCTCCACTCCACGGTTGGCTCGGTTGCCCAAAGCTCACAAACTGTGGATTGTTCCCAACCAGCAAAAGTTTCTGAGCCGTTGTTCAAGTTTGGTTGAGTGCATGCCGATGACCTTGTCATGACGCCGAATACCGTAGAACCCCGAACTTTGGTGTCGGACGAATCCATCATCGGTTGCACCCTCGATGAGGTTTCTGTGGTGGTGCTGGGCGACAGGCTTGTTGTTGTTCCGATTGCCCGTGAGGCTGCCGCCGCCAGTGGTTTTGAGCTGGCCGAAGTGGCCGACCAGGAACTGCTCGCTCTCGGTGTGTTACCGCGTGCCTCAACGGCCGCTCTTGAGCAACCACAACCACAACCACAACCACAACCATCTGCCTCCTCTGTTGGAACCGTTCCTCTTCAACCAGTTCAACCAGTTCAACCAGTTCAAACGGTTCAAACGGTTCAACCAGTTCAACCCACGATGCAAGTCGTAGAACCGGCCGTTCCGACCGCACCGAGCGAGCCACGCCCCACCGCCAGTCCAGCATTCGCCGCAGTAGCCAGCCCTTTGGCACCAGCACCGGCCCCCGATTTCTCTGCTTGGCCCTATGTTGACCGTCGAACGCTGACTGCAGATGATGACGTGCCAACTGCGCAGAATTTCCTCAATACCGCAATCGCCTCAGAACGCCGTGGCCGCAACGCCGATGTTGCCGTTGCCCCAATTGCCCCGTTCGGCGATGTTCCGCGTTCCTATGAATCAGTTGCTTCCGATACCCGAGCGAAACCAGAAGTCCAAACACAAAACACGCCATCGACTGTCGCGATTGGAATTGCTTCGCTGCCAAAAGCGCCCGAACCAACCGTTGTGCCTTCCCCGGTTGCGGCGACTCCTTCGGTCTCAGCCCCTTCGGTCGCCCCGTCAGTTTCAACTCCTTTGGTCCCAGCCCCGTCGGTTTCCCCTCCCTTAGTGTCATTGCCCGAGCCGACGGTTCTAGAAGCCCCAGCAGTGGCGTCGGTCAGCACGGTTGCATCGCAAGCACCGTTGGAGGCCCACGTACCATCGCCTGGTCCAGCGGCCGTGGAGTTGCCGGCGCCCTTGGAAGGGCACGTCGATGACATTGCCGATTCGCCCCTCGCCAGGTTGTTGGCCGGGCGAGCTGCGGAAGCGCAACCCGATCTTTCGGCGGACCCTGTTGCCTTAGAACCGCTTGTGAACGTGCCTGGAACCCCAGACGCTATGGCAACTTCGCCAGTTGTCGAAAAAGCTGTTGTCTCCAACAGCCCCTTCGCTGCGCCAAAAACCGGTCGAACCGAAAGTCTTTTCGATTCCCCTCGGCAAAGCACGTCAAACCCGTTGGCCACTGCCCAGTTCCCCTCACTTTGGAAGGGCGAGGGCCAATCCCTTCCGCACGAACTCACTCCTATGTCGCCGATCTTTGGGCTGCAAACGGCTCCAAGCGAAACGCTGCATGCTTGGCCCGCAGCAACACCGCTCGCTTCGCCCTTTGAAACAAGGAAAGCTTTGCCTTCCCCAAAACCGCCGACAGATATCCCGGAGGTTAACGAAACGCGGCCGATGCCTGTTCTAGAGCAAGCGGAAAGCTCGGAGACACTCCTGCCAACATCTCCTTCTGAGCGGGTGACAGTTTCTGAGTTGTCGGCTGCAGTCCTTGCAGATCTCCATGGCTTTGAAGAAGAACACCCCGATGATCTTGTTCCCCTCGGCGTGAGCGACCGCCTTGTTCTTCGATGGCAAGCCAATGCCGCCGAGGATCTTCGGGTGAGTTCGGTGGGGCTGAGCGTTGGTTGGCCAGGTTCGAAGCCCCTAGTTTCAAAGCTTGATATCGATCTGCAATCAGGAGATATTTTGGTTGTCGAGGGCCCCGAACGATCAGGCAAGACCGCGCTGTTAAAGACCTTCGCTGGGCATTTGGCTCCTCTCGCTGGTGATGTCTCGCTTGACGGACAGTCGCTCGGCTCGACCGAAGGAACCGATTTCCGTCGACGTGAAGCGCTCTCACTGAGCTATGTGGGAGTGAATTCGCTCTTGGTGGCTGATTTGTCCCTGGTAGAAAACATCGAACTTCCGCTTCTCGCCGAAGGTGTGTCCCCCCATGATGCTCGCCCAGCAGCGTTAGCGTGGCTCGAATCGGTTGGCCTTAGTGCCAATGCGCATTTGCCCGCTGGGTCGTTGAGTTCGAGTGACGCTCGTATCGGCGCAGTAATCCGTACGCTTATTGTCGGCCCAGCGTTGGTATGCGTTGATGATGTCACCTCAGGTATGGGAATCTCCAGCGCGCGTATGGTCCTGGCCCTCCTTGAGCATGCGCAGGGAACCGGCACCGTTTTGCTTGTTGCTACCAATGACGTTCGCCTCGAATTTGATGGCGGCTACCGTGCCGCGATCGAAAGTGGCGAATTGGTGCCTGTCGAGTAGCACAAAGCTCGTTCCGGCCCGAGGGTAAAACGAGTGGAAATTCCGATCCTGCCCATCGGAGCGGCTTTTTCTCGCTCGTATGTTGAAAACAATGTGGTTGAGCGTGTTCAGTGGGAGCGCCGCTGCGGTGCAGTATTGAGTCAATGGATCTTCGTCAGTTAGCCGCGCTTACCGCTGTCGCCGATTGCGGCACGTTTTCGGCTGCGGCTGAACGGCTCCATACCGTGCAATCGAATGTGAGTGCACATATCGCTCGTTTGGAACGCCAGCTTGGTGTAACCCTGTTTGATCGGTCTGCGGGTCGTTTGACTGAAGAAGGCGAGGTAGTGGTTGCCCGGGCACGACGGGTGCAAAGCGAGCTTGATGCCCTTGTGGCTGATGTGAATGCGTTGCGCAATGAAGTGGTGGGCGAAGTGCATCTCGGCGTGATTGGCACCGTGGCCCGTTGGCTCGTACCCAGCATGCATCATCGAATGACGGCGCTACATCCCGGGGTGCGCATGGTTGTGGTCGATGCTTCAACCACTTCACTTGCCCCTCAGTTGCTTTCTGGTGCGCTGTCCCTTGCGATCGTAAACCTCCCAATTGCTGATCCCGATATGGTCGTAACCTCATTGTTTGATGAGGCCATGATCGCCGTTATCCCCGATACCCATCACCTCTTCGGTCGTGATTCGCTTGACCTTGCCGATCTTGACGGGGTGCCGGTATTGCTGCCCCCAACCGGTGCTTCCTATCGTGCAGATCTGGATCGTTGCGCGGTTGCAGCAGGGGTTCGGTTAGTGGCGCAAGCAGAAATTGACGGGGTGCGCTTGATCACCTCACTAGCTTTCGACGGCGTTGGTGTGGCCATTGTGCCAGCAACCTCAGTGATGGCGAATCAGACCGGGCCGTGGAGTTCTGTTCCGGTTACCGGTTTCCCTCCGCGTTCGGTCGGTGTGGTGCAGCGTCGCCGTGGGATGCTGCCTGCCCCAGCCCGAGCGATGATGGAAGTGTTGCATTCGGTGCTGGCCTATGAGGGTCCTCGTCAGCCCGGGGTTACCCTTTCCCCCGATTTCTAGGCGATTCAGGAACCAAATCTAGAGCGCAATGGCTAGAGCCCTTTGTGTCTCGAAGAGATGAATCACGCTTCGAGGAAAAGCGTTTTGTTCCATGGCATCCGTGAAGCCCGCTCGATAAAGGTTTCGATTCATCCGGTTCTGTGATGCTCCGGGTAGCGTTTGATGCTGTGACCAAGCATCCTTTTCGATTCGGTATCCAACTTCGTAACGCGGCCGATGGGCCAAGCTGGCGAGCGTTGGCCCGCAAGGCTGAGGATCTTGGCTATTCAACCTTGTTTTTGCCCGATCATTTTGACGCGGCCTGGAGCCCAACGGTGCCCTTGACGGTCGCCGCCGAAGCGACCACCACGCTCAAGGTCGGCGCGCTTGTGTACGACAACGACTACCGCCATCCTTTGGTATTAGCCCGCGATGTTGCTGCCCTCGATGTGCTTTCTGGCGGACGGGTGGAATTTGGTTTAGGCGCCGGATGGATGACTACGGACTACGAGCAATCAGGCATTGTCCTCGACCGGCCAGGTGTGCGGATCGAGCGAATGGAAGAATCGTTAGAAATCATTCGACAGCTCTGGACACAAGAGTCAGCGACGTTTGCGGGCAAGCACTACACAATTACTGCAGCAAAGTGTTTCCCAGTTCCGCTAACTCCGGGTGGTCCAAAGTTGATTATTGGCGGGGGAGGGAAGCGGGTGCTGACAGCCGCTGCGAAGCATGCCTCGATCATTGGTGTGAACCCTGAGCTCACTTCGGGCACGGCGGGGGTTGAAGCCGCAAAGACCGCGATTGCCGATCGATACCATGAACGAATTGGTTGGATCCGTGATGCCGCCGGAACCCGGTTTGATGACATCGAATTGCAAGTACTCGTACAAATTGAGCAAGTCGTCCCGAACCGCGAAGAAGTCTTCGCTGGCGTCGCCCCAATGTTTGGCATCACCCCCGAAGAAGCCGGACGTATGCCCATCGTGTTGGTAGGAACCGTCGACCAAATCTGTGAAGATCTCGTAGCCCGCCGCGAAGAATTTGGCTTCTCCTACATCGTCCTCCACGACCTGGACGCCTTCGCCCCCGTAGTAGCCCGTTTGGCTGGAACCTAATCAGAACTGCGGCTTCGAGGAACCGGGCAGGAAGGAAGGGTTTGGCAGCAAATTCTGATCCTCAGTAGAGAGGAACCGTTAGAACTTGAATATGCAGTTTTGAAGCAGCTAGCGAAAGCAGAGGCGACTCCGTTGAAACAACAATCGGGCACGCGAACGCGATCGCGACAGCGAGTGCTTCCAGGTTAATGAAATTGCCTTTAACAACGGTTGCCATGGCGCTCATGACGGGCACAATGTCACGAAAATCATAAGAAATGATTGAGCCGGGCAAAGCCCTCAAAGACGCGTGAACTGTGTCCCGAATATTCGTTTCGGAACGTTTTAAAAGCCCGCTAAGTGATCCGTCGACTCGTTCACTGGCAACGGCACGTGCAAGACGAAAGTACCAGGATGAAGTAGTTGCTATACCGTCAGAGCCAAGCTGAGCGACTTCCGGGGAAAGATAGCCAGAAAGAACTGTGAACAAGTGCTGGTCATCAACAATGACCATTATTAGCTTGCAAGGTCGGGATCTTGCGAAGCGATATCCTCGATTGCACGACGAAGGTCCCCCGATGCCACAAGGTGTTTGGCCCAAGCGGTGACCTCGGGCGCAACATCAGGCAGAACGAAAGGCGCAGTCTCTCGATTGACCATCTTGGCGCGCGCAACCGTGACGGCCTCGCGGAGCAACGGCGGAAGATCAAAAATCTTTGCACTCACAGCATAAAGAATAGCCTTCGCTACAAACGAGTGCGCCCGATACCGGGCTCGATTCATCCGGTTCTGTGAAGACCTCATTGCCCGTCGCCAAGAATTCGGCTTCTCCTACATCGTCCTCCACGACATGGAACGCCTTCGCCCCCGTAGTAGCCCGTTTGGCTGGCAACTGATCGGATTTTGGCGATGTTTGACTACCTGCCGACGCCAGGTCAGAGTTTTTGCGTTAGGCCTTTAGGATAAAGGCGATCCCGGGGTACACGTGTAGTTCAGCGATCGAGCTGTAGATCGGGGTTGGAGCCTGGCCTATCCAGCTGAGGTCTTGGGAGTAAGCCGGGTCGAGCGATTGCACGTCGGAGGCCAAGGTTTTGAGTAAACCCACAGCCGAGCTTTGCGGTGGTGGATTGCCACCCTCACAATCGGGCTCAAAGCTGGTTGAAAGGTCTTCGATTACGTACCAAGAGCCAGACGGCATCTTGGGAAACAGAAACTCAAACGACGCATAAATATGGCGACCGATATGAGATCCGTCATCGATCACGATATTGGGAGCACCGAATTCACCAACGACTCGGCCAAGATCTTCGTGCGACGATTGATCCGCTTGACGGAACACCACACGAGATCCAAGCTGCACGTTCTTCTCATGGAGATCGAGCCCAATAATGGTGGAACGGCTGAAGTAGTCACGCCATACCCGTAAAGAACCTCCAGGCAGAACAGCCTCAAATCCACCGACTCCGATCTCGATTACGAGGTTCTTTTTTGATCGGAGCGGCCCAAAATGCCTTTGGTAGTAGGGCATGTAGCCATGTGACAGTTTGTCGGTCTGACCGTAAGCGCGCACAATATGGTCAGGGCGGTTGATGATCCCAAAAAGCAGCCCCGCGTTCGTGCGCTTCGCTATGTTTCGTAACGTTCTGATCATGGTGCTTGAAGGTTTCATGGCCTTGATCCCTTGGTTAGGACAAACAGGGCTTGGCTGGAGCGCCATCACCGATGTGGTCGAGCGGACTTTTCGTATGACCGATTAAGGATAGAAAAACCCTTCAGCAATGAACAATCCGCGTGGATCAGCGACACACTGTTCAGATTGGGGACTTCGACCAATCCCCTAGTTCTGCTTGATGTTGCCCTAACTTTTCAGCGACTTCTTTTTATTTTGAATCGAAGCAATAATTTGATCGGAGCATTATGCGTATTGGCGAGAATGTTTTTGGTGTGTTGAGGCGTGTCTCTGTTTTTCGGAGGCGTGGTTTTGGTGTTGTGGGGGTGCTTCTGTTTTTGGTGG
>JAYSVF010000019.1:0-5596 GCA_043718695.1 Acidimicrobiia bacterium | reverse complement strand
CCCGAGGCAACCGCCGAGGCATTCGCCGGCGGCTGGTATCACTCGGGCGATGCCGGCTACCTCGATGACGAGGGCTATCTGTTCCTCGTCGACCGGGTCAAGGACATGATCGTGACCGGGGGTGAGAACGTGTACTCGGCCGAAGTCGAGAATGCTCTCGCCAGCCACCCAGCCGTGCAGCAGGTGGCGGTGATCGGCATTCCGAGTAACAAGTGGGGCGAGGCCGTGCACGCAATTGTCGTGCTCCGCTCTGGTGCGGTGACCACCGAGGTCGAGCTCATCGCCCACGCCCGGCAGCTGATCGCCGGCTACAAGGTGCCCAAGGGCGTCACCTTCCGAACCGATCCACTGCCGTTGTCAGGCGCGATGAAGGTCCTCAAGCGCGAGTTACGTGCTCCTTACTGGGAAGGCCACGACCGCAATGTTGGGTAACAGCGCCTTCGATCCGCACCACTGCCCGGCAAAGGATCGACACAGTCAAGATCTTCGCGCGTTTTCGAGCCGGAGGTAGCTCGTACGCAACCGGAATACCCGAATGGGTGATGTCTGCCAAGCACGAAAGCCAGACGCTGGTTTCCGACGCGATTGGCGCGTTCACAAACGGAGGAAACCACCACGCAAGTCATTGCAATCCACGACGTCAATCACTGGTTCAACTCGTCAGCTCGCTCCGAGTTCTTCGAGGCACGGGGAATGAAAGCCACCGCCTTTCGCGACCCGGCTGGCAGCAACACCGTAACCGTACTTATTGAAACGCCCGATTTGGAATCGCTCCAGGCCGCGCTGGCCACTCCCGAGGCGAAGGTCGCTGAGGAGCACGATGGCGTGCACGTCGACACACTCAAGATCTTCCTCAACGCCTAAAGGACATGAACAAGACCATGGACACGATCGCACTATCAAACCCCACACTGACCCAGGCGCACCTGAGCTCGGCCGCTCCTAACCCCGAGCACATCTTGCAGATCGGGTTCGGCTTTTGGGCCTCCAAGACCCTGCTCAGCGCAGTCGAGCTCGACCTGTTTAGCGTGTTGGCCGACGATGGTTTGACGGCAAGGCAAATCGCTGATGGGATCGGTCTGCACGAGCGCAGCCGCTACGACTTCCTCGACGCACTCGTCTCCCTCGGGCTGCTCGCCCGCGACGGAGATGGTGCAAGCGCACGGTACCGCAACACCTCCGACACAGCGCTCTTCCTCGCCAAGCAGTCGCCGGCGTACCTGGGCGGCATATTGGAGATGGCAAACGCCCGGTTGTACGGCTTCTGGGATGGTCTCACTGAAGCGCTACGTACCGGAGAGCCGCAGAACGAGATGAAGTCAGGCGCTCCCGGATTGTTCGAGGGCGTCTACAGCGATCCCGTCAAACTTGAGGGTTTTCTCAACGCCATGCAAGGTCTCCAGCTCGGCGCCGTCTCGGCCCTATGCGCAACCCTTGATCTCAGCGAACACCACACGTTCTGCGACCTTGGGGGTGCCAACGGTGCGCTGTCGGTAATGATCGCCGACGCAAATCCTCATCTTCGCGGAGTCACCTTCGATCTCGACCCAGTGACACCTATCGCAACGGCCAACCTTGAAAAGCGCGGCGTCGGCGATCGTGTCGCCGCGGTTAGCGGCGACTTCTTCATCGACCCATTCCCGCCGGCCGACGTGTACTTCATGGGCAACATCCTCCACGACTGGAGCGAAGCCGAAAAGCTGGCGCTGATCGCCAAAGCCCACGACGCCCTTCCCGATGGCGGAATACTCGTCGTCATCGAAAACGTGATCGACAACGAACGACGGGCGAACACCTTCGGACTGCTCATGTCACTCAACATGCTCATCGAACTACCCGGCGGCTTCGACTACACCGGAGCGCAGTTCGACAGATGGGCTCGCACTGCTGGATTCACCCGCACCGAAATCCGACCACTCGCCGGACCCACCAGCGCTGCGATCGCCTACAAAGCGTAAGCCTTTCAAATGAATGTATCTACACATATGAACCCGGCAATCACTTTGTTCGTTGACGAACTGGCGGCTGATCCCATGACGCGGGGAGTTCTGCTCTTTGGTTCCCAAGCTCGGGGAACAGCGCGGCCGGACAGCGACGCCGATCTCGTCATCATCGTCGACCAGCCCGGATTCGTGATGGGCGTCGCGGAGCGCGACGGACAAGAGTTCGAGTTGGTACACATCAACGAAGCAACCGCGATGGCCTACTTTTCGCAGAACCCCGACAACGCCGCCGACGCGTGGCCGTCAGCCAAGATCTTGTACGACCCCGACGGCTCGCTCGCCCGAATTCATGATCACGTCACTGCTATTTTGGCTCAAGGCAAGCCACCACTCGACGCCACCCGCACCCGCTATTTGAGGGCAGCCGCGCAGGACCGATTTCGGGCGGCCGCTGGCTTGGCAACTAACAACGACGCAGCGGCACGCATGTTGCTCTTCGAACGCATGTTGGAGCTGGTCGGCACGTTCTTTGACGTTCGACAACTTTGGGCACCGCCCACAAAACGACGCATCGACGCCATCGCGCCCATCAGCCCCGATTTGCACGCCTTGCTCGTTCGGATCTTTTGTGCCGACGACTCCACCACCGAAAAACTACGCCTGGCGCACCTCGCCGTCCCGCTGGTGTTCGACCCGTCGTCGTAGACAACCAGCAATCGTCTCATTCGTGGTGAGTCCTGAGTGAGGGAGCCGTCTTCGATGAGTCATGTCTGCCAAATGTAAAGCCAGATGCTGGTTTCCGACGCGATTGCCGCGTTCACCAAACGGAGGAAACCACAATGCAAGTCATCGCGATCCACGACGTTAACGACGTCAATCATTGGTTTAACTCGCCAGCTCGCTCGGAGTTCTTCGAGGCCCGGGGCATAAAGGCCACCGCCTTTCGCGACCCGGCTGGCAGCAAAACCGTAACCGTACTGATTGAAACGCCCGATTTGGAATCGCTCCAGGCTGCACTCGCCACTCCCGAGGAGAAGGTCGCTGAGGAGCGCGATGGCGTCCACGTCGACACACTCAAGATCTTCCTCAACGCTTAGGAGGTCACCACGACCATCAACGACGAGCAGGTCTTTGCGACGACGGACCGCAGGGCGTGGCGCCCGACGACGCGCCTCGCATGGCGTTACTACAGCAGGTGGGTGCCAAGGGCGGCCCCGCCGCGGCCAAGTTGCAGATGCTGCTGGCTTCGGTTTCATAAGCCAGGCCGGGCTCCCAGAGGGTCAGTCTCCAGAGGGCGTCGGGACTTCCGAACCGCCATTTGTGCATTCGATCCAACGCAACAGATCAAGCTTCGTACGCTTACCAAATCAATTTGAGTGGTTCCCGAGCTACTGACTCGGCGTCAATAGCTGGGGCCTCGAATCGCCCAAGGCATGCTCATTACGAAAAGATGCGGGCAAACAAAGCAAATCCAGCTCGGGAGCGCAGGATTTTCAGTCGCCACCGACGCACAATTGCGTTGCAATCTGACTCCGATGTTCTCAATTTTGTTCTCAAACGGTGCTGAACCTACGCACACCTACGGTCTGAAATCCCTCTGAGCTGCACTTATCTAGCGCGCTCGGAGAGACTCGAACTCCCAACCGTCTGATCCGAAGTCAGATGCTCTATCCATTGAGCTACGAACGCTTGTTTCCAATAACCTTACCCGCCGCAGATGCGAATGGCAGTATAAATTTCGAAAATGGTTAGGTGCGGGTGACTTCGTCTTCTTCATCGTTGGGAACCACCAACACCGGAATGGTCGATCGGTGGACGATTTCGTAGGTGACATTGCCAAGTAGCGCAGCACGTAACGGTCCTTTGCCGCCATGGCCGACCGCAATGATTTCGGCCCCCCGGGCTTCGGCAACGGCAATGAGCGCATCAGCGGGACGTTGCGAAACGAACTCCACCTCGACCGACAAGTTTGGAAACGAACCCGCAAGCTCGGTCCGAATCTGGCCAAGCGCTTCATTGCCAATTTCATGCACTCGATCTTCAAGCGGCCCGGCGCTGGGAGCAAGTGCTGAGGCTTCAAATCCGAATACCAACACCACCGGAACTCCAAGCGCGGAGGCGTTCCGAGCGGCAATTCGAGCAGCTTCGAAACCACTCCCAGCCCCACCAATTCCAACAACAAATCCTCCAGACATCACTTGCCTCCCTGCGATCCATTAGAGCCAGACGAACCGGACGAACTGGACGAACTGGAAGAACCAGACGAACCCGATGAGCCAGCAGCCGTCGCAAACTCAGAAAACGATGCCAAGTTGTCCCTCGTATAGGTGCCGAGTGGAGCGGCAAGCGTATCGGCGGCGTTAGGGTCCTTCACCAAGTGTGCGGGGTCGGGCCGATTTAAGAAGAACTGCGGCAATTTCTTGGAACACCACAACATCAGCGGCACACCAAACAACAACAGAATCGTGCCAATCACCAACACGGTACCTACTCCGAACAGTGTGCCGTAGCCGTAATCAGCAGTGCGGGCATCCCAAACGGTTTTGGCAAACACGTACAGCAACACGGTTCCCCCGAATCCCGGAAGCACGCCAAGAAACACGAAATTCTTCAGCGATTTCAGCAGGTACTTTCGGTAGTAGGCGATGCACGAAAAACCCGTCAGCCCGTAGTACACAGCAATGGCCATACCAACCGCAGCGATCGAAGCACTGTAGGCATCGGTAGAGGTGTTGTTACTGATAACCACTAAGCCCACGTACCAAATGATGGAAACGGCACCAAACAAGAATGTGCTGAAATCCGGGGTGAGACGGGCACGATCAATATGGGCGAAACGTTTTGGAACGGCACCGTGTGAACCCATCGACAACATAGTGCGGGTAGCGGGAAGGATCGTGGTTTGGCATGAAGCGGCAGCAGAAGTAAGTACGGCTATCACCAAGAGCTTCACCATGAACGAAGGTAGAGCGACCTTACCTAGTGCATAGATGGCCTCGTCGGCATTGTCGGACACGAAATCTGGCCCGAGCAAGCCAACGGCACCGTAGGAAACAACGAGATAGATGCCGAGCAGAATCACCGTCGAAAGCACCGCAGCTCGACCAGGTGTTCTGGCCGAATCCTTGGCTTCTTCATTGACCGAAACGCACGTGTCCCATCCCCAGTAGATGAACACGGCAACGACCAAACCGGCGATGATTCCCTTTGAGGAAACTCCAGCAGGTGACATCCACGAAAGGCTCGGGCGCACTGATTCATACGTCTTGCGAACCCCCTCAACGACGACCGTTTCCTTCGTCCCGGCAAATGCTTTGACTAATGCGACAACAGCGAAAATCAACAAGACGATCATTTCGGTGGCGAGGAGCAGCACCTGTGAACGGGCGGAAAGCTCAATGCCTCGCCAACAAATCCACGTCATGGCGGCGATAAACAAAATGCCGATCCCCGTCGTGAACCAGATATTGGCGGCCAGGGATTCGCTGAACAACAAGGCTAGATATTGCCCAGACACACCGGCCAGGTTTGGCATGATCACCAAATCGGCCACGATGCAACCCCACCCGGCAATCCATCCCGCCTTCGGCCCAAACGAACGCACACCCCATGTGAAGTTCGTACCGCAATCTGGATCGGCTTTGTTGAGGTAA
>JAYSVF010000180.1:0-22953 GCA_043718695.1 Acidimicrobiia bacterium | reverse complement strand
TTTGGTGCGTGACTCCATACTTTCCACCAGCCGGCTCCTTGGATTTGGTGCCGTGTTGGGTTTGATGCTCGAGACGAAGTTGTCGGCTTTTCCGATTGTTGCGGCTTTGGCCCTGGGTGTAGCGGTCACCCGTTTAACACGGCAAGCTCGATCAAGGGGATCGGCCAACTCAAATGCATTGCTGACCCCCGAGTACAACGTCGAACCCGGAACAGGTACGGCACGGGTCAGCGGTGAGCCACCAAAGTTCGGCAAGGGACAGGATCGAAGAGGTGCAGAGAGTTCTACCTTGAACGCCAGAGCTCTCGGTCTTATCGTTGCGGGCACACTGCTTGTTGCTGGGCCGATACTGCTCTCGAACCAGCTTCGTTACGGTGATCCACTCGCGTCGAAAGCCAGTATTGACTACTTCCGAGAACTCCTCCCGCCGCTCGTTGCGGTGCCGCATACGTGGAATTGGTTCGGAGAGGCCGTTGGATCAGGATTCGCAACCTCGTTTTGGTATGTGTCGGGTTGGAACCAATTCCGCTGGAAAGCGGGAACTTATGTTCCCCTCTGGCTGCTTGCGGCGATTGGGTTGCTTGGATGTTTTGTTCGACGCAACAACTCTGAAGCATCCACACACCGGCACCAAAACGAAACCGAAAACGAAACCGAAAACGAAAACGAAACCGAAACCGAAACCGCAAACGTAAACGCAAACGCAAACGCAAACGCAAACGCAAACGCAAACGCAAACGCAAACGCCCATGGTGTTGGTTTGTTAGCAGGCGTTGTGGTCGCCGCAGCAGCAGTGGTTTGGTTGCTCGCCACGCAAACCACGCAGTGGCAGGCCCGTACCTCGTTTCCTGGCCTTGCCGCGTTTGCCACGCTCATTGCCATTGGGTACCGAAGACTCCGTATCCCTACCGCTCTGCAATTTCTGTTGCCAGCGCTCAGTTTGGCTGGCACGTTGTATGCCATCCACACCGACGTGATCAACCGATACTTCACCTAAGCGCGCCAGCCCACAAACAGCGGCGCAGACGCAACAAAATCTGAGTCAGTCTCGGCACGGATTCACGGTGCTTTGGAGAAGGACGGAGCGACTGAGGTTCGAAACGGTAGAATGGCCGAGCTCTTTGGCGGGCACAACCGATACTTCACCGAACTGATCTACGGTCGCCGTTCGCGAGTTTCCTTGTTTAGGGCCTTCGCCGTTGAGCAGCGCCTTCGCAGAATGCATTGAAGTCGCAGTAGTTGCAGGTATCGCTAGGCACCACTCCAGAAGATCCACTGAGCGCCTTGATAATATGTTTACCTACTAACGCGCGTTGTGTTTGGGCGAGTTGGGAATTCCAGCGTGTCGTGTGCAGCACTGGCTCTGGGCCACCCAGATAGCAAACGGTTGTCAACAGTTGTTCCGGCGGAGTGTTCCATGCATCGAGCGCGAGCAAACCGTAGGTCGCCATTTGCAAAGCGGTGTCAACTGGAAGGTCGAATCCGGTGGCGTTAGGGTCTGGCGCGGGGGAAGTAGCCGTGTCGAGTGGATCGGTGCGAGGAACGTCTGGGCCAGAGGTCGGAGCGCGGTCACTCTTGAAGTCGACGATCTCAATCGTTCCATTGGCGTGTTTGTATACCGCATCCATCCGTCCGGTAAGGGTTACGGTCTGTGGCGAAATGTTGGGGGCAAACGCGAACGAGGATTCAGTCAATGCTGGCGTCATCGCCCCAAATCGAGTCGCCAAAAAGCTCGCCTGAACGTGCTCATAGTCCGATGGGCCCAAGCTCCGCCTCGCTTCGAGTCCCGTCGGGGTGGTGGTTTCTCTGAACTGCGAGCCGGGGCGGCGCAGGTGCTCAGATGCCGACGGTTCCTGTGGTTGATTAGCACCGTGCACCGTGCTTTCTGATGACCCCTCAAACGCCGCCAACGCAACCAATTCGTCCCGTGAGGACTTGTTGTTGCTCCGTGAGGTGTCGTTCGGTGGTGCGCCTTGGGTGTTTCCGCTTGCGGAAGATGCTGGCGCGCCGCGGTTGCTTGCTTCGATCCATGCGTGTATCGCGGTGCCAAATTCAGCAGCCGATGATCGCCGTCGGGGGAGTGGAAGCACGTAGGTCCAATGGTACTTTCGAGGGCAAAGCGCAACAACGCCAAGAGCCGAGACCGGGAGGGTAGCAACCGCGAAACCGGGAGCCGACGATGAGCCCCCGTCGGCAGCGCCAGACCGAAGTGGTTCTGCGAGGGGCTTGAGTTTGCGGCTTTTTGTTCGTCCAGCGGTGGCAGGGAGCGGCTCACCAAACAAACCGGTTTCCACGCCACGGGCCGAGGCCTCGAAACCAGAACCGGAACGCACACTGGAACTGGAACCCGAGTCTCGATGCGCCCGTTCCCGCTTTTCGAGCGTTTCGTTTAACGAATCAAGCCGGCGACGACGGAGTGACACGGCAGGGTCTTCAGTGGCGGCAGGTTCAGACTTCCCCAGGGGAACAAACCCGCTGGCTTGGAGTAGGTCAAAAAACGCGCTGGGGCCATGCGCGGTTGCTGGACCGGGATACCAATGTCCGGTTGAGCAAATCAAATTCTTCCGGGCCCGAGTAACGGCGACGTAAAGCAATCGCAACTCTTCCTCGTTTGCTCGTTGTCGTGCCGCATCGGTGAGGACTCTGAGTTCTTTTGGATTGCTAATGGGCGGGACCACCCGATCACCATCGGCCTGGAGCCACGGAGGTAACACCGAAGCTTGCGTGACACCGTTGGCGGGGAGGCGTTCATCGGGAAAGATGCTCGACGACTTTTTTGTGCCGGCAAGACCAGCCAGAAACACCGTGTCAAATTCCAACCCCTTGGCCTGGTGAATACTCATAATCTGAACGGCGTCAGCACCGGTTTGGGTGGCTTCGGCCGGGTCGTCTTCGGATTCGGCTACGAGTAGGAGGTATTCCAGAAACGCCAACATTGCGGCACGGATCGTCGGTGGCTCGCGATAGAGCGGATCCCCGGCAGCGACCGCTGCGGCCAACGGGGCACGGTCACTCAGTGGGGTAAAACGAGCGGCAAGATCAATGAAACGCAACAGGTTCTCGTACCCAATCGTGTCGACGTCGCGGTAGAGGCCAACTTCGCTAGCCATGGCATCGATTACATCGGCAATTGATCGTTCCGACGCCGATCGGTCAAGCATGGCCCGCAGCGTAGATCGTAGGTGTACAAATTGTTTGCAGCGACCATAGGCTTCAGCAGAGAGGTCGGTCACTGATTCGGTATGTACAAGTGCGGCCATAAGATCAACCCTGCGGTCGTCACTTTGACGATCTCGGGCCAACATTCGTGCCGAGCGACCCAATGCGCCGAGATCGCGCATTCCAAGGCGAAACCTCGCGCCCTGCAGGATCCGCAAGAGGGCAATGCTGGGATCGGGTCCAATCCACGATTCCCCGCCCGTCGTTGCTTGCTCGTCCTCCGTCCCTTGCTCATCCGTAGGTGCACAGATGATCTCCAGCCAGGCCATGAGATCGATCACTTCAGGCCGAGCTAAAAGTCCACCCATCCCCATCACCTCGACCGGTACGCCCGCAGCTTTCAGGGCCGAAACAATGGCAGGGATGACCTTGCGTTTGCGGCAGAGCACGGCAATTTCACTCCATGGCGCCCCAAGAGCCACACATCGTTTAGCGATTTCCGCAGCCTCAGAACTGTCATCGGCTCCAATGAAACTGGAGAGCTTGGCTACGGGCGCATCGCTACGAACACGAAGGGTTTTCGCTCGAGCACTCGGCACTTGGGCCTGCACGTAATTGGCGATATCAACCACGAGTGAGCCAGACCGATGGTTGGTTTCCAAGCGGCGTTCAACCGCGCCAGGGATGTGCTGCTCGAAGTTGGTGATGTTAGAAAGATGCGCCCCTCGAAACCCATAAATGGACTGCATATCATCACCAACAGCGGTGACGTTGTTTGCTAGCGATGGCCCACCTTCTGCCGACGGGGTCACGTACAGCAGCTCTAGGAGTTTGCGTTGCGCGTAATTCGTGTCTTGATATTCGTCGAGCAGCACAACTGGGTACTGTTTGCGAAGATCCTCCGCCACATGGTCAAGATTGGCTACGGCATAGGCAGCGAAGGCCAGCTGATCGCTAAAATCTATGCAATTATAGGATTTCTTGGCGTCGGAGTATGCGTTAACCAACGCGCAGAAATCGAGCCGATACTGCAGTGCTCGTTTTGCGTTCTCTGCCAAACGCGGTCCGCTGGGCCCGAGTAGGTTTTCGCAGTTCTCCCGCACCGAATCGATACTGATGAGATGGTCCGCGCATGATGATCCAAGGGCTAGTGCCTCGTTAATCAGCGATCCAAGCCTTCCGGTTTTGCGATGCGCAATGGTTACCGTGTCAAGAGCCCCGTACAGCAGCTGCCACGCTTCGGCCCGATCTATCAAGCGGGGCAAACGAGTGAACCCTAAGTGCGCGTAGTTAGCGTTCACAATAGATGCACCAAACCCGTGGTAAGTCTGTACGCTTACGTTACTGCCGGGCCCTAATTCGCTTACGGCTCGGGCCCGGAGATTGGCTGCGGCCTTGTTGGAAAACGTGAGTCCAAGAATCTGCTCTGGCTCCCAACCCTGTTCTCGAATTAGATGGGCCATCCGGCGCGCCATAACCGTGGTTTTCCCGGAGCCGGCTCCAGCCAAGATGAGCAACGGAGAACCGGTATGGGTGATGGCTGCGGTTTGTTCAGGCAAGTCCAGCCATGCCTTCGGCTCTGCTCCAACCCGTGATCCACTCGGCTCTGGATTCATGAACCCACCTCGGCACCCAAGGGTTGGATTGGGCAAGCCCGTTGAAATGCACAATATTGGCAATCAGCATCGATGCTGGGGCGGAACGTTTCGCTCAAAATTTGGTTTGCTCGAAACGCTATGCGTGCGAGCGTTTTCTCGGCATGGTCTGGCTGGATGGGTTGATCGATGTCTTTCCCGTTTTGCAAAAAGTGCAAACGTAACCGGTCAGGCTCACCAACCCGGGCAAACGCTGGATCATTGTTGACCGCTAAGTGATAGGTGGCGAGCTGAAGATCTTCTTCATCGGTTGAGCCCGTGGGAGGTGTGCCGGTCTTGTAGTCAACGATCTCAAGGTTTCCGCTGGGATCTATTGAGACGCGGTCGATTGATCCCACCAAGGTGTGCTCATCGTCTTCGCCCACATTGATGCTGAACCGATGCTCTACGGCCACTACTTGGGCGATTTTTGGCAGCTCGTTTTCCCACCAGGTGCGTAACCAATCCTCGGCCCGGCGTCGGTAATCGGCCTCTTGCGGACGATACGCAAACGCCGTTGAATCCCACGCTTCATCAAGACAGCTCAGCAAAGCAGGAAGTCCACGTTCGCCTGGGGCATAGGGCACAAGCGGTTCGCCGGGGGCCTCTGGCGCGGAAAGGTAGTTTTCCAAAGCTTCGTGAACCATAGTGCCAACGCTGGCCTGCACACTTCCCGAGCCCCGCACGGCAGCAACGTACTGGTAGGCAAAGTTTTGCGGACAATTCTCAAACGTAGAGAGCTGCGATGCGGAAAGCCGTAAACGGCCATCAGGAAAACAGGGCACAACCCCAGGAGTCTCGCGCAGCACGGGCAGCGGAACCCTCCGACGAACATTTGGGTATGCGTACGTATGAGTTTGCCAGTCTTCGATGAATCTACTCACCAGAACGCCCGGTTCTGGTGTGGCGACAGCGACGATGGACCTGGTGGCACGGGCCACGCAACGATGAAACAACGCTTCTTCGTTTGCCACATGATGAGCTAATGCTGCCCGCGCCTCACCAAGTGCTAAGTGAGGGGAGCCAATGGTTTCACCGATGTCCGGAGGACGGTTGTACGCGCTTGGCCAGGATCCCTCAGCTAATCCAACCGCAACTATGACCCCATACTGTCTGCCAACTAGCTCCGAAGGGGTGAGGACTGCCACTGCGGATCCATCCTCTAACCGATCCTCATCGAACGCGTAAAAGCCGGTGTCGAGATTCACCCAACTTGTAGCCAAAACTCGGCGGAGCTCAACCTGACACGAGGAAACGTCGTTGACCTCCACCTCCCGAATGTTACGAAAAACCGTGTTGCAGGCAGCGACCGTTTGCGCACCAACTGCCAAGGCCAAACGAGCTATCTCGCGCTCCCAAACACGAAAAACCAAGTCGCTCAAAAAAACCACTGGTGTCTGGCGCCTTCGGGTTTCTTCCGATCGTTGCTGTGGGTTCTGCGGGTACTTCGTTTGCAACAGTTCGCGGTCAACTTGGCGAAGCCAGTGTCGCACTAGTGGATCTGCGGCCGATAGTCGACCGGGTTCAGCGAATCGAACCCCAGATTTGCGGCCAGAGCGATTCAGCGCACCCAAAAACTCTGGCTCTGCCCCGCGGTCCAATGAAGCGAATCCCCGATTGCGCACCACGACCGCCATGTCATGCCAGCGAACACCTTCCCGCCTGGCCTCAAGCAATACCCGAACGGTAGCTTCTGATGCCAAACTCCTGTGTGAACCTACAACTCTCGATCGACTGGGGGTCGGTACGGCTAGCGGCGATCCTGGTGAGGATGAGTCGGTGAAAGAATCCGGTGGTGTTGCAACAAGTAGTTTCGATTGCTCAAGCTCCGGCCACACCCGCACTGCATCGACAAACCCCTGCCCTTGTCGATCCGCGCTCACTCCAACAAGCTTCGCCCCCGAAGTAACCGACACGGTGAGCAACGTTTCTAGCAAAGCACGTTCATCGGCAGTCCAGCAGTCGACATCGTCACACACAACACGCGCACCCCATCCGAATACGGTTGCGGCAGGTGCAGCGATCCCCGACTGTGGATCCTGATCCGTAGCAGCGGCTTCGATGGAAAATGATTGGCAAAGCTCACGGAGTACCCCGAGCGCTGAGGTAACTACCCCGTTCGTGCCCGAGCTAGCAGGGTCAGCATCGAACAATGCTTGCCCGAACACGCCATCATCAACCAAGCGCAAAACGGCATGGGCGAGCTTGCGAGGGGTGGTGATCGACACTCGCCCGACAAGGGCAGGAAACGATCGGGCGAGGTCGGCGGTAAGAGCCTCAGCGCTTAACCTATGTGCACTTACCCAAACCCCAGAACTTGCAAAGTCCTCAGAGCCCACAGAATCCCCAGAACTCGCAAAACCACCAGAATCCCCAGAATCCGAAATCTGTGTACCGAGCACCCTCGCTAAGCAAGAAGCCAAAAAGAATGACTTTCCTGATCGAGGCTCACCGCAAACGAAGACCGCGCTCACGCAAACCGCCCCTCAGCATGAAAAAGAAAAGCCCGGCAGAAGCAGAACCCGTGAAGGAAAAACCGTGAAGAAGCCCGTGGCTGCAACCTCACAGAACGATGCACGAGTTGCAAAATGTGCCAGCCCAAATTGCGATCCATACGAGCTAAACCAAAATGGGTGCGCCGTGCACGAGGTACTCGGCCTGACCGTCTGCGGCTCTGCGGGTTTCGGCCATCCCAATCTGGTCCAAATACAATAAGTGGGCATAGGTTTCGCTTTCGGCCATCGAACCCCAACGCTCCGGACGAAACAAGAAGTGACTGTAACCCTCAACCGAAGTCCACCCGTCGGCCTGAGAAACACGGGATAACAACTCCAAGCGATCCTGATGATGGGCCTTCACCTCGCGCACACGCCCGGGTAAATCCTCGAAGTCCAAGCCGTGCGCCGGAAGCACTTTTGAAACCCCGGCAATACCCGCGACCGCATCCAAAGACGCTATGAAATTCGCCAGTGATGCATCGCCTGATCCAATGCCGGGAACGTGGGGAGTAATCGTCGGCAACACATGATCGCCCGAAACAAACGTGCCAGTTTCAGGATCAAACAGACAAAGATGATCAAGGGTGTGGCCGGGGGTGTGTACAACCTGCCAGTCACGCCCGCCGAGCAAGACCGTGTCTCCACTTCGTACGCGTACATTGGGTTTCGGGAACGGCCAACCTCGCTCGCTTAAGGTTAAGGTGGCGCTCTTGCGCACGGAAACCTCGTCGTCATGGGGATCCCACGTTTTGCCCCACGGAGCAGCCGTGGCCGGTGAGATCCCGTCGGCAATGCGGACGTCTTGCTTGATCGGTTTCTGCCCAAAATCCGGATGCGCGTGCGCAGGATCAACGCAGTCCTCATCGTTCACGCACTGGTGAAGCGGATCAAACATGGTGCGAAACGAACGATGGGTGATGATTTTTGCGCCACCAGAAGCCTCAGCCAACCGCTCGGCATTGCCAAAATGATCGGGATGGGAGTGGGTGATCAAAATCGATTTCACCCGGGTTACCGGGATCTCGGCTTGGGCCAAACGTTCCAGCAGCGAAGACCACGAAGCTGGCCCAGGCAAGCCGGGATCAATCACATCAACCCCATCAGGCCCAATGATCAAATACGTGTTGATGTGCGCCAACCCCGGTAACTCAATATGAAGCTGTGCCCGCAACACCCCCGGTGCTACTTCCTCAACAACGGTCCGAGCCGGCTGCTTCTCTTGGCGGACGGGTATCCCCACGGGTGCGCTCACGGCCCCACGCAGGTGATTGTTCGGCTCAGAATTCGTTGCATCGACATATTCAGCACTCATACCCAAGACGCTACCGGCAGGGTCTGACGAAATCTCATTCCAACCGCTTGTTGTTGCTTTTGCGCCGCCACCCAGGTTCGGCAACTATTTCGCCGATGAAGGCGAATTTCGTTCTGGACGCCAGCAGCCATAACATCGTTACGTCGGCGCTGGGCCTGGAACCGGAAACTTGGACTGAACCTAGGGCCGAACAAAAATCTCACAACCCACGCAGTAAGCCTCGGAGGCCCCATGAAACTCAGCATCATGCTCAACTACGCCGGAAACATTCGTGAACTGGCCGATGAAGTCTCTGCCCTCGAAAAGGCCGGTCTGGATTGCGTCTGGGTGGCCGAGGCGTACAGCTTTGACGCTATTTCCATGATGGGCTACCTGGCCGCCAAGACCGAAACCGTTGAAATCGGTTCAGCCATCGTGAACGTTTACTCCCGCACCGCAACCCTCATGGCCATGAGCTTTGCTGGTCTTGATTACGTTTCCAACGGACGGATCAACTGCGGGCTCGGCGCTTCTGGCCCCCAAGTCATTGAAGGTTTCCATGGCGTGGCCTATGAGAAGCCCATGCTCCGAATCAAGGAATACATGGAAGTCTGCCGATCCACCTGGAAGCGCGAGGTGATCGATTTCCAAGGAAAGACCGTGCAAATCCCACTCCCGCAGGGCTTGGGTACCGGCATGGGGAAGCCGTTGAAGTTGATCAACCATCCCGTTCGGTCCTCGATTCCGCTTTGGTGGGCGTCGCTCAAGGGCAAGAGCGTTGAAGCAACCGCAGAAGTAGCCGACGGTTGGATTCCCATTTTTTATATCCCAGAGAAGGCCGACATGGTGTGGGGCGATGCGTTGCAACTCGGTCTCAAGAAGCGCAGCCCTGAGCTGGGCAAACTACAGATCCTGGCCGGTGGCACCGTAATGATCACCGAAGACGCAGACCTCATCACCAAGGTCCTCGACGGTGGACGGGCCGGCGCGTCACTCTATGTAGGCGGCATGGGTGCTCGAGGCAAAAACTTTTACAACGACATCATGAGTGCCTATGGCTGGGAAGGTGAGGCCAAGAACATTCAGGACCTCTATCTCGACGGCAAAAAGGCCGAAGCTGCCGCCGCCATTCCACGTGAGTACCTCGAAGCAGCCGCCCTCGTTGGCCCTGAGGGTTACATCAAAGAAAAGCTGGCGGCCTACAAGCAAGCCGGAGTAACGCACCTCCAAATGGGACTTTCCGGCACGCTCGAACAAAAAGTGGCGACGGTTTCTAAAATGCGAGCCCTGGTCGACCAGATTTAGCGCAAGAAGCGGAAGATTTCCGCCTCGGTCCATTGCGGACTGCGGGGACGCAAGTTCTCGGTAAGAGGGCATCCCTCCGAAACCTTTCGCCCGATCGGCCAACAGGTCGGCGAGTCCTG
The DNA here is from genome assembly GCA_043718695.1 of Acidimicrobiia bacterium. GTDB lineage: Bacteria > Actinomycetota > Acidimicrobiia > Acidimicrobiales > JANYDT01 > JANMZO01. The sequence continues at coordinate 12,947 of JAYSVF010000180.1, read as the reverse complement.
TGCCCGGTTCTCTGGTGGTTTGGGAACTGGGCATTTTCCTCGTTTTCTGGCGTTTAGCTCCGCAAATTATTGATGGAAACAGAGCAAAATACCCATTTTTGTGGGATTAGTCGGATTTACTTAAGCAATACAGTGTTCAGTGATTGGCGTCACAAACAAAACGTGACTACGGTTGTTGGGCGTAGGTGACCCGAGTCACAAGTCTGTCTGTCGACCTGATTTGGCCATCCGCACACCACGAATACCAACCCCAGGGGGATTTTGCATGATGAACAAAAAGAGGCTTGCTGGCCTTGTGTCTTTAGGACTGGCCGTAGCCGTCCTTGCACCGGCCACTAACGCGTTCGCTGCGACGAAGGCAAAGGCAAAGGCAAAGGCAAAGGCAAAGGTTGCTGCGAAGCCAAAAGCCACCGCCGCGCCCACCACAGTGAAGGCAGCCGCTCCGGCCGCAGCTCCAGCCGCCGCGGCAAAAGCTGGCGGAAAAATTGTTTGGGGTCTCGAGGCCGAATCTTCCGAAGGCTTCCTCCCATCGAGTTCCAACTGCGCCATTTCTTGCTACCAGGTGTTTACCTCAATGGCAGAACGCTTGTTTGCCGTGAACGCCAAAGGCGAAGTTGTGCCATGGCTTGCTGAATCGATCACTCCGTCGGTCGATTACAAGAGCTACACCATCAAACTGAAAACCGGCATCAAGTTCCACAACGGCGAACCGTTCAATGCTGAAGCTGCCAAGTTGAACATCGACGACTTTGCCTGTGGTTCAGTTACTCTTTCCGCTTGGTTCCCACTCAACGGATTCGGCGCCCTTTGTAAGAGTGGCAAGCTCTCGTCTGGTGTAACCACCAGTGGAGACAGCACCATAGTTATCAACTCGCCGCTTGGACGTTGGGTTTCGCTCGGTTCTTACCTTGCCTCTGGCCAGACTTACATGATGGCTCCAGCGCAGATCAACGCTAAGGATCGTAACAAGCCAATTGGAACTGGCCAGTACAAGTTCAAGGAATGGGTCGTTGGCGACCACTTGACCGTGTCGAAGACTGACGATTACTGGGGTAAGAGCAAGCCAATTTCCTCGGAAATTGAATTCCGCCCTATCCCCGATGAAAACGCCCGATTGGCGCAGCTTCAAGCTGGTCAGATTGACTTCCTTCAAACAGCAAACACCTTGGCTTCCCAGGAAATGAAGAAGCTGGCTGCTGATGGCAAGTTGAAGCTCGGCTTCGGCAGTTCAACGTTCGGTGAAGTCAGCTACATCATGTTGAACAACGGCGTTGCCCCGTTCAACAACCGTGACTGTCGTATTGCTGCTGCACATGCATTGGATCTCGATACCCTGATCAAACTTCGTGCTCCGCTCAACGACAAAGCCGATGGACCGTTCCCTAAGGGTGCGCTTGGTTACCTTCCAGATTCGGGCTATCCGAAGTTCGATGTTGACAAGGGCAAGGCAGCATTCGCGAAGTGCAAGGCAGCCCTCGGCGGCGGCGACGTTAAGTTCTCGCTTGGTACCACCACGGTTCCCGACAACATCCAGACTGCTGCTATCCAGAAGCAGATGATGGAAGCTGTTGGATTCAAGATTGACACGCTCAACCTTGAGCAGCAGAAGTACATCGGTGTAGCCCTCGTGGGTGCATACCAAGCATTCCAGTGGCGTAGCCACGGTGGCTTCGACCCCGATCAGCAGCGTATCTGGTGGCACAACGAGATGAATCCTCGTGACCCCAAGACCGGTGCCCTCGTCTACAACGGTGCGACCATTTCGATCAACCTTGCTCGTGTGAATGACTCCACCGTAGACACCGCGTTTGACCAAATCCGTCAAAACTCTGATCCTGCAGTTCGAAAGAAGGCCGCAGAGGCCATCAACCTTTCGATGGGTGAAAACGCCAACAACCTGTGGGGCTGGCGCACGGTTTGGGCCGTTGCATCGTGTGCAAAGTGCGGCGGCTACCAGGGTCAGAAGACTCCCGGTGGCGAGGCAACACAGGACTTCCCAACAGGTCTCGTCCCAGACATGGGTGCCCTAACCAAGGGCTGATTTTTCTCTGGTGTTGTGAGTGCTGGGCTCAATCGTGAGCCCAGCACTCGTTTTTCTTTACCTGTTTCTGTTTCCCTGTTTCTCTCCGTATGTTGTTGATGCGGACTTCTCTTCGTAGAACGGCCTGGTCCTCTCACATGAGCTACCTCTGGCGGCGTCTCGCCGTAGCCCCAATTTTGATGTTGACGTCAAGCTTCCTAACCTTTTGGGGCTTGCGACTGATTGGTTCAAATCGTGAGATCGTGCAAGGAATCCTTGGTACGAACTACACCGATGACAATGCGGCCCGGTTAACGCAAGAGCTCGGCTTGAACAAGCCTTTCTTTGTCCAGTTCTTCACTTGGCTCGGCAAGATGCTGCGTGGCGATTTAGGTACGTCGTTCTACAGCCGTCAATCGGTTTGGTCCTATCTCAAGACTGGAATTCCCACAACCATCCAGCTCGTAATAATGGCCGTGACCTTTGCGCTCTTACTGGCCATGCCTTTGGGAATTCTCGCGGCGTATCGCCAGGGAACAAAGACCGACCGCGCTATCGGTATGTTTAGTTTTGGTTTGTTGTCGTTGCCCGGCTTCGTGGTGGGCATCCTACTGATTTTCCTTTTCGCCCTTCGACTTCGTTGGCTGCCTGCCGGGCAAAGTGTTCCGTTCAGCGAAGACCCCATCAAGTCAATCAAGCACCTGATACTGCCGGCGCTTGCCCTTGCACTTGGGCTAACGGCCACGTACCAAAGAGCGCTTCGAACCGACATGGTTAACAGCTTGCAAGAGGACTATGTAACCCTTGCGAAATCGAAAGGGCTTTCTGACCGGTACATCCTTCTCCGGCACACCTTGCGGCCCTCGAGCTTTACGCTTATCACCCTTGCCGGTATCACTATTGGTGGCCTGGTAGGAAACGCTTTCATCATCGAACAACTCTTCACGCTCAACGGACTCGGCCGAAAGATCATTCAAGCCCTGTTTCAGCGTGACTATCCAGTAGTCCTCAGCGGGACACTGATGACCACGTTCGTCTTCATTATCACCACAACGCTCGTGGACCTCCTGTATGGGGTACTTGATCCACGCGTCCGTCACGCACGAGCTCACGGCTAGAAAGAAAACGAAAAATGCAAACAATGGGCGCAACAGTCACTGCCACGCTGGGCAGTGCCGAGGTTTCGAAGCCAGCTGAGGCTTTAGGGAAAAACAAAAAGAGTTTCGGGATTCCCTTTTGGTGTTTCACCGGGTGGCTCGGGCTGGTGTTGATCGCGGCAATTTTTGGGAAGAATCTTCCCTTCGCAAACAAAGAGGTGGACTATCTGGGCTCGGCTTTGATCAATGACGGAAAGCCCTGGCAAACCTTTGGTGCGGCACACCCACTGGGACTTGACCCCAATGGGAACGACTGGCTATCTGCTGCGGTTGTTGGGGCGCGAAACTCCATGATCATTGCCTTTGCAACGATTGCGTTTGGGTTTCTGGTTGGTGGTGGCCTTGGCATGCTCGCAGGCTACCGAAGAGGTCGTATCGATTCGATTTTTACCTTCTTCACCACGGCACTGCTGAGTTTCCCGCCGTTGCTTTTTATCCTCATTTTCTTGACGATCTTCGCAGCATCGGTGAAAAGTGATGGGGTTGCGGTTGGTCTGCAAACGTCGGTCACGAAGCTGTCTCTAACGCTCGGGATCCTTTCGATTCCCACGTTGTATCGAGTGGTGCGTGCTTCTACAATCCAATACTCGTCACGAGAGTTTGTAATGGCGGCGCGAGCGATGGGCGCTAAGCCGGGGCGAGTTCTCATGCGTGAGATCCTCCCTAACGTGATCAAGCCGATGGCCGCTTACGGTCTAGTGGCCGCAGGTACCGTGATGGTGATCGAAGGTGGACTTAGTTTTCTCGGCATCGGAGTGGGCGATACCTGGGCGTGGGGAAAAATGATCGCCCAAGGCGCATCGGGAGTGACCCTGCAGAAGGCTCCCCACGTGGCGTTCGTTCCCATCATTATCCTGTTCGTCACCGTGATGGCTTTCAATTTTATTGGCGACAAACTTCGCGAACGCCTCGAAGTAAAACAGGCCGGTATTTGATATGGCGTTGCTTGAAGTTACCGATCTAAAGACCGCGTTCTCAACCGACCGTGGCCTTGTCCGGGCAGTTGATGGGGTTACGTTCAACCTTGAAGAGGGGCAAACCCTCGGTGTTGTAGGCGAGTCGGGTTGTGGGAAGTCGGTACTTTCCCGGTCCATCATGAACTTGCTCCAGAAGCGCGGCGTGACCAGATCCGGCACAGTCCGTTTCGACGGGGTGGAGACAACGGCGCTTTCGCTTAAGGAATCTCGCAAGCTTTATGGCACCGGGATGGCCATGATCTTCCAAGATCCGATGACCTCGCTGAACCCGGTCGTCAAAATTGGGCGCCAAATCACCGAGTCGCTTCGTCTGCATTTTGATATGAGCAAAGAGTTCGCCACTGAGACGGCTGAAGAGCTTCTTCGCAGCGTGGGAATTCCAGAACCGGCTCGTCGGCTCAAGGAATACCCACACCAACTTTCTGGTGGTATGCGTCAACGAGTAGTTATTGCCATCGCGCTGGCGTGCGGACCCAAACTTTTGTTTGCCGATGAGCCCACGACTGCGCTTGACGTAACTGTGCAAAAACAGATTCTGAACTTGCTGGCCCGTCAGCAGCAGGAACGCAAAATGGCCATGATTCTCGTTACTCACGACCTTGGAGTGGTCGCGGGTCGCGCCGATGAGATCATGGTGATGTACGCCGGGCAAGCCGTGGAGAAGGCCCCAACGGCAAAGTTGTTCGCCTCAATGCGCCACCCGTACACCGCGGCCCTACTCAACTCGATTCCGAAAACTTCGGATCCATCACACACGCGGCTTGAGGCGATTCCCGGTCGTCCTCCGCAGCTGATCAACCCTCCAGAGGGTTGCCGGTTCGCGCCGAGGTGCACCTACGCCACGGATCAGTGTCGAACGGATATGCCTCCGCTCGCCGCTGACCCCGCTGACCCAACACACCTTTTCCGATGCTGGCATCCATTAGCAATTTCATTAAAGCCGGCCGCGATGGCCGCAAGCGTAGGGAACTAAGAATGGCCGGTACCGGAAAAGCACACCTTCGCCCCGAAGGAACCGCACTTCTGCGTGTTGATGACCTTGTAGTGGAGTTTCCTGTCGGACGAAGCGGACTGAAAGTTCATGCAGTCTCGGGAATTTCCCTCGACGTAATGGAAGGCGAAACCCTCGGACTCGTTGGTGAATCTGGTTGCGGTAAATCCACGACCGGCAAAGCAATCATGCAGCTCCCACGGCCCACTTCAGGGTCGATCATCTTGGAGGGTCAAGATCTCACCAAACTGGGTACGGAGCAGATGCGGGGGCTGCGTCCACGGATGCAAATGATCTTCCAAGATCCAATTAGCTCCCTCAACCCGCGACGCAAAGTCACCGACATCGTCAGTGAGCCGTTGGAAATTTGGAAAAAGGGAACCAAGGAAGAACGGCTCGCTAAGGTTCGCCATACGCTTGAAACCGTAGGAATCGATCCCGATCAAGCGGGTAATCGTAAGCCTCACGAATTTTCAGGTGGCCAGTGTCAGCGTATTTGCATCGCCCGCTCTGTGGTGATGGATCCAAAAATGTTGATCTGCGACGAGCCAGTATCAGCCCTCGACGTTTCAGTGCAGGCTCAGATTCTGAACCTGTTGCAGGATATGAAGAAGGCTTACGGCCTCACGTTGGTGTTCATCGCTCACGACTTAGCGGTAGTGAAGAACGTGAGTGACCGCGTCGTGGTGATGTATCTCGGCAAGATTTGTGAAGTGGCACCACCAGACACGTTGTATGCCAATCCTGCCCACCACTACACCAAGGCATTGATTGATTCGATACCCGAGCCGAACCCGGCAATCAAACCCGATCAAACATCGGCCCTTGAAGGCGATCTTCCTTCGCCGATGTTCCCGCCGTCGGGTTGCCGATTCCGTACGCGGTGTCCAGCGGAGCAGGCCAAGTGTGCCGAGGTGGAACCGGAACTCGTAGAAGTTGGTACCGGGCATTTCGTAGCTTGTCATTATCCACGCGAAGTTTCAGTAGCGATCGGCGCAAAGCCGCACCAGTGAGCTGACCGAGTTGCCTTCGTGCGCTTTGAACGCACGGTTCTACACATTCGATACGGTGCCGTTCGTGGCCCAAAACGAGAAACAATAAAGCTTGCGTTCGAACGTTGAACGCAAGCTTTTCTTTCTTGGGTAGGCATTTGTTGACTGCCAGAGTTTCGCGCCAAACATATCGGTTCGCGCTATGCGCTGGCTACCAGGACGAGGGCAATGAAGGCAGCACTCACGCCTACGAGTTGCACCCGCTGCAGTCGTTCGCCATCGATTATTCGAGCCAGCGCAACCGTGGAAACGGGGTAGAGGGCAGCGAGAACGGCAAGGACTGAGAGCAGGCCCCGACCGATCGAAAGCACGTAAAGGATGTTGGCCGCTTGGTCGAGCATGCCTGCAGCTGCCACGGGCTTCCATTCCGACCGCGGAACGAGAATTGGCTTTCCTTCGCGCTTGGCCAACAACGATGCGGCGGCAATGGAGACGGGGCGGGCACCCGCCAAGGCCCAAAGCCCGACTTGGCGTGCATCGCCTGCTTGGCGTAGCAACACAAACAACGTCCCGAATCCTGCCCCTGCGCCAACCGACATGGCTACGATCCGCAACGCCCCCGAACCCCGTCCGCCCGGGCCCGCGGCTTGGCTTACGAGACCGATCGCCATGATCGTGATGCCCACGCCCACCCAAGCGCGTGTCGCCGGGCGTTCACCCAACCAAAGCGTTCCCGCAAGTAGAGGCACCACAGCGGCGGTAACCGCAGTGACGGGGGAGACGATGCTCATGGTTCCCTGCGCTAATGCTGCGTACAGCAGGATGATTCCTAGGGCTCCGGCTAGTCCTCCAAGACCACCAAAGCCCAGAACTCTCCACGTTGGAGCTTTGCCTCCGACCACGAGCAAGCCCAGGGCTAGAACGCTTAGACCAGCGAGCTGCGAACTTGCGGTCACCGTTGATGCGGCTGACTTTCGTGTTGCCTTTCCTCCCAGGAAATCGGCGCACCCGTAAACAAGCGCGCTAAAAACGGCAAGAAGAACTCCCATGCCCAAGTCTGCCCTGAGCTGCACTCCCTGGTGGTCCTTCGCGATAGGTTTCCCGATCGAGGTTTCGCGTCGTTATCGCAACCTCGGCATTGAACCGCTGCAGCAGTTGTGCCGTGGTGTTTCCTGAGATTCCTTTGTTCGCATTTGCGGCCGCCTAAGGTGCATTCATGGCCTTAGTAATTGGTGCGGATTCGTCGACGCAATCGGTAAAGGTGGAGGTGCGAGATGCGGTCACTGGGGTAGTTTTAGCGACCGCAAAAGCCGCGCATCCGCCCACAACACCTCCGCGCAGCGAACAGGATCCCAATGCATGGTGGGCAGCCCTCACCGAAGCAATGAATACGGCGTTGAGTGTCCTATCTGCTCAGCAGCGCAACGAGGTGGTTGCGCTGTCCATAGGTGGGCAGCAACACGGCATGGTGACCCTCGATGCGAACGGTCAACCCATTCGGCCCGCAAAGCTTTGGAATGATACGGAATCTGCGCCGGAGGCCGATGCCTTGGTTGCGGCACAGAGTCCACAGTGGTGGGCGAGTGCTTGTGGCAGCGTCCCGGTCGCTGCGTTCACGGTAACCAAGTTGGCGTGGCTCAAAGCCCATGAACCGCAAAACTATGCGCACATAGCAACAGTGTTGTTACCTCACGATGAAATGACTCGACGTTGTGTTGGGCGAGCCGTCACTGATCGGGGCGATGCCTCAGGGACGGGCTATTGGTCGCCGAAAACGGGAACATGGGCGCTTGACCTTTTAGCTCAAGTCGATCCCGGAAAAAACTGGTTAGCGGCCTTACCTGAGGTGCTTGGTCCACGAGAATCCGCAGGCACGCTTACGAAGTCTGCCGCAGCTGCTTTCGGGTTGCCGGAATCGGTTCTTGTTGGGCCGGGCACGGGCGACAACATGGCCGCAGCACTTGGGATTGGCCTGGCTCCCGGTGACGTTGTGATTTCACTTGGCACCTCAGGAACCGTCTACGCCGTCTCCGACACCTCGACAGCCGATCCAACTGGCTGTGTCGCTGGGTTCGCTGATGCCTCAGGACATTTCTTGCCATTGGTATGCACGCTGAACGCTATGAAAGTTACCGATGCCGTAAGTCGTTTGCTCGGCACCGATCACCAGAGCTTTGAAGATCTGGTGCTGGCGCAGGAAGCTGGCTGCGGGGGTTTGGTGTTGCTGCCTTACCTTGATGGTGAACGTACCCCAAATCGTCCTGATGCCACAGGTGTGTTGAGTGGAATCCGTTCTGATGTGTCTCGCGGGCAGCTTGCTCGGGCTGCGGTTGAAGGCGTAGTTTGTGGGTTGCTTGACGGTCTTGATGCGCTCACCGCGGCAGGAGTGGAAACTGGTGGCCGACTGTTTCTCATCGGTGGCGGTTCACGGTCGGCAGCGTTCCGCCAGGTTGTTGCTGATCTTGCGCAACGGCCCGTTGTGGTTCCCGATGCCGATGAGCATGTGGCAACCGGCGCTTGCATCCAAGCTGCAGTTGTATGGGCCGAGTCGAAAAGCCAAGTTATTATCTCGGGCTCAAACTCGGAGCAATCGGCCAACCCCTTTGCCGAACTGGCCGCACAATGGTCCCTCGGTGGAGGTTCTGTTACGAACCCGTCAGTGGAAGGGGCCGTGGCATCAGCGGTTCGAAGTGCCTATGCAACAGTTCGCAGTTAACCCTTACTTGCGGTAGGTCTGCGCAGCGGGTGAGACATAGTACGGTACCAACACTTTTAAGGCATTGCGATACGAACCGTCGATGGCGAAGATGGTGGTTCGGGCATTGGCGAGGCGCGAAGGCTGCGAGTAGTCGACGGGTGACCCCAGGCCGAACGCGTCGACGGTTCCAATTTGTGTCGAAGCAGCGAGAAGACCGGCTTTCGAGAAGTCTCCGCGAGCCGCTGCTTTTTCTAAAACGGCTTCCCAGATGATTGCTTGGGTGTAGCCGTAGGTGAGGCCTATATCAGGATTTTCGGTCCAGAATCGATTGTCTGAAGCAATCAGTTCACTTATCATTTTTGCCATGCCGGGCACGCTGGGGTCTCCCCACTGTGTGCCGTCACCAACCACCCAGGCGCTCGCCTCAAAGATCGGGCTGGTCTGAGGAACCACAATTTTGTCGGAAAAGCTGGCACCCATGATGATCCACCGCGGCGAGAATCCGGCTTGGCGACCACCCACAACGAGCTGCAGGGTGGTTGCCGGGCCAACCGTTACCATTACCGCCGCGCAGTTTGCCGCCCGCAGTTGGCCGATGAACGGTGCCACGTTGTTATCGGTTGCGCCGATAGTAAGTGCTGGGCCTGCTGTGGCGCCGAGCCGATCAACGGCAAACTTGAAACCCTCAGCTCCTGCATCGCCAAAGCTTGTTCCAACCGAAACTGCACAAATCGTGGGCTTGGCAGGAGCGACGGTTTCAAGAAAGTAGGCGATCCCGTTGATGGCTTGCACCTGGTAGCTGTTGAAGACGGGGAGCAGATTTGGTGCTGAGGCCCATCGAGCTTCTTGTGATGCAGGGGAGGCGAGGGCACCCTCACTGCGAAGGATTGGCTCGAGGGCTTCGGTAGCTGGAGTGCCCAGCACGGTAACGAAGCCGGCAACCTTGTCTTTCATGGCGTTGTATTGGGTGACGGTACCTTGAGCGTCGTAGTTGGTATCGGCAGTAACGAGTTCGATCTTGTACTTGCCGCCGATTCCTCCTCGACGATTAATGCCCGCCACTCGTGCTTGGGTGCCAGCGAGAAGTGCCTTACCGATTTGCCCCCACACGGGATGAGTTGTTGTAGTAAGTACGCCTAGTTTGAGTGTTGTTCCGTTGAACCCGGGCGTGATGGCCAGTGCTGTAGGAGCGGCAGCCACCGGGACGGAAGTGCTTACTACACCAGTCCAAACGTAAAGCTTCTTGACCTTGGAACACACAATGTTTGAGCCATCCGTGGCAACCGCTACAACGTTGAGTTTGGCTTTTGGGCAAGGAGTATTGACCCGCAGTTTGCTGGGTTTTGGGATGGTTGTAATGGGTGGTCTCACGACTTTCGTCGCAGGTGTCGAAGGTGTCGCAGTAGTCGTTGGTGGCGTTGGTGTCGCGATAGTCGTTGGAGCCGGTGGAGTTGTTCGGGGCGGAGTGGCTGGAGCAACGGTGGGTGGGACCGTCGCCGCTTGGGTCGGGGTGAGAGTCGTTGCCTGGACCGGTTTGGGTACCGTGGGTTTGGGTGCGAGCTTCGGCTTGGGCTTGGGTGCCGGCGGTTTTGGTGCAGGCGCAAGGGTCGCTTGCACGACGGGCGCAACTGCGGCAACCGGGGCCGGGGCAAGCGCAGGAGCAGGGAGTGGGGGCGCAATGACTACAGGAACAATCTCAGGAATGGTCTCAGGAACGGTGATCGCAACAACCGTTGTGGTTGTAGTCGTAGTTGAGGTTGTTGTACTGGTGGTCGTTGTTGTGGTTGTAGTAGTTACCGGGGCGAGCCCGATGGGACTCACGGTTTTTTGGGTTGGCGCAACATTTGGGGCGAGAGTTTCTTTCCCCGCCTTGGTAGAGCAACCACTAAGAAGGCCAAGGACTATGGCAACCGACGTTGCGCTAGTGACACGCAAGAAGCGTTTCATTGGGAGACTTCGTCGGTAGCGGGGGTGCTCAGGCTCAGTGGAGCTCGAACGAGTCGTTTTGTTTGGGCATTTGGCGCAAACCATGTACGCGTACCATTGAGGTCCAGGGCGATATCGGCGCACTTGTCACCGTTGGTATCACCGACTCCAACTTGTGCACCAATGATTCCGGTTTGGTCGGCCACGGATTCGAGAGAGGTTGAGGCATCGATAGCCGAATCGCCGGTTGGCCACGTGTTGAAAAAGTAAATGACACCAGTGCCGGGGTTATACACGGCAAGGGTGGCACGCTCTCCACAGAACCAGTTTCCTGCCCGTAAGGCATCGTTGGGCGCACCGACGATATAGGAAGCTTTGGTGCCCGAAGCAAAGGTGACGTCAACCCCGGTGTTGGTTCGCACGACGGCGTTGACACATTGTGTGGTGCTTTGCGCGTTGCAGGTTGGCAGGGTTGGTACGCCCAAACTCCGCAAGGTTGCGGTGCCGTTCGCCCGTACTGCGGCGAGCCCCCCTCCTCCGGCCAAGAGCAATACAATTCCTGCTGCTGCGGCTCGCACGGCGCGCTTACGTGAAGGCTTAACCGGTGTTGCTTCGGCTAGTTGGGTCGAACGAGATTGTCGGCGAAAGCTGCGGGTGGCATCGTCACCAAGATCATTCGAGAATGAATCACTGAGTTCTCGATCGATAGGTGCTGTAATCGACGTCGGCCGGTTCGCTACGTAGGTCGCTGGATCTTTCAGCGCGCTTACGAATTCCCACATGGTGGGGAATCGGGCGGCAGGGTTTCGGGTGAAGCACCGTTCGATCACTTCGGCCATGGGCCCAATTGCTGCTCGGTCGAGGGGAGGAAAGACACCTTTGTCGGCGTTACGCAGAACACCCATTGGGGTTGGCGCAGCAAAAGGGGAAACACCCGTTAAGCACTCATAAGCCACCACGCCCAACGCATACTGATCCGCTAGTGGCCCCGGCTGTGCTCCGTCGGCCTGATCAGGGTCCAGGTAGCCCGCGGTTCCAATGGCGAGATCGGTTCGGGTGAGGTTGGCTTGCATGGCGTTTCGGGCGATCCCGAAATCGGCCAGTAGCGGCATGTCGTCGGCGGTGAAAACAATGTTTGATGGCTTTACGTCGCGGTGCAGGATTTCTTGATCGTGGGCCGAAGCCAGAGCTTCGCCGATGGGCAGGATCACATTCTGTGTCGCGTCTGGGCTGAGTACTCCCAATGCGAGCCGTTTTGTGAGGTTTCCATTGATGGCATAGGGCATCACGAGGGCAATACCTTCACCATCATCGAGCACATCGAGGACGGCCATAACGTTGGGGTGATCAAGCTGCGCCATGGTCTCGGCCTCGCGGCGCAATCGCTCGCGATCCTCAGCGGTACCAAACGTTGGGACGCGTTTAATCGCAACTTCAAGCGATTCAGGCGCCGGGGTTCGGGCCAGGTAGACCGCGCCCATGGTGCCTCGCCCGATCTCTCGTTCAATTGTGTAATCCGCTAAACCGCCGCGCTCATTCATGATGCATAACTCTTTAATGCCGAATCACTCAGCACTGCAAGGGTCGAATGACTCATCCAATGGAATTTCTTCAAAATCTTTGTGAAGTGGTGAATTCACCCACAAACATCGATATGGGGAAGTCACGGGACAACAACTCCACCTAGGTGTATGTGCGCGTACGGTACGGCGAGGCGATTTCGGTGTGAGTTCCGTTTGGTCGCTGGCAAAATTGAGGAACGAAACAGTTGGAGCTGATCCGGCGGCATAGTAGCTTCCCCGCGGTCAGAAGAAAATTGTTCTCGCACCGCAGGCAAGGAAGGCCTAAGTATTATGACTAACCCGCTCGGGAGTATCAATGTTGGGATCGTTGGCACGGGATTTATGGGCGTGGCTCATACTGAGGCCCTGCGGCGGTTGGGGGTCAACGTTGTGGGGATTGTTGGTTCTACCCCGCAGCGGGCCCAAGCCAAGGCGGACAGTGCCAATCTTCCAAGGGTCTTTGATTCTCTCGAGGCGCTTCTTGGCGAACCGTCGATTCAGTCCGTACACATAACATCGCCCAACGACGCTCATTTCGAACAGTCTCTTGCGGTTCTGCAAGCAGGGAAGCATGTGATTTGCGAGAAGCCGCTGGCCATGAATTCAGTGCAGACGGCTTCGCTC